>JBBQTP010000078.1:0-18276 GCA_038213205.1 Caulobacterales bacterium
GGCTGCCTGACGTTTGCGGCCTTCGGCCAGGGCCAGGAAGTAGAGCGCGTACCAGAGCGCGGTGGCCACCGAGAGGAGGTTGCCGAGGGGCGCGTTGAGCACGGGCGCGCCGTTGCCCTTGCCAACCCCCATCATCCAGGCCCCGCCGACCGCGACGGCGAGCGCCAGCAGGAACAACGCGCGCGGGCGCTGCTTCAGGAAAATCCACGCGAAGGCGGTGACCACCACCGGCGCGAGGTTCGACAGCACCGTCGAAGCGGCTACCGAGGTGTATTTGATCCCGTAGTGCCAGAAGCCCAGGTCCAGCGCGAACAGCAGGCCGGTCAGGAGCGCGATCGGCGTCGGGCGGCCAAGCGGGCCGCTGGCGCGCCGGGTCAGGATCGCCAGCCAAGGCAGGGCGAAGGCCAGCCGCCAGAACCCCGCCGCCGCCGGCCCGGTGCCGGTCAGCCTGACCAGAATCCCCGAAAAGCCGATCACGCAGGCGCCGAACACCAGCGCGGCCACCGGCCGCCATCGGTCCGGGTGTTCCTGCGCGATCGCTGCGTCCGTCAAAACCCCAACTCCGCCCTGAGCTCGGCAGGGGTCATACCGCGTTCGCGCAGCGCCCGCAGCGTCTGGGCGCCATCGCGCTTGGCGAACCGCTGGCCGTCCGGACCGGTCAGCAGGCGGTGGTGGCGGTAGGCCGGGACGGGGAGGCCCAGCAGCGCCTGCAACAGCCGCTGGACATGGGTCGCCTCAAACAGGTCGCGGCCGCGGATCACCTCGCTCACGCCTTGCAGGGCGTCGTCGACCACCACGGCCAGGTGGTAGGCCACGCCCACGTCCTTGCGCCCCAGCACCACGTCGCCACCGACTTCCGGACGGGACTGGACGGTCTCGCCGTGCTCTTCAAAGGTCAGGCCGCCGAACCCGCCCAGCGCCCGCTCGGCCGCCGCCAGCGACAGGCGCCACGCATAGACCTCACCGGCCTCGATCCGTCGCGCCTCCTCGTCGGGCGCCAGGGCTTGCCCTCGGAACACCTCCAGCGCCCCATGCGGCGCGCTCTCGATGGCCTCGGCCACCTCGCGTCGGGTGCGGAAACAGCGGTAGGTCAGGCCGCGTTCGGTAAGCTGCGAGAGCGCCGCGCCATAGTCGGCCATGTGGTCGGACTGCCGACGGACCGGCTGCTCCCAGCTCAGGCCAAGCCAAGCCAGGTCCTCATAGATCGCGGCCTCATATTCCTGCCGGCAGCGGGTGCGGTCGATGTCCTCGATGCGCAGAATTAAGCGTCCGGAGGTGGCTTGCGCCGCCGCGAACGCCGTCAAGGCCGAAAAGCCGTGGCCCCGGTGCAGATAGCCGGTGGGGGAGGGCGCGAAACGGGTGACGAACGCTGCGGTCACCCGCGCAGGTCTATTTCTTCGTGCGCAGCGCGCCCAGACCCATGTGCTGGAAGATCGCCCGGAAGAAGGCCTCTTCGCCGCCCATGGCCTCCTTGAGATGCTCGAACTGCTTGAAGCCGGACATTTCCGCCAAGCCGTGGGCCGAGCACCAGGCCGCCGTGGTGGCCAGTTCGATGTCGATGGGATCCTTGGGGTCGGCGCCGCCGGCCTCGATCAGGGTGTCGCGCACCTTGCAGTAGGCGCTGTCCTTATCGATCGTCGCCATGTCGCCCGGCAGCGCCTCGCGGTCGCGGGCGGTGTCGTACATCACGCGGTAGAGCGCGGGGTTGTCGCGGGCGAAGCAGACGTAAGCCACGCCGATCTCGTTCAGCGCCCGTTCGATCGAGGGGGCCTGAGCCTTGGCCTTGGCGATCGCCTGGTCGAGCATGTCCCAGCCCTCGCCGGCCACGGCCTCCAGCAGCTCACCCTTGTCCTTGAAGTGATGGTAGGGCGCCGCCGGGCTGACCCCGGCCTCGCGGGCCACGGCGCGGAGCGACAGGGCGCTCGGACCCTCGGCTTCCAGCAGCCGGCGTGCGGCGTCGATCAGGGCGCGGCTAAGGTCGCCGTGGTGATAGGGCCGGGCCTCGGCAGGTTGAGTTTCTCTCATCGCCTTCAATGTAATTCTCTATCTTAGCGGCGTAAAGATACCTTGAAGCGTCGCTGTGACACCCTATCTGAGCGTTGTTCAATTAGAAACTCCGCCCGCTCCCCAGGGGCTTCCAACTGAAGGTGTGTGTCAATGTCTGTCTCTCGCGTTTCCCGTTTTGAACGGGCCCTGGATCGCTTCGTTCCTGCGGTGATCCTGTTCCTCGGCGCTTCGCTTTCCGCGGCCTTCGTGGTCGTCGGCGGCTAGAGCCTCCCACTCTCCGCCGACCGGAGAAGGGGCCCATCGGGCCCCTTTTTCGTGGCGGGCTAGGGTCTGTACTCAATTGGATGTTCCGGAAATTTCTGCAATATCCGCTGCTTAGAGAGCTCCGTCATCCCGGACGGCCTGCAAGGCCGAGCCGGGACCCAGGAGCAACCGCACGGCTTGAACCCCTGGGGCCCGGCTCTCCGCTTCGCTGCGGCCGGGATGACGGGATTTGTGCCCAAAGGCCCAGGGCTCAGCCGTTCCAATTGAGTCTGAACCTAGGCCGGCCCCGCCTAGGCGGCGCTTGCAGCTTCCCTGATAGTTCATACAGAAATGCATAACAGTACGGCGTAAATTAGTATCTAGGCACCGCTCAGATATATGCTATCTAAACATCGTCCACATCGGACACGGCGACCGACTCCCCCCGCCGCCGAATATCTAAAAGGAATGAAGTCATGTCGATCCAACTGAACCGCGCTCTGGACGTTCTGGTGTCCTTTGCCGTTGTCGCCCTGGGCCTGGCCCTGGCCGGCGCCACCGCTGTCGTCGGCGTCTAACTGATGCGATGCCGGTAAGCCTCGCCCACGCAATCGACGTGTGGCGAGGCCCGGCAAGCTGCCCCGATCTCCATGTTCTGCGTCATGGAGATGTCGCCGAATCTTTCCTATAGTGGCTCGCATCGCGGTCGAGCCCGAACCATCTGAAGAGGGCCAGCGCCGCCAACACGCGTCGCGAACGAGGGCCTGGTCTTCAGTTCATCAGCGTACGACATCGGCGGATCCCGCGCCCTGGCTCCCAACGGCCCCCGCGTCGACGATGGGGAGGCCGCCCATGCAGGTGCTTAGCCGCCCGCCGTCCGGTTGGCCCGCCCTCGTGCTGAACGCCGACTATCGCCCGCTCAGCTACTATCCGCTGTCGCTCTGGCCCTGGCAGGACGTCATCAAGGCGGTGTTCCTCGACCGCGTGGACGTGGTCTCCACCTACGACCAGGTGGTCCACTCGCCGACCTTCGAAATGAAGCTGCCCAGCGTGGTCTCGCTGAAGAGCTATGTGACGCAAGACCGGCCGCCGGCCTTCACGCGGTTCAACCTGTTCCTGCGCGACGCCTTCACCTGCCAGTATTGCCGCTGCGGCGACGACCTGACCTTCGATCACGTGATCCCGCGCTCACGCGGCGGGCGCACGACGTGGGAAAACATCGTCACCGCCTGCGCCCGCTGCAACCTGACCAAGGGCGGGCGCACGCCGCGCGAGGCGCACATGCACCCCAGGCGCATGCCGCACCGGCCCACCGCCTACGAACTGCAGGAACACGGCCGCCGCTTCCCGCCGCACCACCTGCACGAAAGCTGGCTCGACTACCTCTACTGGGACATCGAGCTGGAGGCGTAGGGCTTCCGGGCTGCGCAGGGCCGTACACAGTCCCTTGTCTTCTTGGCGGTTTTGCGCTGCCTGGGAATTGGCCTGCCTTCGCGTGTGCGATGGGGGTCGCAAACGGGAACAGATAGCTGGTGATGCGTACGATCGCGGCGGCCCTGACCGCCTTCCTTTGCCTCGCAGCCTCGGGGGCTGCCCGGGCGGCGGCCGACCCGGCGGCGGAGCGGGTCGAGGCCCTGTGCAATGGCGTCCTGGAGGCGGTGAAGCAGGTCAAGGGCGCGACGCTCCCGCCCCGCGCCCGCGCCCTGCAGCCGGTGCTCGAAAAGGGCTTCAACCTGGAGGTCATGGCGCAGTTCGCGATCGGCGAGCCCTGGACGAAAATGACCGCCAAGGATCAAGCCGCGGTGGTCTCAGCGCTCACTCGCTACACCTCTGCCCGCTATGCGCAGGAATTCGATGCCTTCACGGGCCAGCGCTGCACGGTGGATGCTGCGGTGACCACCCGGGGGCCCGACAAGCTGGTGAAGTCGCAGATCGTCGATGCCGGCGGGACGACCGCGGTGAATTATCGTCTGCGCGCCTTTGGCGGCGAATGGCGGGTCATCGACGTCTTCTACAAGGGGGTCAGCCAGCTCGCGACCCAGCGCGCCGATTTTGCCTCTGTCGTGCAGGCGGGCGGCGCGCCAGGTCTGGTGTCCAAGCTCAACGAGTTGACGGCGAAGATCCGTTAGGGGCCCCGCGTCGCCGACCGCAACAGCGCCGGCTGTACGACGAGCGTCACGGTCAGGGTCCAGAACAGCGAAATGAGCAGCAGGGCGCCCATGCTGGCCGTGCCGGGATGCTGCGAAAGGCCGAGCGCGCCGAAGGCGGCCGCGGTGGTCAGCGCGCTGTAGATCACCGCCCGCGCCAGGCTGGAGGCCAGCAGCGCCCGTTCGCCGCCTTCCCAGGCGACCACGAAGTAGATGTTGAACGACACTCCGATCCCGACCAGCAGCGGCAGGGCGATCAGGTTCTCCAGATTGATGTCCTGACCCAGCAGGACGCAGGTCCCAATGGTCAGCAGGCCGCTCAGCAGGACCGGCGCGAGCGTCAGGATCACCGGTCTGAGCCGCCGGAAGCTGAGGGCCAGGAGCAGGGCGATGGTGGCCAACGAGAGGGCGCCGGCCTGGCCGAACGCGCCCAGGATCAGCTGGCGGGTCTGCGGGACCGCGACCGGGTTTCCGGTGGCCGCCCCCGCCACCGCCTGAACCGCTGTCGCGAAGCGCGCGATACCCGCCTTGTCGGCGTGCGCTGCGCTGGGAAGGACCTGCACCCGGGCCCGACCGTCGGGGGTCACCCAGTCGGCCTTGAGATCGGGGGGGAGGCTCTCGAGGGTTGCAGGCTGGGCGCTCATCACGCCGCGCACCTGATCTAGCCCGGCTGGAAGTCCGGCGACCAGCACGCTCTGCAAGTGTGCCCGTCCTGCCGGAGAGCCGCGTTGCGCCGTCTCCAGCAGGCCTGCGAGCCGCAGCGCGGCCGCGCGAACCGGGGCTCCGCTCGGGGCGCCGGCCAGACCGCGCAGGGCGGTCACCGCGTCGCCAAGGCTCGCCACAAGCTCGGCGTCGCTGGGCGGGGCGGCGGCGTCGAAGGGGTTGATCGTGGGGTCCAGGATGAGGGCGGCGTCCTGGATCAGCGCGAGCTTCGGGGCCTGATCGGGCGGGATCAGGCTGTCAGCCGTGAGCACCGTGCGGACGCCTGGCGTGGCCGCAAGGCGCGTGGCGAGCGCCCGGGCGTGGGCGAGGTCCGGCGCCAGGACGTCGAGGCTGTCAGGTCCGGTTTCCGGGTCGTTCGCCAGCTGCAGGAAGGTCGCCACCGACTCGCTGTTCGGATTGCGAAGCCGCAGCGGATCGAAATCGAAGCGCAGGAGCGGGCTTGCCGCCAGGCCGGCGAGCGCCAGCACAACAGCTCCGGCGAGCACCACGCGGCGGCGCGCCAACAGCGGCGCGTCAGCGTTGCGCAGGCGCGGTAGGCCGGCCTCGGCCGCCGGGCTGCGGGCGTTGGCGAGTGTCAGCAGCGCCGGAAGCAGGGTGAACACCAGCAGGAACGAGAGCAACATGCCCGAACCTGCGATCAGGCCGAGCTCGGAGACGCCTCTGTAGCGGGTCGGCAGGAAAGCGAAGAACCCCAGCGCGGTGGCCGCCACGGCCAGGCTGAGCCCCCGGGCGGCGCCGGCCGCGGCCTTTGTCAGGGCCGAGGTGATGTCGGGCTCGCCGATCGCCTCGGCGCAATATCGCACTGAGAACTGTATGGCGAAGTCGACCCCCAGGCCCACGAACAGCGGCAGGAAGGCGACCGAGATCAGGTTGAACCGGCCATAGACCGCGAGCCCCAGCGCCGCCGTCAGGGTCAGGCCCACCAGCACGGTGACGACGATGGCGGCGACGATCCTGGGCGAGCGGACCGCCAGGTAGATGATCGCCAGCGCCAGGGAAAATGCGAAGAGGGCGATGGGGCCGGTCGCCTCTCCGAGCGTGGCGAGTTCGTCAGACTGCATGGGGACGGCGCCGGTGAGCCGCAGCCGCACCCCGTGCGCGGCGTCCAGGCCGAGCCGGCGGGCTTCGGCCCGGACGCTCGCCAACGCCGCGTCGGGCGCAGATCCGGCGGCATCGACCTTCGGATAGGCGATCACGAACTGCCGGCGATCCGCCGCTGTGACGGCTTCGCCGCTGACCAGGGGGCGCCAGGAGAAGTACGCCGGGCGTCCGCGCAGCGCGAGGTCCGCCGTATCGGCGACGGCCTGAAGGGGGGCCGCGACCTGCTGCGGTGAGACAAGGCCCGCGGCGACGCCGTCGGCCCCGGTCGACAGGGCGCTCAGCACCCCGCGAAGGCTCGGGTCGGCGGCCACCGGCGCCAGCAGGGGCTGGGCGCGGATCAGCGCCTGGGTCGTGGCGCGCACCTGCGCCTCGGACAGGAACAGCACCCGCTCGGCGGCGAAGTAGGGGCCTGCGCCTGGCCGATCCACGCGGCGGAACAGGTCGCGTCGTTCGTTCAGCGCCGCAGCAAGGCGCGCCGCGGAGGCCTCGGCCAGCTCCGGTGTCGCGCCGTCGATGACCGCGGTGATGTCTTCGCCCTGCGAGACGAAGGCTGCCTCCAACGCCCGCTCCTGAACCCGCCAGGGCGTGTCGGGCGGAATCAGTGCGGCGAGCTCGGTGTGGACCGAGAAATGCCCGGCCACATAGCCGCCGGCGACGATCACGGCGATCAGCGCCGCGGCGACCAGGATGCGCGCTCGGCGGCAGGCGAAGGCCACCAGGGCGGCGAGTGCGGCGGATAGCGCCCCAGAGGTCACGGGTGCGTCTCGGGCGGCGAGGGCGCCGCAGGGGCCGGCGGCGTGGGAAGGTCCGGCAAGGGCTCGAGGCCGGCCTCTTCGCCCTTGATCGCCGCCGCCCGGGACTGGAGATAGACCGAGCGGAAGCTGGCATAGGGATCGGCGGCGCCGGTTTCGAGGCTGCGCAGGTCGTCCTCGGCCTCGACCCGCTCGTCGATCAGAGAGAGCGCGGTGCGGGCGAGACTGATGCTCTTGGCGTTGCGCAGCCTCGCCCAGGACAGCGGATCGGCGACGAAGTCCACACCCGCCCCGACCGCGTCCCGCATGGTGGTCGGGCCCAGCACCGGAACATAGAGATAGGCGCCGGGGGCGAACCCATAGCGGCCGAGCGTCAACCCGAAGTCGTTGTCATGATGGGGCAGGCCGGCGGACGTCGCCGGATCGAAGAGCCCTGCGACGCCGAGGGTGCTGTTGCCCACGAAGCGAACCGCCGTTCGCGCGGCCGTTCCAATGCGGCCTTGCATGAGATCATTGAGCAGGACCAGCGGCTCGTCGGCGTTCTGCAGCACGTTGTGCAGGGCGCGGCGCAGCAGCCCCGGCGAGTGCTGATAGCCCCGCACCAACGGCTGCACCAAGCCATGGTCGAGCGACTGACCGAACCCGAACAGCGGTCGATTGAGGCCTTCGAAGGGATCGCCCGGCGCATGCGCCACCCGACCTGCCGCCCCCGGTCCGCCGATGGTCGCGCAGCCTGTGAGCCCCAGGGCGCAGGCGATGGCGAATCCGACGGCGGGGGAAAAACCTGGGTATCGACGCACCGAGCCTCCGGTCATGCACATTCTAGGACGCCGCGGCCTGGGTGTCGCCGCCACCGGCCGGGACGGCGACGACTCACAACAGCCTATGCCCGCTTTGCGCGATATCGGATATGAGGTGGCGCGGCGCGTCACCCCGGAAAGGCGATAATGGGTCTGATCTCCTGGCTGCTCTTCGCCCTGACCGTCGTTCTCGACGTGTTCGGCCAGACGGCTTTCAAGCTGGGGCTCGACCGCATTGCCAAAGGTTCTGGCGCGGCGTTCTGGCGGGCTGTGGCGTTCAGCCCGTGGGTGGTGGCAGGCTTTCTGGGTTACTGCGTCGAGGCCGTCTCCTGGATGTATGTTCTCGGCCACGCGCCGCTGTCGATCGTCGGTCCCATGGCGGCCCTTTCCTATGTCGGTGCGGTGCTGACCGGGCGGTTGTTCCTTGGGGAACGGCCGCGCGCCCGGCGGTGGCTCGGCGCGGGCCTGGTGACCCTGGGCGCCGGGCTGGTGGGGGCGAGCCTTGTCTGAGGCCCCGCTCACCGGCCGAGCCAGCCGCTCCCACGACCTGCGCCTGGCGATTGGGGGCTGGGTGCTGTTCATCGCCGTCGAGACCGCCACCCAGGTCGTCTTCAAGTACGCCGGGGCGACGCTCGATGACCGCTCGGGCATCGGTCATCTGGTCGCTCACGCCCTGGCCACCCCGGTCGTGCTGCTGGGCTTTGGGCTCTACTTCTGCGGCTTCCTGATCTGGATGACGATCCTCAAGGATCTCGATCTTGGCCGCGCCTTCCCGATGACGGCGATGGTCTACGTGAGCACACTGGTCAGCGCCGTCCTGCTCTTCCATGAGACCCTGAGCCTGACGCGGATCGCCGGCGTCACGGTCATCGCCCTCGGCGTCGTGCTGCTGGCCTCCGATACGGGTGGGCCGACCGCTGTCGCGGACGGCGAGGCCTGACGGCACGCGACATCATCGTGGCGGATTTTCCTCTATAATGCCGTGAGATGACCGCGCCACGCCCACAGATCGCCGAGGACCAGCACCATGCAGGCGTCGCCGTGCCGGACACGCCTCGGCGTCGGCCGAGGGCGCACGCGCTGTTGTTCCGCTATTCCGCCTGGGATGCGGTCCCAGCGGCGCTGGTGTTCATCCATATCGGCCTGCTGTTGGCCTTTCTCCTGGCCTGGCATCAGCTTAGCTGGCCGCTGCGGCTGGCGGGCGCGGCGGCCTACGGCGCGGCCATCGGCTGGAGCCTGGACTCGGTCTCGCACAACTTCATCCACAATCCGTTCTTCGCGTGGGAGCCGCTCAACCGGCTGACCAGCCTGGTGCTGACCCTGGAACTCGGCACACCGCAGACGATGTACAAGTACGTCCACATGCGTCACCACGCCGGCAATTCCGACCGCATCGGCGCGGACGGCCACACGGTCGATCCCATCTCGCTTTACCAGTACGGGGCGGACGGAAAGGTCGAACCGCCGCTCAACTACGTCTTCAAACAGTTCTGGCGCGACGACGGCCCCTTCACCGTGGCGCGAGCGATCCGCGCCAAGCGGCCGAAGGAAGCTGGCCAGGCCCTGCAGGAATTCTGGGCGATCGTCGGGGTCTACGGCGTCCTGCTGATCCTCAACTGGCAGTTCGTGCTGGTGCTCGCCCCATTCTACTACCTGGGACACTGCCTCTCGTTCCTGATCGCCTGGTACGAGCACGCCGGGGCCGAGCCGGACGAACCCATGGCCACGGGCGTCTCGACCTATGAGCCGATCTACAACTGGGCCTTCCTGAACAACGGCTTCCATGCCGAGCATCATTACCGGCCCAAGATCCATTGGACGAAGATGCGCGCGCTGCGCGATGAGACTCGTGAGGCGCAGACCGCGGCCGGCCTACGCACCCTGAACGTGGCGCATTTCCTGGGCTTCCTCGATTGGAAAGCGCCGCCCGTGCCGACCGCGAAAGCTCACGAGCCTCCGGTCGTCGCGGGCTGACACCTAGGCTGCGGCGAAGACCAGAGCGACGTTGAGGCCGCCGAAGGCGAAGGCGTTCTGGAGCAGCAGCTTCGCGCCGATCGGCCGGGCTTCACCCACCACGAGGTCGAGGTCGCAGGCCGGGTCTCGGCTAGTGAAATTCTGAATCGGCGGGGCCAGGCCCTCGGCGAGCGCCCGCAGCCCCAGCGCCGCCTGCAGGGCGGCCGAACCGCCGATCAGGTGGCCATGGGCCGACTTGGTGGCGATCACCGGCAAGGCGCGGGCGCGCTCGCCGAACACGTCCACCAGCGACAGTGTCTCGGCGGCGTCATTCAGAGGGGTGCCGGTCCCGTGCGCCGAGATCAGGATATCGTCGCGATCGGCGATGCCGGCATGGTTCACCGCCTGCCGGATGGCGCGCGCCTGGCCCTCGGGCGATGGCTGAGTGATGTGGTGAGCGTCCGAGGACATGCCCCAGCCGATGAGCTCGCCGAGGATCGTCGCGCCGCGCGCCTGCGCATGATCCCAGGCCTCGAGCATCATGACCGCGCCGCCTTCGCCCAGCACCATGCCGTCGCGGTCGGCGGAGAACGGCCGGCAGGTCACCGGCGACATCGCCCGGATGGCCTCCCAGACCCGCACGCAGCCGCCGGTCGAGATCGCCTCGCTGCCGCCGACCAGCGCCGCATCCACCTGGCCGGTTGCGATCATCGCCGCGCCCTGGGCGATCGCATGGGACGACGATGCGCAGGCGCTGGACGTGGCGAAGACCGGCCCCTTGATCCCGAACGCCATGGCCGCGGCGCTGACACCTGCGCTGGACATGACCTTCGGCACGGTCGAGGGGTGCATTTTCGCGAGCTTTTGGCCGAAGAACCGCTCGTAGCTGGCCTCCAGGGTCGCCAGGCCGCCGAAGCCATGACCGAAGATGATCGCCGTGCGCTCGCTCAGCACAGGGTGGTCGCGCAGCCCTGCCTGCTCGAGCGCCTCAAGCGCGGGCCCGAGGGCGAACTGAGCGAAGGGATCGAGCCCCCCCGCGATCGGGCGCCCGATCGCGGCGTCGAGCGCCTTCCCGAAACCGTCGGCGACGCGGGCCATCGGCAGTTCGAGACCGCCCGGTCCATAGGGGGAATCCCCCATGACGCAGCGCACAATGCCGCCTTGCCCGGCGGCCACGGCCTGCCAGTTCTCTTCAAGCGAGCCGCCGAGGGCGGAGACCGCTCCCAGGCCCGTTACGGCAATTCGTTTCACGCGCGCTCCTGGCGTCTCAGGCAGCGGCTTCGGCCCGGGATTTCAGCTTATCCATCAGCTGGCCCAGGGTCTTGCAGTCGGTCAGTTCGCTCTCCTCGACGAGGATGCCGAAGCGTTCCTCGACTTCGAACAGCACGCTGATCACATCGAGCGAGGCGATTCCAAGATCTTCGAGGGCCGCGCTGCGGTTGAGCAGGGCCCTGTCGACCAGGGCTTCCTGGGCAATGACGTCGAACAGTTCGTCGTCGGTCGGCACGGTTTGAGGCATTGCGCGTTGATTTCCGTAGAACGAGCGCCCCCGCGGCGACCCCTGGACTCTGGACGCCGCCAGACCCCTCCAACCTCAACCTGAGCGCTTGAAGGGTCAAGCCAGACACCGTTGTGGGATATAGCGCTGCGGCCGCGGAATTCCACTCACCGATGTTAAGGACGAACCTTATGCCGCAACGTCGGCCGTCGGATCGGCCGCGAACAGGGGTGCGAAGAGCTGCATGACGCCGTTCACGGCGGCATTGCGGTGGCGGAAGTAGATTGACGTGCGGGTCAGGCGGCTGCCGAGCCGCAGCTTGTTCTCGTAGGCCGCCTGGCCGGACCGGTAACAGCCGAGCCCGCGCTCGAGGCAAAGGCCCACGTTGGTGAACCAGCTCAGGAAGTAGAGATTGAGCCGCCGGCCCCGCTCGGGATCCATCAGGAAATACTTGTCCAGCAGCACCCCACCGTCCTGGAGCAGCAGATTGGCGGCCAGCAGGTCATCGCCCTGGAAGTAGAGCACGTAGAAGGCACGTTCGCCCATCAGCCGGGGCACGCCGCGGAAATAGTCCGCCGTCAGGTGCTCGAACGACATGTCGGCCCGCGCCCGGGTTGCCTCGTAGAAGGCCATCAAGCGATCGGCGACGTCATCCACGTTGGTTCGGATCTCGACGCGCAACTGGTCGAGGGCGCGCCGCTTGCGGCGCATGTCCTTGCGCGCGCTGTAGGTCAGCCGGCCCATGTAGTCGTCAAGGCTGGTGAAATCGATGTCGAGGTCGGCGATGGGCAGGCTGGCCATCGGCCGATAGCCCAGCGGGCGCGTCGCCGCGTCCCAGAGTGGCCGATCCGGGGCGATGACGTCCTTGGAGGCAAAGAGGCCGCAGCGGGCGGCGGCCGCGTCGCGCTCGAACGCTTCGATGAGCTGGCGCAGCAGGGCAGGCTGGTGTTCGGCATCCACGCCAGGCGCGAAGCCCAGGCCGACCGTCGTCGTGCACGGCGATCCCAGGCAGGCGAGCCGCAGGGTGAGCCCGCCCGGGACCAGCTTCCGCGCCCGTTCGAGGATCCTGCGCGGGGTCCCGGTCAGGGTGGTCTCGAGCCCATAAGAGGTGAGGAAGGCGGGCGCGGCGGCCAGCAGGGTGTCGCCCTCGCTGACCAGGACATATCGCCATTGGAAGTCCGGCAATCCGGCTTGCTCGACCGCCAACAGATAGTCGTAGCGTTCCGGCACGCCGGGGAAGAGGCTGTCCCAGGCCGCCCGGTCGACATCGGCCAGGCTGCCGATGACCCGGGCTTCAGGCATTGACCGCACGGTGCGCAGTGGCCGGCGCGGCGGTAAACAGGGCCGCCGTCAGTTCGCCGACCCGCACGTGCTCTTTGTCCACGTGGACCATGTGGTAGCTGTCCTCCAGCACCACGAGTTCGCTCGGACCGCCGAGCGCGGCGCGCAGTCGATGGGCGTTGCGCAGGTCCGCCAGATCGTCCTCCCGGGCATGGACGATAAGCACCGGGCAGCGGATCGTCGGCGCAACCTGCTCCACATGCCGGGCCAGGCGGTAGAGCTGATACATGCAGCCGAGCGGCATGCGCTCCAGCGCGCCGGGGATCATCGATTGCAGGGCCTGGGCGGCCAGCGTCCGCAGCCGCTCGTCCTTCAGGCCGAAGGGGCTCGGCTGAACAAAGCTTAGCCGCCGCAGCAGCGGCAGGTTGGCGACGGCCTGGATCACCCGGGCGCCCATGGTGATCTTCGGCATGTTCCAGCCGTCGTACTCGAACAGCACCGAATAGACCGCTGCCCCGCGGATCTCCGGAAACTCGGCGGCGAGTTCCAGGCCGATCTCCCCGCCGGCGCAGATGCCGGCCACATAGACCTCGTCCACCTCCTGGGCGAACCTCAGATAGGCTGCCCGCGCCGAAGCCACCCAGTCGCGCCAGTCGGTCTTCAGAAGGTCCGCCTCGGTTCCGCCGTGACCGGCCAGCATGGGCGCATAGAGGTCGAAGCCCTGGCGGTGCAGCACCCGTCCGACCGCCTTCATCTCGGCCGGCGCGCCGGTCAGGCCGTGCAGCAGCAGCACGCCCCGCCTGCCTTCGCCGCGCACTCGGAAACTGCGATCCTTCACCCGACAAACTCCAAGGTTACGCCCGTCACTGTCCCGCGCTTCCGATGATCTGCAGCAGTTCCAGGTTCACTGTCTCGTTGGCCGCGCGCGCGTCGGCGGGCGGCGGGGTCCAAGGCTGGTCCAGCAGGGCCTCGCCGCGCTTCATCAGGCCGGCGACCACGCCGCCGCCGTAGATGGCCTGGGACCAGTCGCCCACCACATCGGCGCCGATGAGGCGGTGGTCCTGGAGGACCCTCGCCAGCATGGTCTTCAGGAAGGACAGACTGGTCTGGCCCTGGTCCCAGTTGGTCGCCGCGTCTTCTGCGCGCAGCACATCCTTGTCGATCGTCACATAGACCGCCTCGGTGGCGATCCTGCCCGGCAGGAAGTCGGCAAACGCCGCCTCGCCCATGTCGGCAATGGTTGGCCAGCTGCGGCCACCCAGATCGACCGAACAGCCGCCCGCCGGGTCACGGTAGGCGTAGAGCTCGAGGCGCCCTTCGCTGACGAGGTCGAGGTCGGCCCGGCGCGGATTTGGACGGCGGATGTCAGGGCTACACACCCCGACGGTCACCACCTTGGCCACGCCGGGGAGCCGCGCTGCCCAGCCCACCCATGAGCCGCAATGGGCCCCGGCGCCATAGCGCACCCAGTCCGGGTGGTTGTCGAAATGCAGCACGGTGACGGGTCCGCCCCCGGCCGCCGAGATCGCCCGCTCCAGCAGGATCGGCGTCACGTGATGAAAGTCGCCAGACCCGCAAAACGCCAGGCTTGGACCGGCCGTGGCGGGCAGGGCGTCAGCGAGGCGACGGCGGAGCTGCTCCAGGGCCGGCGGCCGGCTCCACAGCCGCAACGCCGGTCCAAGATCGCGCAGGTCGAGCGCGGCCCCGCCCAGCGCCGTAACCCGTGCGGCCAGCTTCGGCTGCCGGATCAACGCGTCGTCCAGGCAGATAAGCGCCGCGCGCATCGTGCGGAGCGCTACGGATTTACGCAGCGCCGCAACAGCTGGTCGAGCAGCCGCAGGGCCAGATCGATCTCCTCGGTGGAGATATCCAGCGACGGGGCGAGGGTGATGACGTTCTTGTAGTAGCCGCCGACGTTGAGGATCAGGCCCATCTTCTTGCCGGCCTCATCCAAGTCGCCCTTCAGACCCTCGGCGACCATGCGGTCCATCAGCGCCTTGTCGGGCGTGAAGCCGTCGGTCGCGCAGAGCTCGCAGCGGAGTGCAAGGCCCAAGCCGTCGACGTCGCCGATCTGTGGCCAGCGCTTTTGCAGTTCCTGCAGACCGGCCAGGAAATAGGCGCCCTTTTCCGGGACCGACCGCTCGTAGTCGCCTTCCGACGCCATGCGAAGGGTCTCCAGCGCCACTGCCGTGCCCATAGGATTGGCGTTGAAGGTCGAATGGGTCGAACCCGGCGGGAAGATCGTGGGATTGATCAGCTCGTCGCGGGCCCAGACGCCGGCCAGCGGATTGAGCCCGTTGGTCACCGCCTTGCCGAAGATCATCACGTCGGGCTTCACCCCGAAGTGCTCGATCGCCCACAGCTTTCCGGTCCGGAACATGCCCATCTGCACCTCATCGACCACCAGCAGGACGCCGTGGTCGTCGAGCACCTTCTTCAGGCCGGTGAAGAAATTCCTGGGCGGAATGACATAGCCGCCGGTGCCCTGGATCGGCTCGACGTAGAAGGCGGCGAACTCCGACTGCTTGGCCTTCACGTCATAGACGGCGTGGAAGTCGCTTTCGAACAGACGGGCGAAGTCGGCGACGATCTTGTCGCCGTACTCTTCCTTGCTCATGCCCTTGGGACCGCGGAAGGCGTAGGGGAATTCCACGAAATGCGCGGTGTCGCCGAAGTGGCCAAAGCGGCGGCGGTAGCGATAGGACGAGGTGATCGCCGAGGCGCCGAGCGTGCGGCCGTGATAGCCGCCCTGGAAGGCGAACATCCGGGTCCGGCCGCCGGATGAGTTGCGCACGATCTTCAGGCTGTCGTCGACCGCCTGGGCCCCGCCGACGTTGAAGTGCACCCGGCCCTTGATCCCGAACTTCGCCTCGGCATCGCGAGCGATCAGGGCGGCGAGCTCCACCTTTTCCCGGTGCAGGTGCTGGGAGGCGACCTGCGGCAGGCGGTCGAGCTGGCGATGGGCGGCGGCGTTCAGGCGCGGGTTGGCGTACCCGAAGTTGACTGTCGAGTACCACATCTGCAGGTCGAGGTAGGACGTGCCCTCCGCGTCGAACATGTACGAGCCCTCGCAGGACTCGAAGAACTTCGGCTGGTCCACGTAGTGGACGGTGTCGCCCCACGAGCAATACTGAGCGTCGAGTTGACGAAGCTCGGCTTCACTCAGAGCGGGGGCGGGGGCGTCGTACATGGGGAACTCCGGGACAGTTCAAACCGAGGCCGCTTCGCCTAGCATAGCCGGCCGATCCTCGGCCAGCGAAGCTAGTGCGCGTCTCACGTCATGGAAGGTGTCGAAGGCAAGGTAGGGCCGGCCACGATCGGCGGCGTAGTCGGCCAGGGCGCCCTTGGCGAACAGGATGTCGGCGCGGTCGGAGACGCAGAAGTCCGAGCGGCCGTCACCGACATAGACCATTGGCCCGTCGCCTTCCGATGCGGCGCACTTGCAGACACCCGAGCCACTCAGGCAGGTCGGGGGTTTGGAGGGGT
This sequence comes from Caulobacterales bacterium, assembly GCA_038213205.1. Taxonomy (GTDB): domain Bacteria; phylum Pseudomonadota; class Alphaproteobacteria; order Caulobacterales; family Caulobacteraceae; genus Phenylobacterium. The sequence goes on from JBBQTP010000078.1 coordinate 15,992, forward strand.
GGTCGAGGCGTCGCGCGCCGGGCGCGCCGGCCAGTCGATTGGTGGTCACCGGCAGGCGTTCGAAGCCGTAACGACCGAGGATCCGGGCGATGAAATAGTCGACGCCATCGCTGGCGATGCTCACGGGTATGGCCGCCGCCTCTGCCCAGGCTACGAAGTCCGGGAAACCGGGATCGAGTTCGACGCGGTCGAGCACCGCGTGCAGATCGGCGTCGGAACCCCCGATCAGCGCAACCTGGCTGCGCATGCATTCCGCTCCGTCTATCCGGCCGGCCAGCCAGTCGTCCTGCAGAGACCGCCAGCGCGGATCCGCCAGATGCTCGAGCACCCAGTCGGTGGTGTCCTGGCGGGTCACCGTCCCGTCGAAATCACAAATGACGCGCATACCCACGATTTCGACTACGGCCGCCCACAGGTCGGCGCTCGCTCCCCGATACATGGGACGCCACCGAACGTCTGCAACCTCATGCCTAACCGGCGCGCAAACCGGTCGCTTCGATCGAACGCCGTTTGATGAACAAGCGTCACTGTGGCTTCTGACACCTAGGCGGCCGCCAGTTCCTCGACGAGCGTAGCGACCAGTTCGGCGGCGGGCATGGACCGGGCCAGCGGCGCGCCCTGGCCGGCCCATTGCGCGCCGAAGCCGCCGTCGCCGCGGGCCTTGGCGGCCGCGGCGAGCGCTTTGCCGGCGTCGTAGACGATCGGGTAGTCCGGCAGGGCGACGCCCTTCAGCTCAGCGTCCTTCAGGGCGGTGAAGCTGTTGGCCAGGCACCGAGCCGGCCGGCCTGAGATCAGCGCGATCATCTCGGTCATCGTCGCGGCGTCGCCGAACAGGGCGTCGCGGTGGAAGGCGTCGGCGCTGGATTCCGGGCAGGCGATGAACGCCGTGCCGAGCTGGGCGGCTGCAGCCCCCAACGCCAGAGCCGCGGCGACGCCGGCGCCGTCCATGATCCCGCCAGCGGCGATCACCGGCAGGGCCTGCTTCCCGACCAGCAGACGGGTGAGCGCTGCGACGCCCAACCGTTCGTCCGGCGCCGCCGGATCGAACATCCCGCGATGGCCGCCGGCCTCGTAGCCCTGGGCGACGATGGCGTCGATGCCGGCCGCGGCCGCCCGCTCGGCCTCGTCAAGGTTGGTGGCTGTGGAAAACAGGACGATGCCCGCGGCCTTCAGCCGCGCAATCGCCGGGGCGGATGGCAGGCCGAAGTGGAAGCTGACGACCGCCGGCGCGGTTTCGACTAGCAGGTCCAGCATGTCAGGGTCGGCGAGCAAGCTCGTGTAGATCTCTCGGATCGCCGCCGGCGGCTCGGCGCCGAAGCGCGCGAACACCGGCTTCAGGGCGGCGAGCCAGGCCTGCTCGCGCACCGGGTCCGCGGTGGCCGGCTGATGGCAAAAGACGTTGACGTTGAAGGGCCCTCGCGTCGCGGCCTGTAGCGCCTCGATCATCGTTCGCGCGGCGGCGGCGTCGACCGCCGCGACGCCGATCGAGCCAAGGGCCCCGGCGTTGGTGACCGCCGCGGCCATGGCCGGCGTGGAGGTCCCAGCCATCGGGGCCTGGATGATCGGGTGGGTGACACCGAGCCGTTGCAGCAGGGCTCGGCTAGTGGCCGACATAGGCCCAACACTCCACCTCGAGCGCCGCGCCGCCGCCCAAGGCGGCCACGCCGACGGCCGAGCGGGCCGGGAGGCGGCCGGGCTTGAAATAGCTGACGTAGACGTCGTTGAAGGCCGCGAACTTGGCCATGTCGGCGAGGAAGACTGTGCACTTGACCACATTGTCCATGCTCGCCCCGTGGCGACCGAGGACGGCGGCGATGCTGTCCATCGCATGGTGGGCCTGGTCCTCAAGACCGGCCGATGGCTGGCCGGGAATCGCGCCGATCTGGCCCGAGACGATCAGCAGGTCACCGGCCCGCACGGCCTCGGAGAACGGGCTCTTGGGGTTGGCGGGGGGATAGTAGTCCGCGGGCGCCGCCGGGGCCGAGCTTGCCGTGAGAGCCAGGAGGATCCCGCCGATCATCAATGCGCGCATCTAGGTCGTCTCCGCAGCCGGACCGCGCCGGCCTGTTCATGCGTAATAGCCTAGTCCGACCACGAGCCAACTGGCCAGAAGGCCGTAGGGGTGGTTATGGGATGGCCATGTTCATGCGTGCGACTGGGCCTCTGAGCGATGCGAAGCCGGGTGGGGCCGGATCGATCCGGCCCAACGGACGTTGTCCGTGCGGCCGAGCTTTGCCGTTGCCGCCACAGGGAAGTCCATGATCCGCGCCTTCCTCTATGACGCC
>JBBQTP010000079.1:0-18023 GCA_038213205.1 Caulobacterales bacterium
GGCGTTGACCGCGTCGAGGTTGCCCGTGGGCTCGTCGGCGAACAGCAGGGCAGGCCTGGGCGCCAGCGCCCTGGCCAGGGCCACGCGTTGCTGCTCGCCTCCGGAAAGCTGGTGCGGATAGTGCCGCGCGCGGCCGGCCAGCCCGACCCGCTCCAGCCAGGCCCGGGCGGTCTCCGTCGCATCTCGGGCGCCGGCGATCTCCAGCGGCGCGGCGACGTTCTCCTCGGCGGTCATGTTGGGCAACAGATGGAAGGACTGGAAGACCAGCGAGACCTGGCCGCGCCGTAGCCGCGCGCGGCCGTCCTCGTCGAGCCGCGCCAGATCCTGGCCGAACAGCTCCACCGACCCGCCGCTCGGCTGCTCCAGGCCCGCGGCCACCGCGATCAGCGAGGACTTGCCCGACCCTGACGGCCCGACCAGCGCCACACGCTCGCCCTTCCCGACCCGTACATCGAGCCCGCGCAGGATCTCCACCGGTCCGGCCGCGGACGGCAGGGTCAGGGAGACGTTCTTCAGGACCAGCGGATCGGCGTCGGACAAGAAAGCTCCTTTGTGCGTTGAGACAGGACCGTGATCCCCTAAATAGGACACCAGATGGCCGAACTACGTCACATGGATATTTCGCGGCGCGCCCTGCTGGGGGCGATCGCCGCGCTGGCGTCGATTTCGGCGGCGCCCCCGGCCCTCGCCAAGCATGGCCAGGTGGTCACCATCCTGGGTGACTCGATCACCGCCGGCTACGGGCTGCAGCAGAAGGATTCGCTGCCGATCCAGCTGCAGGCGGCGTTGCAACGGCTGGGCGTCGACGCGCTGGTGCGCGGCGCCGGGGTCTCAGGCGACACCAGCGCGGACGGCGCGGGCCGCCTCGACTTCAGCATCCGGCCGGACACCGCCGTGGTGGTGATCGCGCTGGGCGGCAACGACCTGCTGCAGGGCCTCGATCCCAAGACCACTCGGGCCAACCTCGAGAGCATCGTCAAGCGGCTGAAGGCGAGGCGCATCGGCGTGGTGCTGACCGGCCTGCATGCGCCGGACGAGATCGGGCGCGGCTACGCCCGGGACTTCAACGCGGTGTTCCCGGCGGTGGCCAAGGCGCACGGCGTGCCGTTCTATCCCGACCTGCTGGCCGGCGTTTCCCGCAACCCAGCGCTGAACCAGGGCGACGCCATCCATCCCAACGCCCAGGGCGCGGCGATCGTCGCGGCGGCGTTGGCGCCCCTGGTGGCCAGGGCCCTTAAGGCCCGGCGCTAGGCGTCCATCTGAGCCGAGGCAGCGCATGACCTTCATCGCCCGACTGCGGACCTGGGCGAAGGCCCTCAAGCGCGATGTTGTGGCGCTCTGGCTCGCCGCCAGAGACGATCGCGTGCCGTGGTATGCCAAGGTCCTGGCCGCACTTGTGGCTGCCTACGCGCTGTCGCCCATCGACCTCATCCCCGACTTCATCCCGGTCATCGGCTATCTGGACGACCTCATCCTCGTGCCATTGGGCATCGCGGCCGTGGTCCGGCTCATTCCGCCGGCGCTCATGATGGACCTGCGACGAAAAGCCGGCGTCATCGCCGAGCGCCCGCGAAGCGGTGCGGCCGCCGGCGTGATCGTCGCGATCTGGATCGCCGGCGCAGCGCCGCTCGCCTGGCTCGGGCTACGCGCCATGAACCTTGGGTCGCGGCTCTAGATCTTCTGCGGCGGCCGTCCGTAGCGCCACGCCAGGGCCGGCAGCAGCACCAGGCTGGCGATGGTCGAGGTGATCAGGCCGCCCAGGATCACCACCGCCATCGGCCCCTGGATCTCCCGCCCCGCCTGACCTGACTGCAGGGCCAGCGGCAGCACGCCCAGGCCGGTGACGAGCGCGGTCATCAGGATCGGCGTCACCCGCTCGCGGGTGGCCAAGAGCACAGTGTTGAGCGACCAGACGTGCCCCTCCTCGGCGATCAGCTGCTCGAGGTGGGAGATCAGCAGGATCGAGTTGCGGGCCGCCACCCCGAACAGGGTCACGAACCCCACCAGCGATCCCAGCGACAGGCTGTGGCCGGTCAGGCCGACGGCGATCACCCCGCCCACCAGGGCAAACGGCGTCGCGCCCAGGATCAGCATCGTCGCCCGGCCGCTGCCGAACGCCAGCAGCAGCAGGGCCACGACCCCGCCGACGGCCAGCATGAGGTTGAACAAGAGCTCCTTGCGCGCCTGGGCCGCGCCCTGGGCGGTGCCGCTGTAGTTGAGGTAGACACCGGGCGGCAGCTTCACCCTCGCGGTTATCGCCGCTTCGGCCGCCTTGGCGACCTTGGCGGTGGCGCTGGGCGCGGGATTGGCGGTGACCACCTGACGCGGCCGTCCGCCCTCGTGGCTGACCGACGTGCGGCCCTCGGAGAGATAGACCTTGGCGATGGCGCGCAGCGGCACCGCCGCGCCGCCCGACGAGCGGATCAGCAGGTCGCCGACGGTCTCGGGGTCGCGGCGCAGGTCCGGCGTGGTGGTCACGGCGACCTGGATGGTGCGGTTCTCCTTGAAAATCTCGGTCGCCGTCGCGCCCTGGTAGGCCGCGCCCACCGCTTCGAGGGCGTCGCCCGGGGCGATGCCGTAGCGGGCGAGCGCCGGCAGATCGAGGTCGACGCGGACCACCGGCGTGGAAGGCGGGGTCTGCACCTGAACGTCCACCGCGCCGGGGACCGTCTTCAGCACCGCGGCGATCTGCTGTCCGACCCTGTCGAGGGTGTTGAGATCGGCACCATAAATGCCCACGGCCAGGGCCGCGGTCTCGCCCGAAAGCGACTCGCCGATGCGGTCGCCGAGGAAGGTCAGCACCTCGGTCTTCAGGCCCGGATAGCTATCGAGCACCTTGTGGATGCGGTCCTGGATCTCGTCCTGCTTGCGTCCGGAGAGTTTGGGCTTCAGCTCAACGTGGAATTCGCTCTTTTCGGTGCCCCAAGTGTCCTCGCCGCCTTCCGCGCGGCCGATCTGTTGCGCGATGTCGGCAACGCCGTCGATGGCCAGGACCTCCTTGCTGATCCGCGCGCCGTAGTCGCGCATCACCCCCAGCGAAGTGCCCGGTGGGCCGGAGACGGCGAGCACGAAATGGCCTTCGCGGAAGCTCGGCAGCAGCTCGGAATTAAACAGCAAGAAGCCGGCGATGGTCACGACGAGCGCGATGCCGCTGACGCCCAGCGCCCAACGCGGCGCCTCGACCGCCCTCAGCAACACCTTGTGGTGCCAGGTCTTGGTGTGACGCAGGAAGGTGGGCTCGCCGTGCAGCCGGGCCTTGCCGATCAGCAGCAGCGCCAGCGGCGGGGTGATCGCCACCGCGACGGCCAGTGAGGCCAAGGTGGCAATGATGAAAGACGCCGCCAGGGGCGAGAAGAACGCGCCCTGCAGCCCATGCAGGAGCAACACCGGCAGCAGCACCAGCGCCAGCATGATGGTGGCGTAGATCACCGGGGCGCGCACTTCGACGGAGGCTGCCAGGATCACCGCGGCCGGCGAGGCGTCCTCGGCGCGGGTGCGCAGGCGCCGCACGATGTTTTCCGTGCCGATCACCGCGTCGTCGACGACGACCCCCAGCGCCACGGCGAGGCCGCCGAGCGTCATGGTGTTCAGCGTCGAGCCCATCTGGTCGAGCACGATGACCGCGGTGAGCAGCGCCAGGGGGATCGAGACGAAGGCGATAGCGACCGTGCGCAGGTCGCGCATGAACAGGAACAGCACGAGCGCGATCAGCACGGCGCCGATCGCCAGGTCCTCGCCGATCCCCTGCAGGGCCGAGGAGATGAAGTTGGCCGGACGGTGCAGGCCCGCATTGACCGCAACGCCCTGGGCCTTCAGCGCTGGCGCCATCTCCTCCATGGCCGCCTCCACCGCATGGGTCGCCTGCAGCGTGTTGGCCCCGTACTGGCTGGAGATCGAGATCAGCACCCCGGGCTTGCCCATGATCAGGGCATCGCCGTTGAGCTGGGCCGGGCCGTCCACCACCTCGGCCACGTCGCCGATCCGGGCGGGCGCCGCGCCGGCCACCGGTGGCAAGGGCGCAGAGGCAATGTCGGCTGCGCTCTGCACCCCGCCGCGCGCCTCGATAAGGATCCGCTGCTGCGGAGTGTCGATATAGCCACCGCCGGAGATCCCCACCGACGACTTGGCGGCGGCCAGCACGTCGGCGAGGCTCAGATCGCGGGCAGCGAGCGCGGCTGGACGGACCCGGACCTCAATGCGGCGCACCTGACCGCCATAGACCGTGGCGCGGGCCACGCCGTCGGCCGCCAGGATGCGCGGGCGTATGGTCCAGTCGACCAAGTCGCGCAGTTGCATCGGGGTCAAGCGGTCGCTGGTGAAGCCGATCTTCAGCAGGTCCATGGTCGAAGATGTCAGCGGCGTGACCTTCGGCGGACCGATGCCGTCGGGCATCTTGTCGACCTCGTTCAGAGCTTCGGACACCACCTGTCGGTCACGGAACGGATCGGACCCCTGGGTGAAACTCACCGTCACGATCGACAGCCCGGCGATGGAATCCGAGCGCAAGGCCGCCACGCCCGCTGAACCGTTGATCGCCTGCTCCACCGGCCGGGTGACCAGCTGCTCGACCTGCTCGGCGGTGAGGCCGGCCGCCTGGGTCTGCACCTCCACCTGCGCCGGGACGAAGTCGGGAAAGACGTCGAGCTTGGCGCGCGACAGCACGATGACGCCGTAGAATAGCAGCAGGATCGCCGCGGCGATGATCAGTCTCGGCCGATCCAGCGTCCATCCGACGATCCGCGAGAGCATGCTACTCGGCCTCGCCCTTTGCGGGGGCGGACTGGGCGGCGAACAACTGCGAGGCGCCGGCGACCACCACCGGCTCGCCGGACAGGAACCCACCGGTCACGAACAGGCCGTCGGGATCGCTCGACCCGGCCGGGACCGCGCGCCGTTCGAAGCCCGTGGCGTCGCGGCGGATGAAGACGAAGGTCTGGCCGGCTGTGCGCAGCAGCGCCGTGCGCGGGATCACCACGCCTGCGGCGTCCGGGCCGTGGGACACCGTGGCCGAGGCCACCGCGCCGGTTCCCAGCTGGACCGCCGCCGGCCCGCTGACCAGGGCCAGCAGCCCGGTCGCCTGCAGCCGTGGATCGCCGACCCGGGTCGGGCCGAGGATCACCGCATGCACCGGCCCCGACGGCAGGGCGATGGTCGCCGAGCCGCTGAACTGGGTCAGGCCCGAGGCGGCGTCGATGCGCACCAGGGCCGCGTGGCCCGCGGCGATGTCGGCCACCAGCTTGCCACGCCGGGCGTCGGAGAACCTGGCCAGCGCCGGGCTCCATTCCAGCCCCACGCGCCGGCGCAGAAGCTGCAGCTTCGCCGCATCGCCGCGCGCCTGGGCGGCAGCGGCCTCGGCGGCCTGTTTGGAGACCGTCTGGTCGGCGGCGTTCAGCGCCTTCGTGCGGTTGGCCTCGGCCTGGGAGGCGGCGAGCACGGCCACCGCGCCGGAGATGTCGGAATCGAGCTGCGCCAGCGGCACAGGATCGAGCGCGCGGGCGAAGCCCGACACCGTCGCGGTGCGGTGCGACCCCTGCAGCGGGGCCGTAGCGATTCCCAGCCGCGCCTGCGTCGCCGCATCGAGCTTCACCACGGCGGCCGTCTCGGCTCTCACCGATCCAGCCAGCAGGGCCAGGCCGACCGCGGCTGCCCGCAAGGAAAGCCTCATCGCACCCCTCCAACCTCAGTCAGCGCCTTGGCGATCACCGCCGTCTCCGCCGGGTCGAAGGACCGCCGCAGCGCGTCCTCCAGGTCCGCCGCGGCCGTCGCCGCGGCGTGGCGGGCGTCCAGCATGTCGAGATACACATCGGTCATCGCGCCGCGCGCGGCCAGTTCGTCCACTCGGTCGGTCTCGCCTGCCGTCGTCGACCTCAGCAGGCCCTCGTCGGTCTTCCGGGCCACCGGCAGAGCCCGGTCGCGCAGCCGGGCCAGGTCCCGGCGCGCGGTCGACAGCGCCTCGGCGGCGGCGTCTGCCGCGGCCAGCGCAGCGGCCTGCGCCAGTTCCAGCGACCTGCCCGAGGCCGCCCGGTCGGCCTCGGCCTTGGCGATGGCGCCGCGGTTCAAGTCCCAGGGCGGCAGGGCCAGCGACAGGTTGAGCGGCAGCTTGGTCACCCCGTGGTCGTAGTTGTAGCCGGGGCCGATGCTCACCTGCGGATACTGCTGGGCGATCTGCAGGCGCAATGCGTTCTCGGCAATGTCGTAGTCGGCGACGGCCTTCAGCACATCGCGCCGCGACAGCGCCGCATCACGCCGCCAATCGGCCAACTCAGGCATCGCGTCCGGCGCCTCGGCGACGGCGGCGAGCGGCAGATTTCGGACGGCTTCGGCGCTGACGCCCACCGCCTTGGCCAGCGCGACGGAGGCTGCCTCGGCGTGGCCTTGTGCGGCGGCCGCGCGGCGTTCGGCGGCGGCCAGCTCAGTCTGGGCCAAGAGGCCCACCGCGCGCGCGTCTTTCCCGGCGGCGATGCGGGTCTCGACGCGCTGCAGCCGCTGGCGGCGGACCTCGACTGCGGTCCCCGCCGAACCGATCTCGACATTGGCCGCCAGCAGGTCGATCCGGGCTTTTTCCAGGTCGGTGCGGACACTCCAGATGGCCTCGCCGTAGTCGTAGAATGCCTGCAGCGCCTGCAGGTTGGCGCTGTTGATCCGCGAGCTGCGGCGCGCGCCGTAGTCCAGGGGGATATCGCTTCCGCCGCTGTAGCCCCAGTGCGGCGCCTCCTTGGCGTATTCGGCGGTCAAGGTCAGGCTGGGACCGGGCGACGCCTTGGCCGCCCGCGCTGCCGCCAAGGCGGCCTGATACTTGGCCCGCGCCTCGACGATCTGGGGGTTACGGGTCAGCGCCGCGGACAACAGGTCCGCCCCGGTCCACGCCGCATCGCCAGGCTTGGGTTCCAGCCGCCGGGCGTCATAGGCGGCGGGAAACCGCTCCGGATGGGGCGGCGCCGGGGCATAGGTCGCGCAAGCGCTCAGGGCCAGCGCCAGGCCACAGACCGCAACCGAGGCAATGAAGCCCGCTCGGCTCACTTGCCGACGACGAGCACTTGGAAGCTGCCCGGCTGGACCGTCGGGCGACCGCCCGGCGTGGCCGAGGGGCCGAAGGTGGCGGCCGGCAGATAGACCCGGCCCGTCCGCTCATCCAGCGCGATGGTCCGCGCCCCAACCTGGGTCGGCACGGTGTCGATGATCATCCCCTTGCCGCCACTGAATGCGATAACCGCCATCGTGCCCGCCCGGCCCGCCGGCACGAAGGCCAGCTTCTGCTTGGGGTCGAAGGCGATGCCGTCGGCGCCCTTGCCGGTCGCCAGGGTCTGCACGACCTTGCCGGTCTTGGCGTTCACCACCACCGTCACGCCATCGCACGCCGAGATCAGCTGCTTATCGGCGGCATTGTAGGCGATGCCGGTCGGCCCCTCGCAACCGGCCAGCGCCCAACGGGCGACCACGGTCTTGGCGACCACGTCCACCACAGCGATCTCGTCCTTGTTCTCGACGTTGACGTAGGCCTTGCCCATGCCATCCGTCGCCGCGGCTTCGAGGTCGCCGCCGACCTCGATCGTGCCCGTGACCTTGTGGGTCTTCGGATCGATCAGGGTGATCTGACCGCCGGCGTGGTCCATCACCAGGACCAGGCCTGTCTTGGCGTCGAAGGCCGCCGCGTCGGGGCCCTTGCCCGTCTCGACGGTGGCGACCACCGCATTGGTCTTGGCGTCGATGAACACCGCCTGCGCCGTGCCGCCGTGGGTCACCAGCACCTCGGCCCCGCCATTCACCGGCATGGCGTCGTGCAGAATCGCGCCCTGGTCGAACGAAGTGACCGCCTTGGTCGCCAGGTCGATGGCCATGACATTGGCCCCGTGAGTCAGCAGCACGCGGTTGTGCACGGTGTCGACCCGCACATAGTCCCAGCGCCCGTCGGGCCCGGGGACCTTGTCCAGCAAATGATAGCCCGAGCCCGCCGCGTGAACTGCGGTCGACAGAGCCAAAAGGGCGGCGGTAGCGGCGGCGATTCGCATGACGGCCATGGTGCGTTGAGTCTCCCTCGTTGGCTCTCCTCTAGCCGAAGGCGGCTGTCGGACCTATGACAGCCAGATTGCGAAATCCCAATGTTCGCAACAGCACGCTCAGGACGCGGCAGCTGGGAAGGTCACCCGCGCCTCCAGTCCGGGCTCGGCGGCCAGCAGCCGCACCTCCGCCCCATGCAGCTTGGCCACCGCCGCCACCAGCGCCAGGCCGAGCCCGCTGCCCGGCGTCGATCGGCTGGCCTCCAGGCGGTAGAACCGGTCGAACAGGCGCTCGCGCTCCTGGCTGGGCACGCCCGGGCCGTTGTCGATCACCGCCAGGGTGGTGGTGGCCTCGCCGCGCGAGGCGACCACGCGGATGTCGGCGCCGGGGCCCGCGTGACGCAGGGCGTTTTCCACCAGATTGACCAGCATCTGCGTCAGCAATTCCGGGTCGCCGACCACCGGGGCGCGGGCGTCACCCTCCAGACGCAGCGTCTGGCGCGCGTCCTCCGCCGAGGGCGCGAAGGCCTCGACCACCGTGCGGCTGATCTCCGTCAGGTCGCAGGGCCGGAAGGCCGCGCGCCGCGCGCCGCTCTCGATCTGGGCGATCCGCAGCAGGCCCGCGAAGGTGTCGAGGATGGAGTCCAGGTCGGCCAACGCCCCTTCCATGGCCTGGCCCCGTTCCTGCGGCGCGGCCAGCCCGGCCTCCAGCTTCTGGCGCAGCCGGGTCAGCGGGGTGCGCATATCGTGGGCGATATCGCTGGAGACCTGCTTCAGGCTCTCCATCAGCCCGGCAATCCGGTCGAGCATCCGGTTGAAGGTCAGCGCCAGGCGGTCGAGGTCGTCGTCGCCGCGCACCGGCACGCGCCGGCCCAGGTCGCCGTCGATGATCGCCTCGGCGGTGCCGGAGATCGCCGCCAGCCGTCGGTGGACGTCGCGGTTGAGCGCGTAACCCGCCGCCGCCCCCAGCACGACCACGCCGACGAAGGCGCCCGCGAAGCCGCGCAGCAGCGCCCCATCCAGGGCCTCGATCCGCTCCTCCTCGTCGCCGACCAGCAGGCGATAGCCGTCCGGCAGGTCCACGGCCAGCACGCGGACGGCGTCGGCCTCGCGCCCCTGTCGCGCCACCGACCAGCCCGTCTTCGCGCGGCTGGGCGCCAGCCGCCCGGCCAGAGGTTGCCCCGCCGGCCCCTGCAAGCCGTAGTCGATGGCGCCGGGGGTCTGGTCGCGCTCGCGCACCGCCTCAACGACACCGTTCAGGCCTTCGGAGCGGTATTCCTGCACCAGGGCGGCGGACTCCGCGGCGATCCGGGCGTCGAACTGGGCCGACAACGCGCCACGCGTGGTCAGGACCGTGATCACCCCCAGCACCACCACCGAGAGCGCGAAGGCTGCGGTGTAGAGCGCGGCCAGGCGCAGGGTGGTGGATCGGAACATCAATCGGGCTCGCGCAGCACGTAGCCCGCGCCGCGCACCGTATGGATCAGCTCGTGGGTGTGGCCGCGGTCGACCTTGCCGCGCAGCCGGCTCATGTGGGTCTCGACGATGTTGGTCTTAGGGTCGAAGTGGAAGTCCCAGACGCTTTCCAGCAGCATGGTGCGGGTGACCACGCGCCCCGCATGGCGCAGGAGGTATTCCAGCAGCTGGAACTCGCGCGGCTGGAGCTCGATGCGCCGCCCCGCCCGGCTGACCGTGTGCTTCAAGAGATCGAGCTTCAGGTCGGCGACCGAGAGCTCCGTGCGCACCTCCTGAGGCGGCGGCCGGCGCGCCAGCGCGTTTACCCGGGCCAGCAGTTCGGCGAAGGCAAAGGGCTTGACCAGATAGTCGTCGGCGCCGGCCTCCAGCCCCTCGACCCGGTCGTCGATGCCGCCCAGCGCGGTCAGCAGCAGCACCGGGGTCTTCACCCCCGACGCGCGGATGGTCCGCAAGATGGCCAGGCCGTCGATCTGCGGCAGCATCCGGTCGAGGATGATCACCTCATAGGTCTCGCCCGCGGCGAGCAGCAGGCCGTCGCGGCCGCTCGCCGCCGCGTCCACCGTATGGCCGGCCTCCGACAAGGCCCGCTTCAGATAGGCGGCGGTCTCCTTGTCGTCCTCGACGATCAGCAGCTTCATGTGGCGACCCTAGTCCGGGTGTGGGCCTTCCGCCTTGTTTTCGAGAACCTTGCCGGTTTGGGCGTCGATACCGACCTCATAGGTCTTGCCATGGTCCTTGATGTCAAAGGACCAGCGAAGGCCGCTGCCGCCCTTTTCCCTCTCCAGCTCCCGGTCCGTGATCTCGCCAGGCCGCGAGGCCAGCGCGGTCTTCTCGGCGTCGGCCAGCCCGACCTTGGCCTGCGAAGCCAGTTCATGGCCGTGGTAGGTCGCCGACGCCGCCGACGCGCCAGTCGCCGCGGCCAGAGCCAGAGCCAGGGCCGCGCCTGTCAGTTTATAGGTCATGGTGTCTCCGAGGTTCGCCCTGCCCAGCGCCGAACAGGATGCGCGCACCTGCTTTCCGCGCCCATTTCGCGCGGATTACGGATTCCCAATCGCGGTCAGGCCGGCCCCGCGAGGTCCTTCGGCTTGCTCAACCGGCGCAGCACCGTCCAGGCGGCCAAGGCCCAGCCGGCGCCTAGACACCAGCCGGCCAGCACGTCGCTGGGCCAGTGGACGCCCAGGTAGACGCGGGAAAATCCGATCGCCAGCACCATGCCCATCGCCAGCGCATAGACCATGATCTTCACGTCGCGTTTCGGCTCCAGGCTGGCGATCAGCATGGCGAGGGTCAGGAAGGTCGCCGCCGACATGGTCGAATGCCCGCTCGGGAAGCTGGCCGAATAGACATAGCTGCCGTGCGGCACCAGATCGGGACGCGGCCGCCCGTAGATGCGCTTGAGCACCTCGCTGGAGACGTCGGCCAACAGCACCGTCGCCGCGAGTACGAGGGCATGGCGTCGCCGCCCGTGCATCAGGAATGCCGCCACGGCCACCACTGTCACCAGCACCATCACCGTGACGCCGCCCAGCGCGGTCACGTCGCGCATGGCCTCTTCGAAGGAGCGTGAGCCGATCGGGTCGCTGGGATTGGCCGGGTTGCGCAGCGCCAGAAGGATGTGGCGATCAAAGGCCAGGGTCTCACCCTCGCCCACCTCGCTGGCGAGGTTGAAGAAGGCCCAGACCGCGCCCGCCACGCCGATGATCAGCAGCAGCGCACTGGATTCGACGCGGCGCAGGAATTTCAGCATGGCCGAGCCGTAGCCCGCCGTCGCGCGCCTGTCACCTCACCTGGGACCGTGTGCCCGTCCATCAGCCGGCGGCGAGCATCCGGTCTTCGGGCAGTGTGCCCAGGGATTGCTGGACCGACTTCAGCGCGGCGTCGCGGCTGACGTCGGCGCCATCGGCCACGGTCACGCCGTCCAAGTCGTAGACGCTCCAGCGCCAGCCCGACTCCATCTGGTTCAGCGAATAGGCCAGAGACGACGACTGCTGCAGCATCGATGAACTCCCGTCACTCAACAGGGTCCCAATTCGCAACGAGGCGAACCGGTTTCATCGCAACGCAGCAAAGTTCGTGCCTCACCCCGCATGTGGTGAAATATGCGGCGCCTGAGGCTTAGGATGCGGCCTAACCGCCCGCGTCCAGCAGGTCGCGCCCGGCCTTGGTCAGATCCGTGCAGCCGGTGAGGATCATCGCCACGGCCAGCTCAGCGCGCAGGGTGCCCAGCATCCTGCTCACCTGTTTCTCGCCGCCCGCGCCAAGGGCATAGGCCCAGGCGCGGCCGATCAGGCAGGCCTTGGCCCCCAGCGCCATGGCCTTGAGCACGTCCAGGCCCGATCGGATGCCGCCATCCATATAGACCTCCAGGTCGCTTCCGACCGCCTGGGCGATACCCGGCAGCACCGAGATCGAGGATCGCACGCCGTCGAGCTGGCGTCCGCCGTGGTTGGAGACCACCAGCCCCTGGGCGCCGGCCTTGACCACCTCCTTGGCGTCGGCGGCGTCGAGCACGCCCTTGATGACGATCGGCCCGTCCCAGGTCTCGCGCACCCAGTCGATGTCCTTCCAGGTCACCGAGCGGTCGAAGTTCTTGGCGACCCACGACAGGAAATCAGTGATCCGTCCCCCCTTCTTGGTACTGGCGGTGCGGGCGACCGCGCCGGCCACCGAGCCCAGGGTGTGGGGGCGGCCGTTGATCCCAACGTCCCACAGCCATTCCGGATGGGTGATCCCGTCCCAGGCGGTGTTGAGCGCGCCCGACAGTCCACTGGAACCCGTGAAGCCGGAACGCACATCGCGGTAGCGGGCCCCCGGCGTCGGGAGGTCGACCGTGAACACCAGCACCGGACAGCCCAACGCCTTCACCCGGCCCAGCAGCTCGCGCATGTAGCCGCGGTCCTTCAGCATGTAGAGCTGAAACCAGGGCGGCACGCCCGGGGCGGCGACCTCCTCCGGCGGACAGACGCTCATCGCCGACAGGCACATGGGGATGCCGGCCTCGGCGGCCGCACGAGCGGCCTGCACCTCGCCGCGTCGCGCGTACATCCCGGCCATGCCCACCGGGGCCAGCATCACGGGCATGGCCAGGGTCTGCCCGAGCGTCGTCACCTCCATGTTGAGGTTCGACATGTCGCGCATTACCCGCTGGCGAAGGGCGAGCGCCTCCAGGTCGGCGACGTTGCGGCGCAGGGTCTCCTCGGCGTAGGAGCCGCCGTCGATATATTCGAAGAAGATGTTGGGGAGCCGGCGCCGGGCAAGCTCCCGGTAATCGGACACAGAAGCCGCGCGCATTGTCCCTCTCCGCTCAAGTTGCGATGTTGGAGCGCGAAGCGCGGGCCGGCGCAAGCCTCAGCCCAGGCGGGCGTCTATGCGGTTATAGCGTCCGGCTCGGCGGCGGCGGCCTCGGGACGCGGACCCATCACGATCCACACCTGGTGGGCGCGGGCCAGGAGCTCGCCGTTCATGGCGAACAGGGCGACGCCGGCGGTCTCCTTGCGGCCCTGGCGTTCCAGCGGCCAGGCCATGACGATGACCTCCTCGGCGCACTTCGGCCGACGCATGATTTCGCAGGTCATGGTGCCGAGCAGCGCGCCGTGGCGGCCTTCCTTGGCGATCCAGGCGAACACGCCGGGGCAATCCAGCGCCGCCCAGATGGTCTCGACGGTCGCCAGGCCCTGCTGGTCGGAAAACGCCATGTTGGGCGTCCAGATGCCCGCCACATGCCCAGCCGACGCACCTTCGATCTGGCCGACGAAGACCCGCAGGCCATCGCCCTCCGCCCGCTCGGCGCTACAGGTGAAGCAGGGCGGATGGATGCGCTCGGTCAGGGACGGCGAGCGCTGCCCCGCCGCGCGGGCCGCACGCATGCTGGGCGCCTCGGGCGGCGTGGGCAGAGCCGCGCCGTCAGACGGGGCGCCGGTGCCGATCAGGGCCCCGTCCGCCTCGGCGGTCATCTGGTAGACGCCCTCTTCCAGGCGGATGTCCATGCGCAGGTCGAGCGGCACAGGCGCGCGCAGCACCGAGGTCGCCGGCCCTTCAATGGCCTTGGACAGGACACCGCAGACGTAGCCGCCGTTGCCGGAATTGGGAGGCCCGCGGAACTGCCGGGCGATCGTGATCTTGGCCAAGGGAATGAGGCTCGCGGAATCGGGGGATCGAAATGAATATCGCAGCCTTTTCCATGGAACCGCTTAACGGCGGAAGCCGAAAATGGCAGACCGCCGCATTGGAGGCCTTGCGCGGGAGCGCTAGCTTGGGTTCAAGGCCTCCGCTGATGCGGATTCGAACAGGCTGCGACTTAGGAGATATCGGGTGAGCGAGATGGAACGGCCCTGGGCCCTGATGCGCCACCACGCCGGTTGGGCGGATGTCTTCCACATCGAGACGGAAAGCGCCGACTCGATCTCCGGCTTCTACCCCGACCGCGAGACGGTGGGCCCGGCGGTGACCTATTCCATGCGCGCCGTGCTGGCTCGCTTTCCGACCATCGAGGCGGCCCGCGCCGCCCGCGAAGGCGCGGTGTCCGAATGGCGCAAGCACGACGCCGGCGTCCGCGAGGCCGAGGTCACCCTGCGAACGGCCGAAAAGGCCCGCGAGGACGCTTGGCTCAAATGCCTGCAGGACGCCGCGAAGAAATAGCCCGAACCGGCTGATCTATTTCAGATACTTGTCGAACCAATCGATGACGCGCTGAACGCTGTCGATCTGGTTCTCGCGCTTGGCGAAGCCGTGCCCCTCCTCGGGGTAGAAATGCACGTCCACCGTCGCTCCGACCGACTTCAGGGTCTCCACCACCTCCGCAGCCTGGCCGCGCGGCACGCGGATGTCGTTCTCGCCTTGCAGCACCAGCAGGGGCGCCTTGGCGTGCCTGATATAGGTCATCGGCGAGTCCGCGTCATAGACCGCCTTGTCCGCCACCGGGTCGCCGATCAACGCGTGCTGGTAGGCCTGCAGGCTGGCGTCCTCGTGCTTCAACATCTCGTACCAGTTGATGATCCCGTACATCGAGACCGCCGCGGCCCAGACGTCCGGCGTCTTGCCGATCGCCATCAGCGTCATGAACCCACCGTAGGAGCCGCCGGTGATGCCGATTTTCTTCGGATTGACGTAACCGGTGGCGGTCAGGAACCGCGCGGCATAGACCTCGTCGGTCAGGTCGCCGCCGCCCAGGTCCTTATGGTTGGCGTTCTGGAAGGCAATGCCATAGCCGGTCGAGCCGCGCGGATTGGGCTGGATCACCACATAGCCGCGTGAGGCCAGCGCCACCGCCGTGCGGCTGAACCGGTCCTGCGTCTGGCCGGTCGGGCCGCCGTGCGGCACGACGACGGCAGGCGCCGTCCCGTCGCGTTTCAGGTTGAAGGGGACCATCAGCACCGCGCTGATCACCGTCCCGTCCTCGCTGTTGTAGTGGACGATCCGCGACGTCGGCAGGCGGGCCGGATCGAGGCTGGCGAGGCTGAGGTTGGTGAGGCGCGAGGCTTTGCCCTTGCGGTCCAGCACCCACAGGTCGGTGGGCGTATTACTGCCCTCGTGCAAAACCAGTAGCCGCCCATCGCTCGAGAAGCTGGAACTGTCGTTGCTGGCCGGCACATTGAAGCCGTCCGGCGCGGGGGCCTTGGTCACCTGGCCGCCCTGCAGGTTGTAGGCCATCAAATCCAGCCGGCCATCCGCGTTGCTGGAGAACAGCACCGTCGTCCCGTCCGGCGAGAAGTCGCCCGCGGTCTGCTCCCAGGGACTGGGCGACAGCCAGGTCAGCTTGCCGTCCTTCAACGCCATCACTGCGGCCTGGTCTTGGCCGTTTTTCAGGTTGCTGCTGACCGAGAGCAGCCGCCCGTCCGGCGAGATGTCCGCAGCGCTGAACCGCACCTTGGCGCCCTGCGTCACCGGGGTCGCGGTCCCGTCGAGGCCGAGTTTCCAGATGCTGCCGCTTGTCGAGCCGACGTCGCCGCGGTTGGCGATCACGGTGCGGCCGTCCGGCGTCCAGACCGCGACGCTCCAGCCGTTGTCGGTGGTCGCCTCCTTATGCAGCACTCGGACCTGGCGCGTGGCCATGTCCATCACCGCGATCTCGCCGATCGGCGAGGCCTTGGGTTTGGCGGTGAAGGCCAGGTATTTGCCGTCCGGCGAGAACCGCGCGTCGGTCTCGGAAATCCCTGCCGTATTGGTCAGGTCGATGGTCTCCCCGCCGGCCAGCGGCACGGCGTAGAGGTCGTACATCTCATCGCCGCCGTGGTCGGCCTGGAACACCACCCATTTTCCGTCCGGCGAGATGGTAATGCCGGAGTGACGGTCGTCGGAACGGGTCAGCTGCACCGGCCAGCTGCCGTCGGCGCTCATCCTCCACAGATTGAAGCGGCCGGTCAGGTTGGTGGAGACCACCACCTGCTTGCTGTCCGGGGTCCAGGCCGCGCCGGCGACGCCGCGGCTGAAATAGAGATCGGCCACCGGAACCGGCGCGGTCGCGTGCTGCTCGGAGACCACCGACTTCGGATCGGTGATCGCTCGCTCTGGACCCGGCACGGGGGTGCCTGAGGCGGTTCCAAACGTCGTGGCAAATACCGTCAACGCCAGCGCGCTCGCCGCCGCCAGCTTCCATCTGATCCGCATCTCGATGCCCCTGGCCTTAGTGCTGTTCCACCGCGCGGTAGGTGTCGTGGCAATTCTTGCAGGCGCCGCCCGTGGCCCGCATCTGCGCCTTGATCGCGTCGAGGTCGCCGGCCGTGGCCACCTGCTGCAGCTTGGCGGTCTCGTCGGCCAGCTTGCCGGCGGCCGCGGCGAAGCCGGCGGCGTCGGTCCAGATCTCAGCCTTGGCCGCGGTCTTCACGCCCGCCTCGGGACCGCTGCCCTTGGGAAACCAGCTCGGCAGGTCCTTGGCCAGCGCCGCCGCTGTCGTAGCGCCGGCGGCGATAGCCGCCTTGTCGGGCGTTTCCTTGCGCAGTTCCCCGTTCAGGCCGCCGAATGCCTTGCCGAGCTCCTTGTAATGCGCCTGGCGCGCCAGCACGGCCTTGCCGCCCGGCGTGGTCGGCGTCGGGTCTTGCGCCAACGCCGCGCCCGCGGCCGCCAGCCCCAGCACCGCCAGCGATATCGTCAGTGTCCTGAGCGCCATGGCGCACGTCTCCCCCACGGCCTGAAGGGCCGGTCCGCCCCGAGATTGCGGGGTTCAGCGACCGGACGTCAACGAGACTTCGGCGTGGCGGCCTGAGACGGCGTTGGGAGCGGCGTCATCAAGCCCTGGCAGTTGGCGTCCTTGGCCAGTCCTGCATCGACGAACGGCAGCAGCATCGCCAGCGGCGAGAACACCGCGCCCAGCGCCACCGCCACCCCACCCTGGGCGATCGCCTGACCCTTCTCGATCCGTACCTTGGGCGCCAGCATCGAGCCCTCGACATCGATCGGAGCGAAGACGCGCAGCAGCTGGAATTTCTTCGGCCGCCCCTTCACCCGGAACTGCAGGTGCTCGGTATCGAGATTGATCGTCCCGCCGCCCTCGATCAGCACCGGATCGGTGTCCAGCATCAGCCGATCGGCGCTCATCACCCCGCCCTTGGCCGTGAAGTGCGCCACCCCGCAGCGCAGGGTCGTGTTGGACGGGTCCTTGGACAGGAACAGGCCCAGGCCCTTGATCACATCCACGCCCGCCAGCTCAGCCAGCGAGCTGCGGATCTGCCCACCGGACGTGACGAACAGCGCCTCGCCATAGGCGTCGCCAACCGCGTCGTGCACAGAGTCGCCCTCGCCGTGCAGCTTCAGCCGCCCGACCAGCGGCCCGGCGAACGGCACGCCGCCCTGGAACTTCACCGGGATCAGGCTTTCCAGTCGCCCGTTGGAGAGCCGCAGATCGAGGTCGGTGATAGCGTTGGCCTTGCGCCCGTCGAGCTGCATCCAGCCTGAGATGACGCCCTGCGGCAGACCGAGGGCCAGGGGCTAGGCGCGAAGCACACCTGCGTTCAGCTTGACCCGGGCCGACAGGGTGCGCAGGTTGACCGGCGCGCCGGTAACGTCGGCGGCCTTGTAGGTCACGTCGGCGTCCATGTGACGGATGCGGTCGAAATTCAGCGTGGCGTCCGGAAAGATCCGCGCCTCGGCCTGCATCTTCTGCGCCACGGCGATCTGAGCCGGCGAGGCCACCGCGCCGGTCTTGCGCGCACCGCCGAACAGGGCGCCGAGGTCGCCGAACTTCAGGTTCTGCGAATGCAGGTCGGCGGTCAGATAGGGACGCACCCCGCCCGTCTTGACCGACAGCGAGCCCGACAGGTCCGAGCTCCCCACACGCCCGCCCAGCCCATCGATTTTCCAGATGTGCAGGTCGCGGCTGAGCCGGCCGTGCAGCTTGTAAGGCGGCGTATTGGGCAGGGCGATGCCGGTCAGGCCGTAGAGTTCCGACAGGTCGGGCCCGCGGCCCGTCAAGTTCACGTAGAACTGCGCCAGATCGAAGGGCTTGGGCACCGCGCCCTGGGCTGTGATGTAGGTGTCGCCCGCGCGGATATCGGCATCGAACGGATAGGGCTTGTTGCGGTCAATGTTGAGCAGCGGCCCGCCGGTGACCTGCAG
>JBBQTP010000080.1:0-17950 GCA_038213205.1 Caulobacterales bacterium
CCTCGAGCCGACGCGCCGAAGGCATTATCAGTACATCATCACCTGGCATCATCAGCACCCTTACGCCCAAACGCGGCCCATCGGCCGGTAGGCTCGCCGATCAGCTCACGCTCGGAAAGGTGGGGGAAAAGCCGCGCTTACCGCCAAGCGCAGGAAGCGAGGCGCCGATGTGTGAGTCCGAATGGGTGGACGTGCCGCGCCGACCGAAGCCGGTCAGCACCGCGTCACCAACCGAGATTGCTGAAGGTCTGGATCGTGCGCTCCACCTCGCCCGCGAGGCTGTTCAATACAGTCGGGACTGCTTGGCCGGCAAAGAGCCCGGCTGGCGCAAAGACTAGGATCATGCCGCCGTCATTTCTGGGGGTGAGCTTGGTGCCATCTCGGTATAGCCCGCCGCCCCAGACTTCGGATGTTAGCGTCAGAAGGTCCTGGTGCTTGTCGATCAGATCCAGCCGGTGAAGGCCCCATAGCAGCGCGTTGCCGTGCGGTTCGCCATGTGGGCGAAGGCCCAGATGCGCCTTCCTCGCATCTTCGCGAGCGCGGTGGAATTTATGCCGTTTCACCATCCCGCCGTTGTCGGAGGTGGCGGTCTTTTCCGTCAGCGCCTTCTCCGTG
The DNA here is from genome assembly GCA_038213205.1 of Caulobacterales bacterium. Lineage (GTDB taxonomy): Bacteria > Pseudomonadota > Alphaproteobacteria > Caulobacterales > Caulobacteraceae > Phenylobacterium. The sequence goes on from JBBQTP010000080.1 coordinate 616, forward strand.
TCAGCGAAGGGGAAATGAACGTCCTTCGGACTCTCGCCGCTTTTCTCCACCACCTCGCACGCTAGCAAGTCCAAAGCGGATCGTAGGTTGTGAATCGCATCGCCGACGCAGCACGCTACCTCGTCTAGCCGGTTCGGATTGATCGGAGTTTCGGGGATGATGTCGTCGTTGATCATGCTCCAAGCCGCGAGGAACTTGGCGTGTTCCCGCGCTTGGATTTCCATCTCGTCGTTGACGGACAGGATGTGCTTTCGCGCCCGACGTAGTTTAACTTGGGCGGCATGAAAGAGGTCGTCAGCCATGACCGATAAGCCCTCGCCGGCAGAAGAGAAGGAAGCGGAAGACCGCTTCAACGAGACGCTAGGGCGGCTCGTGAACACGCCGCACACGCCGCACAGACCGCCGAAGCCCAGTCGGAAGCCAAAGGTAGGTTAGAAGGGTCGATAGCCGCCCTTCGGGGCTGGCGGCGGCTTCCGAGGCTTGGCCCCGCGATGCTCGGGGTGAACGAAGCCCGCGATCAGCAGTTCGGTACCGCAAGCCTGGCAGCATAGGTACTGGCTCATACCCGGCGAGCGCGCCTCGTTTTGCAGGAAGGACTTTTGCCCTTGAGCAAAGCAGTTGGCGCACAGTTTATGGTCGGGCTCGGCGCCCTGGGCTTCCGGCTTCAACGAATAAGCGAAGACGCCCGTACCGACCTCGGCAAGCTGATACCGCTGCTTCTCGCCGTCCCATGCTTCAAGCTCGCCTACGCGCTTGGCGAGCTGTTGTTTTTCTCCAATCAGCGCCGCCTCCGCCTGTTGGGCCTCCAAGAGAAGGCCCATCAATTCGAAGCGCACCGCTTGGAGCTTCGTCGCGTCGCGAACATCCAGGATTGTCTTGGCGAGTTCAAACGCCGACTTAGTGGCGCTGATCGCGCCGACGCTTAACGTAACCGGATCGGTCATGGCCGCCTCCCTGTCAGGAGGTTAGCACGCCTCCGCGCTTTCTCACGTATATAACTGCCCCGACGCCGCCGCGCTCGCTGAACGCCGTGAACAGATGCTGGGTCTGTTCGCCGAGAAGGTGTTGGCGCTGGCCTGCGCGATCCAGCAGCGGGCGCTGGAGGCGGAGACGCTCGATGAGATGAGCCGCGCCGCCGGCGCCATCCATAAGCTCGGCCGCTCGATGCGCCAGTCCATCGCGCTCCAGGCCAGGCTGGAAACCGACCGTGCGCGCGCCGAGGCGTCGCCGCCCGCGCGCCCGCAGGCCCCGGCGGCTGTGCGCAAGGCGGCGCAGGCCAAGCGCGCCGTTGAGCGCTGCGTCTGGAACGAATACGAGTTCGAGGACAGCGCCGCCGACTCCTTGCTGGAGGACGTCGACGACCGCCTGGCCGAGCTTTCGGAGGCCGAGGCCTTCCTCTTCGCCGATCTCGACAGCCTCATCGCGGGCCTTTGCCGCGAATTCGGCCTGGACCCTCCGCAACCCCGCGCGCGGCTGACGCTTGCGGCGCCGGAACCCGCCGCCGCGGACTCGTCCTGATCCCGGCGGTCGCCTGACCCAGGACACAGGTTAAGCCGCACACATCGACCAGGCCGCAGGGCATCCTCGGGTCGGCGCACGCCGGACCCGCGCAGCGGACCCGCACGGGGGGCCACGCGGGCCTTGTGTGGCGCATCTGCCACACTACATCGGGAAGACCGCAGGCGTGCTTGGTAAGGCGCCTTTGGTCACTCTGCCTGCCTAAGGGGACCTGATGAATATCGACGTCTATTCCGACCGCGCCAAACAGGCGATCCAGTCGGCGCAGAGCCTGGCCTTGGCCCGCGGCCACCAGCAGCTCGCGCCGGAACATCTGCTGAAGGTGCTGCTCGAGGAAAAGGACGGCCTCTCACGCGCGCTGATTGAGAGCGCCGGCGGGCGGCCCGACGACGCCGACAAGGCGGTCGACGTGGCGCTGGGCAAGCTGCCCAAGGTCGAGGGCGGCTCCGGCCAGCTCTACATGAAGCCCGAGACCGCCCGGGTGTTCGCCGGCGCCGAGCTGGGCGCCAAGGGCGCGGGCGACGCCTTCGTCACCACCGAGCGGCTGCTGATTGCGCTCGGCAAGGACGGCGGCGACGCCGGCAAGATCCTGAAGGACGCCGGCGCCTCGACCAAGGCCCTGGAAGACGCCGCCAGCGCGATCCGCAAAGGCAAGACCGCCGACAGCGCGTCCGCCGAAGAGGGCTATGACGCGCTCAAGCGCTACGCCCGCGACCTGACCCAGGCGGCCCGCGACGGCAAGCTCGACCCGGTGATCGGCCGCGACGAAGAAATCCGCCGGACGATCCAGGTGCTTTCGCGGCGCACCAAGAACAACCCCGTGCTGATCGGCGAACCCGGCGTCGGCAAGACCGCCATCGTCGAGGGCCTGGCGCTGCGCATCGTCGAGGGCGACGTGCCGGAGAGCCTGAAGGACAAGAAGCTGATGTCGCTGGACATGGGCTCGCTGATCGCCGGCGCAAAGTATCGTGGCGAGTTCGAGGAGCGCCTGAAGGCGGTCTTGAACGAGGTCACCGCCGCCGAGGGCTCGATCATCCTGTTTATCGACGAGATGCACACGCTGGTCGGCGACGGAAAGAGCGAGTGGCAGATGTACGCCTCCAACCTGCTGAAGCCGGCGCTGGCCCGCGGTGAACTGCATTGCGTCGGCGCGACCACGCTCGATGAGTACCGCAAGAACGTCGAGAAGGACGCCGCGCTTGCCCGCCGCTTCCAGCCGGTGTTCGTCTCCGAGCCCACGGTGGAGGACACCATCTCCATCCTGCGCGGCCTGAAGGAGAAGTACGAGCTGCACCACGGGGTGCGGATTTCCGACAGCGCCATCGTCGCCGCCGCGACCCTGTCGCACCGCTACATCGCCGACCGCTTCCTGCCGGACAAGGCCATCGACCTGATGGACGAGGCCGGCAGCCGCGTCCGCATGGCCGTCGACTCGAAGCCCGAGGAGCTGGACGAGATCGACCGGCGCGTCGTGCAGTTGAAGATCGAACGCGAGGCGCTCACCAAGGAAACCGACCACGCGTCGAAGGCCCGGCTGGAGAAGCTGGAGGACGAGCTCGACGACCTGGAGGGTCAGTCCGCCGAGATGACCGCACGCTGGCGCGCGGAGAAAGAGAAGGTCTCCTCCGCCGCCCAGGCCCGCGAGGCGATCGACCGGCTGCGCGCCGAGCTGGTGGTGGCGCAGCGTCATGGCGACCTGCAGCGCGCCTCCGAGATCGCCTACGGCGAGATCCCGACGCTCGAAAAGCGCCTGGCCGAGGAAGAGGCTATGGCCGAGCAGGACGCCATGTCACCCGAGGTGGTCGACGCCGAACAGATCGCCGCGGTGGTCTCCCGCTGGACCGGCGTGCCGGTGGAAAAGATGCTGGAGGGCGAGCGCGAGAAGCTGCTGGCCATGGAGGACGTGCTCCGCGCCCGCGTGGTCGGCCAGGAGGAGGCCCTGCTGGCCGTCTCCGACGCCGTGCGGCGGGCCCGCGCCGGGCTGCAGGACCCCAACCGGCCGATCGGCTCGTTCCTGTTCCTGGGTCCAACCGGGGTTGGCAAGACCGAACTGACCAAGGCGCTGGCCGAGTTCATGTTCGCCGACGAACACGCCATCACCCGGCTGGATATGAGCGAATATATGGAGAAGCACTCGGTCTCGCGGATGATCGGCGCGCCGCCCGGCTACGTCGGCTACGACGAGGGCGGGGCGCTGACCGAGGCGGTGCGCCGCCGGCCCTATCAGGTGCTGCTGTTCGACGAGGTCGAGAAGGCCCACCCGGACGTCTTCAACGTGCTGCTGCAGGTGCTGGACGACGGCCGCCTCACCGACGGCCAGGGCCGCACCGTGGACTTCCGCAACACCCTGATCGTCATGACCTCGAATATGGGCTCGGAGTTCCTGGCCACCCTCGAGGACGGCGAGGATGTTGAGAGCGCACGCGGGTCAGTGATGAACGTGGTCCGCCAGCATTTCCGCCCGGAGTTCATGAACCGGATCGACGAGATCATTCTCTTCAAGCGGCTGGGCCGCTCGGAGATGGACGGCATCGTCAAGATCCAGCTGCAGCGGGTCGAGAAGCTGCTGGGCGACCGGCGGATGTCGATCGCGCTGGACGCGGGCGCGGTGAACTGGCTGGCCGACCGCGGCTATGACCCGGTCTATGGCGCGCGGCCGCTCAAGCGGGTGATCCAGAAGGAACTGGTCGACCCGATCGCGCGCAAGCTGCTGGCCGGTGACCTGGAGGACGGCGCGGTCATCGATGTCCGCGCCGGTGGCGACGGCCTGGAGATCGGCCGCGCCAAGGTCCACTAAAGGCCGCAGTGCCTGGTGACGCCGGGGCGGACGCGGATCAGGTCGGTGCGCGGGTCGTAGACGCCGGGATAGCTGGCCAGGCAGGCGGCCATCCGCCGCGCCTTGGCGCTGTAGCCGACGTTGAACGACGGGCCGTCGTAGGTCGCTTTCACGGCATAGGCCTCGACCGAGGGCGCCTTCGGGGCGGCCCCGGCGCCGGCGGCCACGAGCGTCGCGGCGGCGGCCAGGGTGGCGCAGAGCATCTTACGCATGGCGGTCACTCCTCATCGGGCGCGGCAAGCCATCGCGTCCTCGCGGAGCAAAACCCGCCAACCGGCGATCGGTTCAAGCGTGCGGCAGCCTGCCGCGGAAAAAGGCCGGCCTCGGCGCGTCTTTAGAGGGCGAACTCGGTGACCCGGCCGCCGCGGGTCATGACCCGCTGCATCAGGGCTAGGCTCGACCCGGCGCCATTGACCGGCTTGGCGAGCGTCACCACGAACCAGGCTCCGTCCGGCAGGCCGGTGAAGCTGAAGTGGTCGGTCTGGTCGCAGAGCGCGCGGCGCACGAACGGCTCGGAGTCGCCGGGCGGGGCCTGGGCGGCGCGGCTGCGCACGTCGTCGGTGGGCAGGGCCGCACGCTCGGCGGACCTGTAGAGTACGCTCATCCGGCGACGCACCCAGGGCGTCTCGGGCGTCAGCACGACGGTCTGGCCGCTGCAGGTGTAACGCACCGCGCCCGGGCGGACCGCCAGGGTGCCGGCCAGGATGTTGCGGCCGGTGACCCTCGACCAGGCGAAATCGACGCCGCTGAAGGTGGCGGTGTTGCTGGGCGGGGCGACCACCATGCGGCCAGGCGGGGGCGGCCCGAGGCTGGGCTCACAGGCGGCGAGGGGAGTCAGCAGCGCAAGCGCGGCGGCGATCTGGCGGACAGGTACGACCATAAGGGCGAGCATATAGGCCAATGCGGCGAAATCGCGCCAGAGGCTACGCGCGGGAAGAAAAGCTAGTCGTACCGGCCCCTAGTCATCGCGTCCGGGCCTTCCCCGCATGGCCTTCACCCCGGACCGCTTGGACTTGCCCTCGAGACGCTTCAGCTTTGAGGCGTAGGTCGGCCGGGTCTTCTTGCGCGGCTTGGGCCGGATCGTCGCCTGGACGATCAGCTCGAGCAGCCGGGCCCGCGCATCCTGGCGGTTCATCTCCTGGCTGCGGTGCGACTGGGCGAAGATCACGATCACGCCCTCCTGGTTCATCCGGCTGCCCGCGAGTCGCACTAGGCGGTGCTTCACTTCCTCCGGCAGGGACGGGGAGCCCCGCGCGTCGAACCGCAGTTCCACCGCGCTCGACGAGGTGTTCACGTGCTGGCCGCCCGGCCCCGAGGCGCGCACGAACTTCTCCGACAGCTCGTCGTCCTCCAGCGCAATCATGTCGGTGACCGGGATCATCGGCCTGATCTGCCATGGTTCGCGCGCCTGCGCGACGCTCTCGCGAGGCCGCGAAGCGCGGCCTTCCCTTGACCTTTCGGCAAAAAACCGCTGGAAAGCGCCCGCTTTGCGGCGCCTGCGTTGCGCGGGCGCAGCGCTTCTTGACCACCCAGGAGAACGATCATGCGCGTCTACTATGACCGCGACGCCGACATTTCCCGCATCCTGGACAAGAAGATCGCCATCGTAGGCTATGGCTCCCAGGGCCGCGCCCACGCGCTCAACCTCCACGACTCGGGCGCGAAGAACGTCGCCGTGGCGCTCAAGCCCGGCTCGGCCACCGCCAAGAAGGTCGAGGCCGACGGCCTGAAGGTAATGAGCGTCGCCGACGCCGCCAAGTGGGCCGACGTGCTGATGGTGCTGGCGCCCGACGAGCTGCAGCGCGGCATCTACAACGCCGAGATCGCCCCCAACATCCGCGATGGCGCCGCCTTGATGTTCGCCCACGGCCTCAACGTCCACTTCAACCTGATCGAGCCCGCGGCCGGCGTCGATGTGCTGATGGTCGCCCCCAAGGGCCCCGGCCACACGGTGCGCGGCGAATACCAGAAGGGCGGCGGCGTGCCCTGCCTGATCGCCGTACACCAGGACGCGACCGGCGGCGCCATGGACCTCGGCCTCGCCTACGCCTCGGCCATCGGCGGCGGGCGCTCGGGGATCATCGAGACCAACTTCCGCGAGGAATGCGAGACCGACCTGTTCGGCGAACAGGCCGTGCTGTGCGGCGGTCTGGTTGAGCTGATCCGCGCCGGCTTCGAAACCCTGGTCGAGGCCGGCTATGCGCCGGAAATGGCCTATTTCGAGTGCCTGCACGAGGTGAAGCTGATCGTCGACCTGATCTACGAGGGCGGCATCGCCAACATGAACTACTCGATCTCCAATACCGCCGAGTACGGCGAGTACGTGTCGGGGCCGCGGGTGGTGACGGCGGACACCAAGGCCGAGATGAAGCGCATTCTCGATGACATTCAGTCGGGCCGCTTCGTGCGCGACTTCATGGCCGAGAACGCGGTGGGCGCCCCTAGCTTCAAGGCGATCCGCAAGCGCGGCTCCGAGCACCAGATCGAGGAAGTGGGCCAACGCCTGCGCGCCATGATGCCCTGGATCACCAAGAACGCCCTGGTCGACACCACGCGCAACTGAGCGCGCGCGGGGCGTCTCGTGCGCATTCCGGACGATCGGCAAGGCGAGCCGGCGCCTGGGTCATTGAACCGCGCGAGGCCTAGTCCGCATTAAGGGCGGGGGATCCTGGCAACAACGGGAGTTCCGCCCTTAATCGGAGATATCGACCATGGTGAAGACGGTTCTAGCGCTCGGATTGCTCCTCCTCGGGGCCTTCAGCGCCCAGGCGCAGGTCAATACTGCTGACATCAAGTGGGGCGCTGCTCCGCCGGTCTTCCCCAAGGGCGCGCAGATGGCGGTGATGGCTGGCGATCCGGGCAAGGCCGGACTGTTCATCATCCGGCTGAAGCTGCCGGCCGGCTACAAGATCCCCGCCCACCACCATCCGACCGATGAGAACGTCACGGTGATCTCCGGCGCCTTCAGCCTGGGCATGGGCAACAAGCTCGACCCGGGCAAGAGCGCCACGCTGACCCCGGGCGGCTTCGCCGTGGCGATGGCCGGCATGAACCATTTCGCCTTCACCAAGACCGGCGCGGTGGTCGAGGTGGCCGCCCTCGGCCCGTTCGGCATGACCTACGTCAATCCGGCGGACGACCCCACTCGCCACTAGGGGCCCACCACGAACCAAGCACGACGCCGGGCGCGTCGCGTGATAGGCTGACCACTGGTTCCTAAAGGGCTGTGGTCTGCGTCACGCGACCGCCCGATCGGCGACCCGTTCGTGACATTGGGCCAGGCTCTCAAGATCAGCGATCTGGGAGACAGGGAATGGCGACCGAAAAACAAGCCGAGAACCACATCGAGAACCCTTTCGAGTACGTCCTCGAAAAGCTCGCCTGGAGCGTCGGCGACGTCGGGCGCGCGCTGCTGCCCAACCCGGCCCGCCACATCGGCCAGGCAGTCCCTCAGGTCCGCAGGATCGCCGTCGCCGACCTGATCTATGCTCTGCGCAAGGGCTTGGCCGACGTCGGCGCCCTGCGCGACGATATCCTGTTCATCGGGGTGATCTATCCGGTGGCCGGCCTGGCGCTGGCGCGGCTGGCGTTCAGCTATGACCTCTTGCCGATGCTGTTCCCGCTGGCCTCGGGCTTCGCCATCCTGGGGCCCGTGGCCGCGGTCGGACTATATGAGATGAGCCGCCGCCGCGAGGCCGGCGAGCATGTGACCTGGGGGAGCGCCTTTGGGGTATTCCGTTCGCCCGCGCTGTCCTCGATCCTCGGCGTCGGCGCGATCCTGCTGCTGCTGTTCATCCTGTGGCTGGCGACGGCCGGCGAGATCTATATCGCCACCCTGGGCCCCGAGCCGCCGCAGACCCTGATGGCCTTCGAGCGTGGCGTGTTCAACAGCCCACAGGGCTGGACCCTGATCGCCGCCGGGATGGGCGCGGGGTTCGTCTTCGCCATGGCGGCCTTCGTGATCGGCGCGGTGTCCTTCCCGCTGCTGCTCGACCGTGACGTCGGCATGTGGCGCGCGATCGGGACCTCGATCCGCGCGGTGACCCAGAACCTCGGCGTGATGGCGCTGTGGGGGGTGATCGTGGCGGCCAGCCTGGCGCTGGGCTCACTGCCTGGCCTGGTCGGGCTGATCATCGTCGTGCCGATGCTCGGCCACGCGACCTGGCACCTCTACCGCAAGCTGATCGCCTAAACGCGGACGGCCTCGGCCGCCTTCAGGATCAGCTCGATCCGCCTGTCCCAGGTGTGGCTGGCGATGGTTTTGGCCTTGGCCGGGCGGGCCTGCTCGAAACAGCGCTCAGGGTCGCCGGCCAGCGCCCTCAGCGTGTCCATGCCAGCGGCCAGGTCCTTCCAGTGGAACAGCTCGATGTCGCGCCCTGGCTCGAAGATTTGGCCGTAGTAGCGGCTGTAGTCCGACAGCACCGCCGCCCCGGCCAGTGAACCCGTGAACGGCCGCTCATGCGAGCCGCCGCCGAAGTTGCCGTTGGTGCTCAGCAGCAGGCGCGACTGGCGCATCAGCTCGAGCGCGCGGGTCATCTCGACCGGCCCCTTGTAGGTGGCGTTCTTGAAGCGATGGAGCTGCTGCTCCCAGCCGGCGCCGCAGATGTGCAGCGGCACGTCGGTCGTGGCCACCGCCTTCAGGAACTCGAAGCGCCGCGCCTGACGCACCTCAGTGTCCAGCAGGACCGAGGACTCCAGCGCCCCCGCGTAGGCCGGGTGGTCCGGGCCCAACCCGCGCTCGGTGAGCACCGCGCCGAGCGCCACGTGAGGCGGCGTCCATTCGGTCGCAATGGCCAGGTCGAAGGCGTCGGACAGCACCTGGCGCGCCGGGCCCTCGACACCGGCCCACGGCGTCGTGGGCTGCTGAAAGGTGCCCGACCAGAAGACGCCGATCGGCCGGTTGTCGCGGAACTGCGCCGCTGTCGCGTCGTCCGGCCCGGGCTCACCAACCGCCGGGTGCGGAAAGAAAGCCAGACAGTCGAAGCGATCGGCGCCGAACACCGCCTTGACCGCATCGATCTGCGTCGGGTCGACGAACAGCAGGGCGGTGGACTTGGGCGTCTCGCGCAGCCGCGCCAGGTGGCTCAGCGGGTAGTCGGTGTGCCAGACCACGTGGGGCGCGCCATAGAGGTCGCGGATCGTGCGCCCGGCGCTGTCGCGGAACTCGCCCGCGATGTTGATGGTGAAGACCAGATCGACGATGGCCGTCGCCGCGTGGCTGAGGATCGCCGTGCCCGGACTGGAGGTCTCTTCCAGATCGAACAGGTCCACCTGGTGGCCCTGCCGCGCGAAGGCCGCCGCAGCGCAGTCGGCGAACAGCCGGGTGCCGCCGTACTGCGACTGGCCCTTCATGATCAATATGCGCAACGAGGAGGTCCGTGGGCGGCGGAATGTGACGCCCGAGACTAGCGCAGATTCGTGCCCCGCCGGGCCTGATCATCCGGCCTGGTCGTCCGGTCCGCCGCGCTTGGTCTTCATCCAGGCGCGCGCGGCCTTGTGACGGCCGATCCAGACCTTGCGCTGGGCCTGGCGGGCGACCGGGTCCTCCTTGCGGACCTCATGCGCCAGTTCGCGCTGCAGCTTCTGGAAGCTTTGCCAGCGCTCGGCGTCCAAGGTCCCGTCGGCCAGGGCGGCGCGCACCGCGCAGCCGGGTTCCTTTTCGTGGGCGCAGTCGCGGAATTTGCAGCCTTCCGCCAGCCGCTCGACCTCGGCGGTGGTCTCGGCGAAAGCCGCCGCCACGCCTTCCTCGGCATCCCAGAGCGCCAGCTCGCGCATGCCCGGCGTGTCCAGGATCAGGGCGCCGGACGGCAGCAGGATCAGTTCGCGGTGGGTGGTCGTGTGGCGGCCGCGCGCATCGTCCTCACGGACCTCCTTGGTGGCCATCTTCTCGACGCCGGCCAGGGCATTGACCAGTGTGGACTTGCCGACGCCGGACGAGCCCAGCAGGACCGCGGTCTTGCCGGGGGCCAGCAGGGCGGAGAGCTCGGCCAGACCCTGGCCGGTGCGCACCGACATCACGATGACCTGCGCCCCGCCGGCAATGGCGCGGACCTCCGCGATCAGCGGCTCGGGGTCCCCGCAGACGTCGGCCTTGGTGAGCAGGATCACCGGATCGGCGCCGCTCTCATAGGCCGTCGCCAGGTAGCGCTCGAGGCGGCGCAGATTGAGGTCGGCGTTCAGCGAGGCGGCCAGCAGGGCGGTGTCGACGTTGGCCGCCACCACCTGCATGTCGCGCGCCGTGCCGGCCGCGCGCCGGGTGAAGGCGGTCGAGCGCGGCAGCACATGCTCAATGATCGCCGCCCCGCCTTTCAGCTCGGCCGCCACCCAGTCGCCGGTGACCGGATAACCGCCATCGACGGCGGTGTTGGCGAAGCGGCCGGAGATACGGCCCTCGATCTCGCCGTCGGCGGTGACCAGCCGCCACGAGCCGCGCTGCTGGACGGTGACGCGGGCGGGGACCAGACCCTCGGCCGCGTAGGGTTCGAAGTCGTGCTGGAGTTTGTCGCTCCAGCCATAGGAGGTGAGCAAATCAGGATTCCTTTGAATGGGTCGCAATGCCGTCAGGCGCCGACCGCGGAATCCCGTCGTTTTGGGATGGGATCGCCCTACCTAGAGGGCTGGCGTACCGGCGCGCGAAAGGGCTGCGTGGGCAATGGGCGTCGTCATCACATCCTCCTTCGCTGGCGTGTGTCGGTACGCTTGTGAGCTTGGCCCCACGCTCATAGCGCGTCAAGAAGGAGGTCTGAGGAGACTGAGATGCCCGACCTGCCCCCCATCGCCATGAACGACAAGACCCGTCGCTTCGAGCTCACGGTGGAGGGTGAGACGGCGTTCGCGGAATACAGGCTGGAACCTGACGCTATCGTGCTGCCGCACACCGTCGTGCCCGAGGCGCTGGGCGGGCGCGGCATCGCCTCGGCGCTGATCAAGGCCGGCCTCGGCTACGCCCGAGACCACGGCTTGAAGGTCAAGCCGATCTGCCCGTTCGTCGCCGGCTACATCGAAAAGCACCCCGAGGTTCAGGATCTGGTGCACCCGGACTTCCGAGAGAAGCTGGGACTGGCGGAATGACTGAGCCCCACACGCTGACCGGCCGATGCCTCTGCGGCGCCTGCGCCTATGAGATCGCCGGCGAGCCGATCGTGGTCGCCCATTGTCACTGCCTGAATTGCCAGAGGCTCAGCGGCGCCGGCCACACGACGGGGGCGATGTTCGCCGAGGGAGGGATCAAGCTTCACGGCGAGCCCGCCAGCTTTTCCCTCGTCAGCGAGGCGGGGAATACCGTGACGCGCCTGTTCTGCGCGACCTGCGGAAGCCCGCTGTTTGGCCGCAACTCCGGCATGCCTGGGGTGATGACCGTGATGCTGGGCACGCTGGACGAACCCGCCCCACTGCTGCCGCAGGTGGCGATCTTCACGCGAAGCCGCCGCGCCTGGGACCCGATCGACCCCACCGTCACCAGTTTCGAGGCGCAGCCGAGCTGGAAGCCCGCAGATCCGGTCTAGATCTGGTCGCGGCAGAAGCCGGCGAGATCGGCGGCGGTGTTGCGGCTGACGTCGGGACAGGTGATCGAGAAGACCTCCGTGCCGTGGATCGTCCCCATCATCTGGCGGCAGCGGGCGGCGACGCCGGCGCGGACCAGCAGCCGATAGAACCCGACACCCTCGTCGCGCAACGGATCGCATTCGTTCACGCTGATCACCGTGGGCGGCAGGCCGCGGACCCCTTCCTCTGTCGCGAAACTGGGCCAGGCCAGCGGATTGCGCGCCTCGAAGGCCTCGATGCCGTAGGCCATGCGGCCGCGATTGTTGTGCAATTCCAGCAGAATGCCGTTGTTTTCGACCGACGACGGATTCTGCGGCAGCGGCCACTCTCCGGCGATGTAGGGGCATAGGGCGTAGAGGCCGCGGATCAACCCAACATCGCCATCCTGCTTCAGCTTGAGCGCCGTGGCGATCGCCAGGTTGCCGCCGCCGCTCTCGCCCGCCACGACGATCCGGGTCGGATCGATGTTCAGCCGCTCGGCCTGGGCGCAGGTCCATTTCAACCCGGCGACGCAATCGTTGAGGCCCGCCGGGAATGGCTCGACCTCCGGGGCCGACGAGGCGCTCAGCGCATTGCGGAAATCGACCATCACCACGGCCACGCCGCGCGCGGCGATGATCCGCGCCCAGCTGCGGTACATGCCGTTGAAGCAGGACATGGACTGCATGCCCCCGCCGTGGATGTAGTAGACGCAAGGCAGCCGCTCGGGGCTGTCGGGGCGGGTGATCAGCACCTTGATGCTGTTCCCGTCGGGCGCCGAGACGAAGGCCTCCTCGGTGACGATCAGGCCGGCTGACGGCGCCGTCGCCTCGTTGTCGCAGGCGTCGAACAATCGCGACATGGCGGCTTCGGCGGCCAGGGCAGCGGGTGTGTTGGCCGCCGCCAGCAGCGCTTCGCGGCTTTCGATGTCGCCCTGCGGCGGCGCGTCCGGCGCGGCGAACAAGGCCTTGATGCGCGGATCGATGCGCGGGTCCTGCTGGAGCTTGGAGGCCATGTCGAAATCCTGTCTGTGCCGTTGTCCTGGATTACTGGGCTGGGCGCCCGCGCAAGGCAACCGATCTGGCTAGTTCCACGCCAGCCCCGTCTCGCCGCGCAGGATCGCCTCGGCTTCGAGGGTGTGCTTTCCGCCCTCGCGATCGTGGAGGATCAGGGGCGGGAGCAGGCGGAGCGGCGCCTTGCCGCTCTTGATGGCGCGGACCAGCACCCGTTTCGCCGGCTGGTCGGCGAAGGGCAGGACGGAGAGCACCTGACAGGAGCCCGCCTTGGGCGCCAATAGGGCCAGGATGTCGGCCAGGCGGTCGGCGCGGTGGATCAGGGTGATAGTCCCGCCCTCTCGCACGGCCTTCAACAGGAACCCGATCCAGGCCTCCAGGCCGTCGTCGGCCATCCAGGCGCCGCGCCGCTCGGCCGCGGGTCCACGGATCGCGCCGGCGTCGTCGAAGAACGGTGGATTGGCCATGGCCGCGTCGAACGGCTTCAACCCCAGGCCGGAGAACCGCACGGCCACATTTCCCTCGTAGGCCTCGACCTGACCGCCCATGCCGTTGGCGGCAATGTTTTCCAGCGCCAGCGCCAGGGCCCGGGGATCGCGCTCTATGCCGACGAACAAGGTCTCAGGCCGCCTCGACGCCGCCGCCAGCAGGGCCGCGCCGGCCCCGCAGCCCGCCTCGATCACCCGCTCACCGTCCTTCGCGTCGCAGGCGGCGGCCAGCAGCGCCGCATCCAGTCCCGCGCGATAGCCGCGGGCCGGTTGGCGCAGGGTAATGCGCCCGTCCAGCGCCTTGTCCTGGGTGGTTTCGCCTTGTGCTGGTGAGGACACGTATCTCCCTTCGTCCGTTCCGTTCGCTTGACCGTGCCCTATCGCGTCACCATTGTCCCTCGCAACGGCGGCCGCCTCCCCAGACACCGCCTGAAGCCAGGAGCTCGAGGTCCGCTTGGACGTCGCCACACGCCCCGCCGTCGCCGCAGAACCGCCGTCGCTCGACGCGCTGCTGGCGCTTGCGCGGCCGGATATGGCGGCGGTCGATGCGCTGATCCGGCGGCATATGGATAGCCCCGTTCCAGTGATCCCGGCCCTGGCCGACCACCTGATCGCCGGCTCCGCCAAGCGCCTGCGCCCGCTGCTGACCGTCGCCGCCGCCCGCCTGGCCGGAGCCCGCGACGACGCCTGCCTGAAGCTGGCCGCGGCGGTCGAGTTCATCCACACCGCCACTCTGCTGCACGACGACGTGGTGGATTCTTCCCAGCTGCGCCGTGGCCGCGTGGCCGCGCACCTGATCTGGGGCGCGCCATCGTCGGTGCTGGTCGGAGATTTCCTGTTCGCCCGGGCCTTCGAGTTGATGGTCGGCGCCGGCTCGATGCCGGCCCTGGAGATCCTGGCCCGCGCCAGCCGCGTAATCGCCGAGGGCGAGGTGCTGCAGCTGACCCGCGCCCACGACCTCGATCTTAGCCAGGACGTCTACCTGGAGATCATCAAGGCCAAGACCGCCGAGCTGTTCGCCGCTGCGGCTGAGGCCGGCGCGGTCTCCGCCGGCGCCTCGCCCGAGCGTTGCCGGGCCTTGCGCAAGTTCGGCCAGGACCTGGGCCTCGCCTTCCAGCTTGTCGATGACGCGCTGGACTATTCCGGCGACGCCGAGACCTTGGGCAAGAACCCCGGCGATGACTTCCGCGAAGGCAAGGCGACCCTGCCGCTGCTGCTGGCCATGGTCCGCACCGGTTCGGCCGAGCGCGAGTTCTGGATCCGCACCATCGACCGCCGCGACCAGACCGACGCCGACTTCGTCCGCGCCCGTGAGCTGATGGTCGAGACCGGCGCGCTCACCGCCACCCTGGATCTGGCCGCCGGCTACGCCGCGACCGCCAAGGCCGCGCTCGCCGACTTCCCGTCGAACAGCTGGCGCCCGGCCCTCGAAGACCTCGCCGATTTCGCGGTGATGCGGCGGGCCTAGCGGTTTAGGCCCTAGGCCTCGTCGAACGGGTGGGGCAGGCGGCCGGACTTGAACAGGATCACCGGGTTCTCGTCATAGTCGCCGAGCTCGGTGTCAGCGGTGGCCGAAAACGCAACCACGCCTTCGCGGAGCGGCGCCAGCCGCTCGGCCTTACGGCGCGCCTCCTCGGCGGTCTTGCAGCCGACCTGCTGCTCGGCCTTCAGCCCCTTGCCGCGCCCGGCGACGTAGGTCTGCAGGATGTAGACGGTTTCCTTGGCCATGGCGCCTTCACGCGCCCCGCAACGAGTCCCGTCAACCCGGATGGATCATGTCTTCCGGGCGGACCCAGGCGTCGAACTCTTCATTGGTCACATAGCCGCCGCCGACCGCCTCTTCGCGCAGGGTGGTTCCGTTGGCGTGGGCGGTCTTGGCGATCTTGGCGGCCTTGTCGTAGCCGATGTGTTCCTTGAGCGAGGTGACCAGCATCAGCGACCGCTCGAGGTTGGCTTTGATGTTGTCCTCGCGGGCCTCGATGCCGACCACCATGTTGTCGGTGAAGCTGATTGTGGCGTCGGCGATCAGCTTGCAGGACTGCAGGAAGTTGTAGGCCATCACCGGGTTGTAGACGTTGAGCTCGAACTGCCCCTGGCTGCCCGCAAACCCGATCGCCGTCTGGTTTCCCATCACGTGGGCGCAGACCATGGTCAGGGCCTCGGCCTGGGTCGGATTGACCTTGCCCGGCATGATCGACGAGCCCGGCTCGTTCTCCGGCAGCGACAGCTCGCCCAGGCCCGCGCGCGGGCCCGAGCCCAGGTAGCGGATGTCGTTGGCGATCTTGAACAGCGCCGCGGCCGTGGCGGTCAGCGCCCCGTGGCTGAACACCATGGCGTCGTGGGCGGCCAGCGCCTCAAACTTGTTGGGGGCGGTGACGAACGGCAGCCGCGTGATCGCCGCGATCCGCTCGGCGACCTTCTCGGCGAAGCCCACCGGCGCGGTCAGGCCAGTGCCCACCGCCGTGCCGCCCTGGGCCAGCTCATAGAGGCCGTAGAGCGTGTCCTTCAGGCGGCGGACCGACATGCCGACCTGGTGCGAATAGCCCCCGAACTCCTGGCCCAGCGTCAGCGGGGTGGCGTCCTGGGTGTGGGTGCGGCCGATCTTGATGATGTGGTCGAAGGCCTTGGACTTGGCCTTGAGCGCGGCGTGCAGGTGTTCCAGCGCCGGCATCACGCTGCGCACCACCTCTTCGGCGCAGGCGATGTACATGGCCGTTGGATAGGTGTCGTTGGACGACTGGCTCATGTTGACGTGGTCGTTGGGGTGGACCGGGGTCTTCGAGCCCATCACGCCGCCCAGCATCTCGATGGCGCGGTTCGAGATCACCTCATTGGCGTTCATATTCGACTGGGTGCCCGAGCCGGTCTGCCAGACCACCAGGGGGAAGTGGTCGTCGAGCTTGCCGTCGATCACCTCCTGGGCGGCGGCGACGATCGCTTCGGCGATCTGCGGGTCGAGCTTGCCCAGGGCGACGTTGGCCTCGGCCGCCGCGCGCTTGACCACGCCCAGCGCCTTGATCACCGGGATGGGCTGCTTTTCCCAGCCGATCTTGAAGTTATGCAGGGATCGCTGGGTCTGCGCGCCCCAATAGCGATCGGCGGGAACTTCGATGGGGCCGAAGGTGTCGGTCTCGGTGCGCGTGGCGCTCATCGCGGTCTCCAGGGGGTCGTCTGCCAGGCGGGGCGAGGCCGGTTTAGCGCGACAGCAGGAGACTGCAAGACGCTTGCATCCTATGTGAGAGGGCGATGAGCCAGACCTGGACCCAGCACGGCAAGGTGCGCGCCCGCGAGGCGCCGGGCACGATGGTTGTCGAGATCGACGGCCTGACCACCCAGGCCAAGTACTACAAGCCGCTGATCTACGAGTTCTTCCGCAAGGCCTGGCGCGGCTCGCGCCCAGGCTGGGGAGAGTTCGCTGTGGAAATCCGCATGGAATACGTCGGCGACCCGCCCTGGCTCGATCTCGACAACCTGGCCAAGGCGATCCTCGACGCCATTAAGGGTTACGCCTTCCACGACGACGCTCAGGTGGCTCGGCTGCTGGTGGAGCGTCTGCCCGGCGAGCGCGAACGCATTATCGTCGCCATCACCCGCCTTCCGGACAGGGCCGGCGCGCCGTTTCACCCGCAGCCCGAGCGCGCCGAATGATCGCCCTTCTGGAGACCGACGACCCGGTGCGGCTGGGGTTCCTGCACAAGCTGCTGCTGGAGGCCGACCTGCATCCCTTCGTGTTCGCCGTGTCCGGCTATCCGGGGGTGCAGTCGAGCCGGCTGATGGTGCCTGAGGGCGAGGCCGACATGGCGCTGCGCCTGATCGGCGAGGTCGAGGCCGAACTCTAGCCCTGAAAGCGAAGCGGGGGCCCCGGTTGGGGGGGCGCGCGGTGGGGGTGCGCTAGGGGGAAGGGGGGGGGGGGCAGAGGGGTTGTTTGTGAGCCGGGGTTGGGAGAGCACCCCCGC
>JBBQTP010000081.1:0-17898 GCA_038213205.1 Caulobacterales bacterium
TGGTAGCCGCCCATGACGAACAGCGAGAGCACTGGCCAGTCGTGCGCATGCTCCGCCACAACCGCCCCGCCCCGGTCTACGACCCGCCGCGTCACTGCGCCACTGAACACGCCCAACATGTCGCGCGCCGTACGCCACCGGGCTCGCAACGGGAAGTGAATTGGGGTTCATGCCGCTCGCGGACCCAGGGTCGCAGGCACGGACCCTACCGCCGGTAGGAGAACCCGATCCGGAAGGTGCGTGGCTCGGAATAGCTGTCGATGAAGTCCGCGGTCTTGCCGGTGGAGATCTTGGCGTCGGCGAGGTTGTCGACCGCCAGGTAGATCTCTTCGTCGGGCGCCACGTTCCACGCGGCCCGCGCATTGAGCTCGGCTCCCGGCGGCAGGCGACGGATGTTCTGGTCGTCCTCGAACTGCTCGCCCGAATAGCGGAGGTTGGCGCTCAGCGTCAGTTTCTCCAGCGCCCGCCAGTCGAGCCCGCCGGTCACCGTCCACTCCGGCGTCTGCGCCGGGCGCCGGTGGGTGAGCTGCGGCGCCGCTGAGCCGCCATCGACGCGGGCGTGGGTGTAGGCGAACGCCAGCCGCCAGGTGAGCGCCGTCATGACGTCGCCCGAAGCCTCGCCCTCGACGCCATAGGCGTTGATCTCACCGGCGTTGCGCCGCTGGCGCAGGGCGCCGCCGGCCGGGATGAAGCCGGCGATCGGCAGGGCGGCGATCACCCCCGGCCCGACGCCGATGGTGACGTTGGTGACCGGGTCCTTCAGCTGATTGTAGAAGACCTCGGCCTGCCAGTGGAACAGACTCTCGCCGCCGAAGCCCGCCTCAATCCCGTTGAGCTTCTCGGGCCTGAGCCTCGGATTGGCCTCGGTAACGTCGTTGCCGACCCGGAACGGCCGGTGCAGCTCGTTGATCGTCGGCGCGCGGAAGCCGGCGTAGGCCGCCCCGCGCAGCCACAGGTCGGGACTGACGGTGTAGCGGACGCCGATGCGGCCGGTCGGAACCGTGCCGGAGGTGTCGGGCGTGGGCGAATTCAGCGACGTGACCCCGGTCGCCAACACGAATTCGTGGCGCTGAGCGCGGCTCTGCGTCCACCGGTCGACGCGCACCCCGCCGGTGACCAGCCAGGGCGCGCCGTCATAGACGCTTTCCAGGTAGACTCCGGCCACCGAGGTTTCGCCGCCGGCGTCGCGGCCCATGGTGAGGACGCCGTTCACCGCCCGGTACTGCTCATGCTCGGTCCCCCTGGCCCAGCGTGCGTCGGCGCCGGCTTCCCAGGCGGTCGCGCCCAGATGGCCCTGCAAGGCCGCGTTGACGCCGTAGCCGTCGGCCGGGGTCGAAAACTCGTTGTTGGCCGGCGTGGCCGTGGCCCGGCCCGCGGCCACCGTCACCGAGGAGTTCGCGAAGTTGCTGTGCCGGCTCCAGGCCTGCAACCGCCAGCCGCCGACGCCCTTGGTGGCCGGGTGGGCCAGGGTAAGCGTGGCGGAAGATCCTTTGGCGGCGGAATTGGCGCCCAGCAGGCCCGCGCCGCGCTTCTCGTCGTACGCGCTCACGCGGGCTGCGGCCTGCACGCCGCCGAAGTCGTGCTGGACCCGCAGCGCCGCGCTCTCGTCGTGCAACGACAGCGGCTTGTCGACCGCGCCGGCCGCCTTGCCGCGCACCGGGGTGTAGCCGTCCGTGGATTCCGCCGCCGCGGTAAGCAACAGATCCTGCGTTCCGACCGCGACCGCGCCGCGGTAGCTGCTGCGTTCACCAACCGACAGGTCGAGCGCGCCCAGGCCGTTGCGCGCGCCGCGTTCCTGTAGCGCCACGACCCCGGTCAGCGCGCCCGCGCCATAGGGCCCCGCGCCCGCGCCGCGGACGATGGTCGCGCCCTCCAAGCCCTCCGACGGCAGGGCCGTCCAGATCACCCAGCCGCCGAATGGATCGTTCACCGGGGCGCCGTCCAGGGTCACCAGAGCCCGCCCCGCGCCGGAGCCGGCGATGGCCCGCAGCGACACGCCCTGGGTGGTCGGATTGGCCGACAGCGAGGTGGTGCGGCGGAACAGCGAGACGCCCGGCGTGCTCTCCAGCGCCTGGTCGAGGCGCGGGGTCTGCTTCAAAGTCTCCGGCCCGATCTGGACGGCGCTGAACGCCGCGTCGCCGCCCAGAGGCGCCAGCCTTGGGGGATAGACGACGACGACTTCGACTTCGGGCGTGGGGGGCGGCAGGACTGCGGGCATAGACATACCTCATCTACGAAACCCGGAGAGGAACCTGGGCATTCGCGGGCGTAAGCGCTAATCAGCGCCGATGCCGAGCGCAACAGCCAAGGTCGCTATCGTCACCGGCGCCGGTAGCGGTATTGGCCGCGCTGTGTCCCTGGCGCTACTGAACGCCGGTTGGTCGGTGGCCCTGGCTGGCCGCCGCGCCGATCTGCTGACCGAGACCGCGAACTTGGCGCGGGACGCTGCAAGCCGCGCATTGCCCCACGCCACTGACGTCGCCGACCAGGCCTCGGTCGCGGCCCTGTTCGAGGCGACGAACGCCCGCTTTGGCCGCCTCGACCTGCTGTTCAACAACGCCGGGACCGGCGCACCGCCCGTGCCGTTGGAGGACCTCACCGTTCAGCAGTGGAAACGCGTCGTCGACGTGAACCTGACCGGCGCTTTCCTCTGCACCCAGGCTGCGTTCCGGCTGATGAAGGACCAGGACCCGCGCGGCGGGCGGATCATCAACAACGGCTCGATCTCCGCCCATGTGCCGCGCCCACGCTCGGTGGCCTACACCGCCACCAAGCACGCGATCACCGGCCTGACACGATCTGCGTCACTTGATGGCCGCGCGTATGGCATCGCCGTCGGGCAGATCGACATCGGCAACGCCGCCACCGAGATGACCCAGCGGATGAGTTCCGGCGTCATGCAGGCTGATGGCTCGATCGCCGCGGAGCCCACCATGGACGTCTCCGCCGTCGCCGACGCGGTGCTCTACATGGCCGGCCTGCCGCTGGACGCCAACGTCCAGTTCATGACCGTGATGGCCACAAGCATGCCCTTTATCGGGCGCGGGTGAGCAAGAAACGTCCTTAAGGGTGCCCGCCGACGAACTTTACGCCCTACATTTGTGCAGCGCAGCGAGGTGACGCTGCATCGCATCATTATCGTTGATCAGTTATCGTCGATCTGGCATTTGAGTCCGTGGCGACAGGCCGACGTCAGTATCCGGCCGCCGCCAAGAGGAACGCCGTGAAAGGGGTTGTCAGCAACCTCAATCCGGACACCAAAACCATGAACCGTATCGTTATCCTGGCGGCCGCGGCCGCCCTCATCGCAGCCCCCGCCTGCGCCCAGTCCATCCGCATCTCCATCGCCGGCAAGTCGCACGAGCAGGTCAGAGCCGAAGTTCACAAGGCCGCGACCCAGCTCTGCTCCCTTCAGGTCCTCGGCTCGAGCTTCCCTATCGACGAGCTCCGCGCCTGCGTCGCCGGCACGGTGCGGACGACCCTGGCCCAGTCCAGCGATCCCCACCTGAAGCTGGCCTCGCGCTAACCCAGACGCCTAATCGGCGAACTGCGGAGCCCTTTTCTGCAGGTTCGCCGTGACGGCCTCGACCTGATTGGGCGAGCCGATCAGCGCGGTCTGCTCCTGGCTCTCGGCCAGGAGGATTTCGGGCTGATCGCCCTCGGCCATCAGGTTGAGCAGCCGCTTGCCGGCCCGGATCGCGTGCGGGTTCTTATCCGCGATCTCGGCGGCGAGCGCCAGGGCCTCGGCGCGCGGGTCCGCACAGACCCGCGTCGCCAGGCCCATGGCCACGGCCTCTTCCCCGCCGAAGATCCGGCCGGTGTAGGTCAGTTCGCGGCAAACGTCGTCGCGCACCAGGCCGCGCATCAGCGCCATCCCGGCCATGTCGGGGATCAGGCCCCATTTGATCTCCAGCACCGCCAGCTTCACGTCCGCCGTCACAAACCTGAGGTCGGCCCCGAGGGCGAGCTGGAAGCCGCCGCCGAACGCCACGCCGTGCACAGCGGCGATCACGGGCACGGGGATCTCACGCCAGACCATGCAGGCCTGCTGCGCGTGGTTGGCTCCGCCCGCCGTGCGCTTGGCGGTGACTAGGGTCTCGGTCGAGCGCCGCCCCGAGCCCGACGCCATCTGGGCGAAGTTGCTCATGTCGAGCCCGGCGCAGAAGGCGCGGCCCTCGCCGGACAGCACCACTGCGCGCACCCCGGCCTCGGTCTTCAGCCGCTCGCCGGTCTCGACCAGGGCGGCGAACATGGCGTTGTCCAGGGCGTTCATCTTGTCGACCCGGACCAGCCGCACATCGGCGACGCCGTTCTGGATATCCACCGTCACGCGGTCGTTCATCGAAGCCTCCTTAAGAAGATCAGGCCGCCGCCAGCAGGAAGCCGGTGCGCGGGAAATGGGTGTGGGTCACGCCCAGCTCGTTCTCGCGGGCGATGACGATGCGCTCGGCGTTAAGGGCCACCAGCCGGCCTGTGATCGGGTCGCGGCCATAATCATCGGCGCGCACCGCGACCGCGGCGCCGGGCGCGAGGCCGGACGGGTCCTTGGGATCGCTGGCCGGCACGGCCGCCGGCGTCGCGGCGGTGGCTACCGCGAGCGCTTCGGCGCCGGTCATCTCGCTGCGCTCGCCATGGCCGATGGCCTTCATCCGCTCGCGCCAGGCCTGCGTCGCTGGCAGGCCATCCAGCAGCGCCTCGGCCGCCCCGTGCGCGGCGCGCCGCAGCCACCAGACGTTCATGTAGGCTGCGATATCCGCCAGCGACGGTGCTGACCCGCCTAGGAAATCCTCCAGGCCGAGCCCGCGCTCGATATAGCCGGCATGGCCGCGCCACTGGCCTTTCATCGGCTCGGCAGCGGCCTTCATCGCCGCCGTATCGAACGGCCGACCGGACAGCGCCTCGCGGTCCTTCTTGAAGGCCTCGGGCACCTCGTCGCCGATCTCTCCGAACACTACCGCCACCGTGGTCTGGAAGAACAGCCGGTCGGCCCACAGGTTGACCGCCCAGTCGCCGCCGCGGATCACCGGCGGGCCGGGATGGCGCGCCTCGATCTCCGCCAGGATCACCTGCGTGTCGCAATAGATGTCGGCGCCGATCTGCATCACCGGGATGCGCCGATAGCCGCCGGTCAGGGGTACGAGTGCGGGCTTCGGCATGATCACCGGCTGAGTCACCCCCCGCCACGCCAGGCCCTTTATGCCGAACATCACCCGCGGCTTCTCGGAAAACGGCGAGGTGTCGTAGTGGTGCAGGATGATCTCGTGAGCCACGGGCGGCCTCCTAGCTGAAATCGGGAGTGAAGCGGATGTTGTCGCGCTCCAGGCCCTTCAGCACCACGTCGACTCCGCCGGACTTGATCATCCATTCGAGCCGATGGTCGCGGTACTCGCGCTTGAACAGGCCCTTCTCCACCAGCTCAGCGACGTTGGGCATGGCCGAGCCGCGCACCGAGGCGGCCGCCTCCTCCGTGGTCGCGGCGACCGAGGGCCGGGCGTTTGCGCGCGTCAGCCAGGCGCTGAGCTTTGAGCCGGTCGCCGGCGGCAGGCCGTGCCCTACCGAGCCGTTGAGATAGGGAACCACCGCCAGGTCACCCCAGCCGAACGCCGCGCCGTTGAACCACTCGCGGGTCTCCAGCTGCCGCTCCAGCCAGGCGAAGAAGCCCGTGGTCTGCCGCTTGGCCGCGTCCTCCAGCTTGGTCGCCTGATCACCCTTGGCGCGGCCGAACCAGCGCAGTTCCGACAGGCCCCAGTTGATCGCCTCGTAGTGGGTGTCCATCACCTCTTCGAGCATCCGCACCCGCGCCCGGTCGGCGGGCGTCGCGGGCAGCAGGGCCGGCGTCGGCCAGGCGTCCTCGATGTATTCCAGGATGATCGTGGAATCGAAGATCGACACCCCGTCATGCACCAGAGCCGGCACCTCGGCGCGCGGGTTGGCCTCGACGAATTCGCCGGTCGCCCCACCGGCGCCCAGCCCGCCCGGCAAGGGCGCGCCAAACTCGACGCCCTTTTCGCGCAGAGCGATCTTCACCTTCTGCGCATAGGGCGACAGCGGGTGGTCGTAGAGGGTGACGGGCATCGGCAGGTCCTTATGTAGGAAAGGCCTCGGCGCCGGGCGGCGCGTGGGCGATCTGTGAGGCCTTGGCGGCCTTGAAGCCGGGGCGTTCCTGCAGCCGCGCCCAGTAGGCGGCGATAGCTGGGCTGAATTCGGAATCGAGATCCAGCTCGGTGGCCAGCAGCAGCGCATAGCCCACCGAGATATCGGCGCCGGTGAACCGGTCGGCGCACAGCCAGTCGTGGCCGGCCAGCGCCTTGTCGACAGCCCGCAGCCGCGCCAGGAACCACTTGGCGTAGTCGTCGGCCACCACCTCGGCCTTGCCCGGCTCGAAGCGGCGGTAGCGCAGCACCAGGGTCTGCGGAAAGGTCAGCGTTGCCTCGCCGAAATGCAGCGCGTTCAGCCATGCGCCAAAGGCCGGCTCGTTCGGCTCCACCGCCAACGGGCTCGGCCCATAGCGGGTGACCAGATACTGTACGATGGCCGCGCTCTCGGTCATGAAGGTCTCGCCGTCGACCATCGCGGGGATCGTGCCCAGCGGGTTGACGGCCATATATTCCTTGGCCCGATAGCGCGGCGGAAACGGCATCACGATCAACTCGTATTCGAGCCCCAGCTCCTCCAGCGCCCACAGCGCGCGGAACGACCGGGCGTCGGCGCAGTGGTAGAGCCGGATCACCTCAACCCTCCCGCTTGGCATAGTTGGGCCTGCGCTTCTCGAGGAACGCCTGGACGCCTTCCTGGAAGTCACCGTCGGAGCTGGCCAGGATCTGGTTGCGGTCCTCCATGGCGATGGCCGCCTCCAGCCCTTGGGCATCGATGGCGTGGTTCAGCGCCTCCTTGGTGAGCCGCAGGCCGAGCGGCGTCGCGTGCAGCATGTCGTCGACAAATCCCTGAGCCTCGGCCTCAAGCTGTTCCTTGGCGACGATCCGGCTCACCAACCCCAGCTGATAGGCTCGCTCGGCATCGATGAACCGCCCGGTCAGCATGTATTCGGCGGCGACTGACGAGCCGACCATCCTGGGCAGGAAATAACTCACCCCGATGTCGCAGGCCGACAGGCCGATGCGGATGAAGGCCGCATTCATCCGCACGCTCGGCGTGGCGATCCTCACGTCCGACGCCAGCGCCAGCGCAAAGCCGCCGCCCGCCGCAGCTCCATTTACACAGGCCACGATCGGCTGTGGACAGCGACGCATGGCGATGACGATTTCGCTGATCTCCCGCTGGCGCGTCAGCCCCGCGCCGATTGATCGCGGCGCCTGCGGGTCACCGCGCTCCTTCAGGTCGAGGCCAGCGCAGAAGGCATCCCCAGCGCCTTGCAGCACCACCACGCGCACGTCGCGGCGCCAGTAGAGGCCGACGAAGAATTCGCGCAGCTCGGTCACCGGGCTCCGGTTCAGCGCATTGAGCCGCGCGGGCCGGTTCATGGTCGCCCAGACCACCTCGCCGTCCTGCAGAAGTTCCAGGTCGGCCATGGTCAGAGCCCCTTCAGCCAGGGAATGAGGATCGCGTTCACCTCCACCGGGCGCTCCTGCTGCGTCCAGTGCCCGCAGCCTGGCAGCACGTGCACGCCGCGCAGGTCGGTCGCGAAACTTCGCATCATCGCGCCCGGGTCTGCGATCCGGCCGAAGCCATTGAACGCCGGATCACGGTCGCCGCCTATCAGCAGCGACGGCTGGTCCAGCGTGCGGCCCTTGAACTGTTGCAGCCAGGCGTGATCGCGCTCGTGGTTGCGATAGCGGCTGATCGGGCCGAAGAACCCCGAACGCTCGAACTCTCCCACGTAGTAGTCAAGGTCGCCGGCGGTCAGCCAGGCCGGGAACTCCGCCGGGTCCATCATGCCTTCCAGCATGCTCGCGCCGTGCTTCTTCTGCGGCCAGCTGCCGTCCGGCGCCTCGCCGGCGATGCCGAAGTAGAACTTGCGCAGGAAGTCGCGGACGTCCGCCTCGGCCTCGGCCTCCGGCGGCCCGACGTTCTGGAACCAGGCCTGGTAGAAGAAGTGGCCCTTGGAGGTGAAGGCCTCGGTGAAGATTTCGGTGAACGGCCGGGCCGGCACGCCGCTGAATGGCACCGAGAGCCCGGCCACGGCGCTGAACGCCTCAGGCCGGCTGAACGCCGAATTCCAGACGATCGGCGCGCCCCAATCGTGGCCGATCAGGATCGCCGGGGCATCCGGCTGCAGCACCTTGGCCACCCCCGCCACATCCGCGGTCAGCGCCTCCATGTCGTAAGCGGCGACCTCGTGGGGCTTGTCCGAGCCACCGTAGCCGCGCACGTCGATGGCGGCGGCCGTGAACCCGGCCTCAGCGATCGGCGCCATCTGGTGACGCCACGAGAACCAGCTCTCCGGAAAGCCGTGAACCATCAGGACCAGCGGCCCCTCGCCTTCCACGGCGACCCGAAGCTTGGCCGCGCCGGCATCGATAATCCTGAATTCGGGCATTTTCGCCTCGCTCCCTATGGCGAGCATGTTCCTCGCCGAACGAGGCAAGGCAAGGGTCACCTCGCGTCAGCGTTGACGCCATCTTCCGCCGTGCGACGATCCCTTGAGGGAAGGAACCGAAGATGTCCCAGACTGTCCTGCAGACAGCGGACTTCACCTGCGTGCGTTACGCAGTCGAGGCCCACGTCACCACGATCACGCTCAACCGCCCCGAGACGCGCAATGCGCTCAACTACCGGGCCTACGACGAATTGGAGCAGGCTTTCCGCGTCGCCTCCGCCGACCCGGCTGTGCGCTGCGTCATCGTGACAGGCGCCGACCCGGCTTTCTGCTCCGGCGACGACGTCGGCGAGATCATGGCCGGGCCGAAGCCGGTCTCCGCCCAGCCCACGCCCGCGCAGCTGAAGCCGACGCCCGCGGCCATGGCGGCGCTGGAATGCACAAAGCCGGTGATCGCCGCGGTCAACGGCGCCGCGGTCGGCTGGGGCATGGAGCTCGCCCTGTTCGCCGACCTGCGCATCGCGTCGGAGAAAGCCAGGTTCGCCGAGCTGTTCGTCAAGCGCGGCCTGCCCTGTGACATCGGCGGCTTCTACCGCCTGCCGGCCATCGTCGGCCCGGAGAAGGCCGCCTAGCTGTTGTTCACCGGCGATGTCATCGACGCCGCCGAGGCGCTGCGCATCGGCCTGGTCGGTCGGATCGTGGCCCACGGCGACCTGATCGCCCAAGCCAACGCGTTGGCCGCCAGGATCGCCGCCAATCCGCCGCTCGCCGTCCAGCGCCTGAAGGCCGGCCTGCAGCGCACCGCCTACGGCGATCCGCACGAGATCGGGGTCTGGGCCATCGCCGCTATTCGTGAGCTGATGCGGACCGAAGATCACAAGGAAGGCGTCGCCAGTTTCCTTGAGAAACGCGCGCCCATCTTCACAGGGAGATAGCGCCATGAACGAGCTCGATTTCAGCGGCAAGGCGGTGCTGGTGGTCGGCGGCTCCAGCGGCATCGGCAACGGCATCGCCCACGCCTTCCTGGAGCGCGGCGCGGCCACCTATGTATGGGGCACGCGGGCCAAGGCCGAGGACTACAACGGCGTCGAAGGTTCCGACCTCAACGGCCTGGCCTATTCCCAGGTCGACGTGGGAGACCGTGAGCAGATCGGCGACGCGCCCGGCCCGCCGGCGCTGGACGTCCTGGTGCTCTGCCAGGGGACTGTCGTCTACAAGCGCGGCGAGTTCGAGCCGGAAGGCTGGGACCGTGTGATGGCGGTCAACCTCGACAGCCTGATGGCCTGCGCCAACCGCTTCAAGGACGCGCTGGCCGACCGCCAGGGGGTGATCATCATCGTCAGCTCCGTCTCCGGCTACACCTCGAACCTCGGCAACCCGGCCTATGCGGCCTCCAAAGCCGGCGCCGTCAGCCTGACCAAGTCCCTGGCCGACGCCTGGGCCGCCGACGGCATCCGCGTGGTCGGCCTTGCCCCCGGCCTCGTCGACACCAAGCTCACTAAGATCACCACCGAGAACCCCAAGCGGCTGGAAGGCGCCCTGCGCTCCATCCCGATCGGCCGGATGGGCACGCCTGAAGACATGGCCGGCGTCGCCCTCTTCCTGGCGTCGCCGCTGGCCGCCTACGTGGTCGGCCAGACCATTGTCGTCGACGGAGGCCTGAGCCTGTGAGTGCCCCCGCCCCTGGAGCACCCGGACGTTCCATCAATGGCTCCGTCGCCTTCATCACCGGCGCGGCCAGCGGCATGGGCCGCGCCACCGCCGAGGTGTTCGCCGCCGAGGGAGCCCATGTGGCGCTCTGCGACATCGCCGCCGAAAGCGTCCGCGAGGTCGCCGACGACCTGGTGCACCGGGGGCTGAGCGCCGAGGCCTGGACGTT
This sequence comes from Caulobacterales bacterium, assembly GCA_038213205.1. Classification (GTDB taxonomy): domain Bacteria; phylum Pseudomonadota; class Alphaproteobacteria; order Caulobacterales; family Caulobacteraceae; genus Phenylobacterium. The sequence goes on from JBBQTP010000081.1 coordinate 10,377, forward strand.
GGACGTCTCCGACGCGGCAGCCATCGAATTGACGATAAAAGCGGTCGCCGCGCGGTTCGGCGGCCTCGACATCGTCGTCAACAACGCCGGCGTCGGCGGCTTCGCGGCCATCGACGCGGACAACTACGAGGCCGTCTGGACCCGAGCGCTGGGCGTCATGCTGACCAGCCACCAGCGGATCATCCGCGCCGCCCTGCCCTACCTGCGCAAGTCCGCCGCGCCGCGCATCGTCAACATCGCCTCGACCGAGGCGCTGGGCGCCACCGCCCGCGACAGCGCCTACGCCGCCGCCAAGGCCGGCGTCACCGGCCTCACCCGCGCGCTGGCCGTCGAGCTCGGCAAGGAAGGCATCACCGTCAACTGCATCTGCCCCGGCCCGATCCTCACCGGCATGACCGAGGCCATCTCCGAGGCCGACAAGGCCACATTCGCCCGACGCCGCACGGCGCTGCGCCGCTACGGCCGCCCAGAGGAAGTGGCGCACATCACGCTCAGCCTCTGCCTCCCCGCCGCGTCCTTCCTCACCGGCGTGACCATCCCGGTAGACGGCGGCCTGATGGCGCGGAACGCGTGAGGACGCGGGTCCGCCTTCGACCCATAGGCGCCCTTACTGGCATGTGTCAGCGCCGCTCGCGCTGTGAGGGGAGGCGCCAATGTCGGACCTCGCTGTAGTTCCTTGGGCTGCAGCCTTGTTGATTGCACTCGTTGTTCTTGGCTTCGCTTGGCGACGCAGGCCCCATGCATCTGCCAACGCGATCCGTATAATCGAAGAGCACCTCGCCTCAGAAGGAGAGGTCATGTTCGTCAGGCCGGTCCTGATGACGTTCGGAAAACTGTCGCCAGGTACTCGGCAATACAGCGTCAACATCACGACACCCTTCGGGATGTCTCGGCGTCACACCGTGGACGTAGACCAAGCGGGCCACGCGCGAACGGTCCTCTAAGAGGCGCAGCGAGGTCTCATTTCCACCCTTATCGGATCTCCGTCTAATCCTCGAAAATCGCCACCGCCCTGATCCACCCGGCACTCGCGCCTTTGATCTTCACCGGGAAGCAGGAGAGCGTGAACCCTGTCGCCGGAAGGGCCTCCAGATTGTGCAGCTTCTCCATCTGGAAGTAGCCGATCTCGAGGCCCGCCTTGTGCCCCTCCCAGATGATCGAGACGTCGCCGCTCTCCTGGAATTTCTTGTTGGTGTGCACGAAGGGCGCGTCCCACGACCAGGCGTCGGTGCCGACGATCTTCACCCCGCGCTCGGCCAGATAGAGCGTCGCCTCGCGTCCCATGCCGCAGCCGGTGGCCACATAGCCCGGCTGGCCGAAGGCGGCGCCCGCCGCGGTGTTCACCACCACGATATCGAACGGCTCCAGCGTGTGCCCGATCCGCGAGAGTTCGGCCTCGACGTCGGCGGCGGTCGCCACATAGCCGTCGGCAAAATGCCGGAAGTCGAGCTTCACGCCCGGCCGCTGGCACCAGTCCAGCGGCAGCTCGTCGATGGTCATCGCCCGCGTCGGATTGCCGAGCGCCGCATCCTGCGTCGAATGGAAATGCCACGGCGCGTCCATGTGGGTGCCGTTGTGGGTGGAGAGGTTGATCCGCTCGACCGCCCAGCCCTCGCCATCGGGCAGCTGCTCCGGCTTCAGGCCCGGAAAGGAGGCGGCGAGCTGCAGGGCGCCGGCCTTGTGGTCGGTATATTCCACCTTGGGTGAAAACCCCGGCGGATCGAAATGGATGTTGTTCTCGATGGCGATCGACAGGTCGACGTAGCGCGGCATGCAGGGCTCTCCGCAGGGGCTTGCTGCCACCCTACTCGGGTCTGGCCGGCTCCGTCACAGGTCCATGTGCAGGAACTGGTTGAAGTCGCTCGCCTCGTAGTCTGAGAACGCCCCGCCGTTGGCGAAGCCGCGGTTGCGGTAGAGCGCCAGCGCCGGCTCGAAGGATTGGCCGCGCCCGGTCTCCAGGCTGAGCCGCGTGAGGCCACGACCGCGCGCGGTCTCGACGATGTGGTCCAACAGCGCCGCGGCCACGCCCTTGCGCAGATGGGCCGGATCCGTCCGCATGGATTTCAGTTCCGCCGCGCCGTCGCCGAGTTCCTTCAGCGCCCCGACCCCGGCGATCTCGCCGGCGTCCCACAAAGACCAGACCGTGATCTGCGGCGTCTGCAGGCCGGAGAGGTCGAGGGCGAACACATGCTCCGGCGGCGTATTGGCCTGCATGCCGGCCAGGTGCAGGGCCAGCAGCCGGCGCGTCGGCGCGCCCGTCAGGTCGTCTTCGCGGATTTCGAACACCGGCATGCCGTCTCAGTCTCCCTTGAACTTGCCCGGGCGCTTCTCGCGGAAGGCGGCGATGCCTTCGCGGTAGTCGTTGGTGCGGCTGGCCAGCAGATATTGGTCGCGGTCCATGTAGATGTTGGCCTGGGCGGTGGCCGCGGAAATCGCACTGACCGCCTCCTTGGTCATCCGCACGGGCAGCGGCGGTAAGGCGGCGACCTTCTCGGCCCAGCGCCGCGCGGCGGTGAGCGCCTGCCCGGCCTCCACCACCTCGTCGGCAAAGCCCCAGGCGAGGCACCGTTCGGCGTCGGTGGCTTCCCCGAACATCACATACTGCTTGGCGCGGCTGGGGCCAGCCAGGGCGACCAGCTTCGGCAGGGTCCGCCAGCTCATGTTCATGCCCAGCGGAACCTCCGGCAGGCGCATGTAGGCCGTCGCTCCCATCACCCGGAAGTCGCAAGACACCGCCAGCGCGCTGGCGCCGCCGATGCAGAAGCCCTCGATGGCGCAGATGGTCACCGCCTCGATCTCATCCCAGGCTTTGCAGAGGTCCGGCCCCGCCATGATCGCGCGGCGGGTCTCCATGACCGTCGGCGCGGCGGCCCGGGCCTGGCTCGCCGCCAGGTCCGCGCCGGCCGAGAAGTAGCTGTCCGTCCCGGTGAGGATCACCGCCAGCACGTCTGTGCGCAGCCGCAGCATCCGCGCCGCCTCGGTCAGCTCCTCCATCAGCACGCCGTTCAGCGCATTGCGCGCCTCCGGCCGCGCCAGCACCACCTCGGCCACGGCGCCCTGGCGGGTCACCTTGATGTGGGTCCAGGCCTTGTCGAACAGCTCGTCCATCCCCGCTCCTTGTCTCTTGGCCCCTTAGCGCTTGCCGCCCGACGATACACGAGCCGGCTTGCAAGCCGAGCCGCGCGGGCGAACTATCCGGCCATGCTCAAGCATGCCCTCGCCCGCCTCGCCGTTACGGCCGTCCTGGCCGCGACCACCGCCGCCCCACCGACGGCACACGCCGCCGGCTACCACGCGCCCAAGAACGGCTTCGGCCAGCCGGACCTGCAGGGCGCCTGGACCAACGCCTCGCTGACCAGCCTGCAGCGCCCGGCGATGTTCAAGTCGCTGACCCTTACCGACGCGGAGGCGGTCGCGATGGAGAAGCGCCGCGCCGCCGCCCGCGCTGCCCAGGACAAGCCCACCGATCCCAACCTCGGCGCCCCACCGGTCGCCGACGACCCCGGCGGCTACAACGCCTCCTGGACCGATCCCGGCGTCAGCCTGGGTCGCATCGACGGCCAGATCCGCACCTCCTGGATCGTCGAGGCGGCCAACGGCCAACTGCCCTACAGCACGGCCGGCCACACCGCCTACGTCGAGGCGTTGCGCAAGGCACGCAACAGCTGGGATGGGCCGGAGAACCGCCCGCTCGGCGAGCGCTGCATCCTGGGCTTCGGCTCCACGGCCGGCCCGCCGATGCTCAACGTATTGTACAACAACAATTATCAGATCGTGCAGTCGAAGGACGCCGTGGTTATCCTGGTGGAGATGAACCACGACGCGCGGATCATCCGGCTCACCGACCGCAAGCACCCGACGCCGGACATCCGCCCCTGGATGGGCGACAGCTTTGGCTGGTGGGAAGGCGAGACGCTGGTGGCCGAGACCACCAACTTCAATCCGGGCGAGAGCCTGCGGCCCTACTTCAACAACTCGATCCTGATGTCGCCGGGCGCCAAGGTGACCGAGCGCTTCACCCGCATCTCGGCGAAACAGATCCTATACCAGTTCCAGGTCGACGACCCGGCCACCTACAGCCAGGTGTGGAAGGCCGAGATGCCGCTGAATTCCACCGCCGGCCCGGTCTACGAATACGCCTGCCACGAGGGCAACTATGCGCTCCCCGGCATCCTCGCCGGCGCCCGCAAGGCCGACCAGGACGGCAAGAAGATCGAGGCGGTGGACGTCAGCGGCTAACTCAGCACACGCACGGTTGCCGCCCCCCGTTGCGAGCAGGGGCGACGCTGCCTATGGATGGGTCATGGCTGGATGGACGCTGGGGCCGACGTCGGGACGCACGAGCACGCGCGGCAAGGCCACGCCGGTCCGCCGTGTGCTGATCGCCGCGGTCCCGCCGGTGGACGAGCTCGACCTCGTCGGCCCGGCCAGCGTGTTCGCCGCCGCTAACCGCCTGGCCGGAACCCCCGTCTATAGCGTCGAGATCGCCACCAGCGGCAGCGACCTGACCATCAAGGGCGAAAGCGGCCTGATCTCCTTCCTGGCGACCCAGCGGCTGGACGCGGCGCGCGGGCCTTATGACTCGGTGTTGGTGGTCAGCGGCGTCGAGAGCCGCAAGCGGCGGGACTCCGCACTGATCGCCTGGCTGAGGGCCGCAGCCCCGCGCACCCAGCGGCTGGGCGCGGTCTGCGTCAGCTCATTCCTGCTCGCCGAGGCCGGCCTGCTGGACGGCAAGCAGGTGGCCGCCCACCGCCAGTTCAGCGACGAGCTGGCGCGCAGCCATCCCAAGTTGCGCGTGGCCTCCCAGTCCACCTGGGTGCAGGACGGCACGATCTTCACCTCGGCCGGTGTCTCGGCCGGCATCGACCTGGCGCTGGCCTGGGTGAAGGCCGACCTCGGCGCGGCGGTGGCCGGCGACATCGCCCGCGACTTCGAAACGCTCAGCAAGGGCGCCGGGGCCCCGCCCCCGACCGCCGCCGCGCTCGCCGCCGAGTCCAAGGCCCGGCGGGCCGTCAACGAGCTGCAGGACTGGATCGGCGGCAATCTGAAGAAGCCGCTGACCGCCGCCGCCCTGGCCCGCAAGGGGCGGATGAGCGTCGGCGCGCTGGGCCGCGCCTTCCGGCGTGAAACCGGCCGCACGCTCAGCCAGTTCGTGCTGCAGGCCCGCGTCGATGCGGCGCGCACGCGGCTGGAGACCACCACGGAAAGTGTCGATCAGGTTGCCGCGGCGTGTGGTTTCACTGGCTTGGAGGCCATGCGCCGCGGCTTCCGGCAGACCCTGGGCGTCTCGCCCGCCGCCTTCCGCCGCAAGCGCCCCATCACCTAGTCGGGGGCCTAGATGAGTTCGAGGCCGGCGAGCCCGCCCTCCGCACGCCAGTCCTCCAGCACCTTCACAAAGGCCACCGGCCCCGCGCCATAGGAGCCGTTGCGCGCGCTCATCGCCTGCACATTGCCCTCGTTGTTGTAGTAGCCGGGCGTGCATTCCTCGAGGAACGCCTGACGCTGGATGCTGAGGTCGATGATCGTCTGCACCCAGGCGTCCTCGGCCTCCTGCGTCGGCTCCAGCACGCGGACCTGATGGTCGGCGCAATGGCGCATGATGTGAGCGATGTGCTTGGACTGCTCGTTGATCATGTGCGGGAAGTTCGCCGTAAACCCCGACTGGGCGTTGGAGATGATAAAGCAGTTCGGGAAGCCTCGGCTGAACAGGCCGTGCAGCGTCGAGACCCCGTTCTCCCACTTCTCGCTGAGCGTCACCCCGTCGCGGCCGTGGACGTCGTAGCCGGCGCGCCGCGTGTAGGACGTGCCGACCTCGAAGCCGGTGGCGTAGACGATGCAGTCGAGCTCGTACTCGACGCCATTCGCCACGATGCCCTTCTCGGTGATCCGGTCGACGCCTTTGCCCTGGGTGTCGATCAGGTGGACGTTCGCCCGGTTGAAGGTCGCCAGATATTCGTCGTGGAAGCACGGCCGCTTGCAGAACTGGTTGTAGTAGGGCTTCAGCGCCTCGGCCGTGGCCGCGTCCTGGACGACGCTGTCCACCCGTGAGCGCACCTGCTCCATCTTCTTGAAGTCGGCCAGTTGCATGAGCGCGGCTGGATCGTCGACCGTCTCGCCGGCCGCGATCTTCCTGCGGGCCAGCAGCAGGATGTTGCCGATGATGTCGGTCCAGCCGTCGTTGACCAGGTCCTCCGGCTGGAAGCCGCCGGAGAGCAGGATGTTGAAGTTGTCCATCCGCCTCTGCTGCCAGCCGGGCTCCAACTTGGCCGCCCAGTCGGGATCGGTGGGCCGATTGTTGCGCACGTCGATCGACGACGGCGTACGCTGGAAGACGAACAGCTCCCCGGCCCCCGCGCCCAGGTGCGGCACGCACTGCACCGCCGTGGCTCCGGTTCCGATCACCCCGATCCGCTTGCCCTTCAGCTTGGTCAGCCCGCCCTCGGCTGTGCCGCCGGTGTAGTCGTAGTCCCAGCGGCTGGTGTGGAAGGAGTGGCCCTTGTAGCTCTCAACCCCCTCTATGCCCGGCAGCTTCGGCCGATGCAGCGGACCGTTGGCCATCACCACGAAGCGCGCCCGCATGGCGTCGCCGCGGTTGGTGTGGACGGTCCAGCGCTTGGCCTCCTCGTCCCAGACCATCTTGGTCACTTCGGTCTGGAAGCAGGCATTGCGGTAGAGGTCGAAGTGCTCGCCGATCGCGCGGCTGTGAGCCAGGATCTCCGGCGCCGGCGTGTACTTCTCCTTCGGCAAGTAGCCGAGCTCTTCCAGCAGTGGCAGGTAGATATAGCTCTCGATGTCGCAGGCCGCGCCAGGATACCGGTTCCAGTACCAGGTGCCTCCGAAATCGCCGCCCTTCTCGATAATGCGTATGTCCTCGACGCCGCCTTCGCGAAGGCGCGCGCCCGCCAGCAGGCCGCCGAAGCCGCCGCCGACCACCACCACCTCGACCTCGTCGGTCAGCGGGGCGCGGTTGAAGCCCGGCTGCACATAGGGATCGTCCAGATAGTGGCCGAAATCGCCAGAGATTTCGCGGTATTGGGCGTTTCCGTCGGTCCGCAGACGCTTGTCGCGCTCGGCGCGGTATTTGGCTTTCAGCGCCTCGGGATCGAAGCCCAGGTCGTCACTGGACGAGCGGTCAAGCGTGTCGGTCATCGGGTCCCTTCCCTGGGCGTTTGCGACATCAATCCGGAGGTGACGCGGCGACAATCAAGCCGCGATGACGCAAAGCCATACCGGCGCTACGAAGAATCTTCGGATTGCTACGCCTTTGGGAGCGCGCGTTTCGACACACATTGTTTGTTATTTGAGAGGGCTCCCTTAACCTGAACTAGGCCAGATTGGGCCATGGCAGCGCTTCACTCCGCATCGGGCGAGACCCTGGCCGACCGTCAAGGCCTGGGATTCCAGGCTCTGCCCATTCCTATGGCCCTGCTGGACGCCGATCTGAAGGTCGCCGAGGCCAACGCGGCGCTTGCGGATTTGCTGCAGGTGCCCGCCGCCAGCCTGATCGCCGAGCCGCTGGGCC
>JBBQTP010000082.1:0-17865 GCA_038213205.1 Caulobacterales bacterium
CGAGCCGGACGTCTGGGGCGGGTTCACCGACCAGAGCCACGCCATGGGCTGGTCGCCGGATAGCCGGTGGCTCGCCTGGACGCGCTATCTGCCGAACCACCTGCACGGGATCATGCTGTTTTCGACGGAGACCGGGCGCTCCGCGCCGGTCACCGACCCGATGGGCGACGCGCGCTATCCGGCCTTCGACCGCAACGGCAAGTACCTCTACTTCCTGGCCAGCAACAACGCCGGGATGACCGCCCACGCGCTGGACATGTCGAGCGACCTCTACCAGCCGACCCGGGCAGTCTATGCGCTTGCGCTGGCGGCGGCGACGACGTCGCCGGTGTCGCCGGAGAGCGACGACGAGAAGTCGGTGGGCGAGGCCCGCGAGGCGGCCAAGGAGAACGCTGACAAGACGCCTGCCGGGCAGGCCGGAGAGGCGAAGGCTGAGGCCAAGGCGCGGCCTCATGCGCCGGCGACCGCAGCCGCTTCTGTTTCTGGGCCGAAGCTCACCGTGATCGATCTGGTGGGCCTGCCGATGGCGCAGATCAGTGCACGGACCATTGCGCTGCCGATTCCGCCGGGACCGCTCAGCGAGCTGTCGACCGGCAAGCCGGGCACGCTCTACTGGCTTTCCGACCCCGGGCAGTTCGATCCGACGGCCACCGGTCCGAACGCCACGTTGAACCGCTTCTCGCTCGAGGACCGCAAGGTCGAGACGGTGGCCGAGCATCTGGTGGGGTACGAGATCACCGCCGATGGGGAGAAGGTGCTGCTGGCTGAACGCAACGCGCCCTCGCCCGACGCGGCTCCAGGCGGGGGGCCAGGTGGGCCGGGGGGCAAGCCGCACTACCGGGTGACATCGGCCGCGCCGAAGCCGCCGGGCGCGCCGCCGCCGAAGCCGGAGGATAGCGGCGCGGTGTCGTTCGCCGGGCTGGAGGTGCGCGTCGATCCGGCGGCCGAATGGGCGCAGATGTACCGCGAGGTCTGGCGGATCGAGCGGGCGTTCTTCTACGACCCGAACTTCCACGGGGTCGACACCGCGGCGACCGAGAAGCGTCTGGCGCCCTATGCGGCGGCGGTGCAGTCGCGCGCGGACCTGAACTACGTCTTCCAGGAGATGCTGACCGGGTTCTCGGTGGGCCACCTGCGCGGATCGGGCGGGGCGATCCCGTCGGCGCGCAAGGTGCCGGGCGGACTGCTGGGCGCCGACTACGCCGTCGAGGGCGGCAGGTGGAAGATCGCCAAGATCTACACCGGCGGGGCCTGGTCGCCGGAGGTGAAGGCGCCGCTGGCTCAGCCGGGGCTCGGCCTCCACGAGGGCGACGCCATCCTGGCGATCAACGGCAAGGCGTTGGACGCGGCGACGGACATCCAGGAGCCGCTGGAGGGGACGGCCGGCAAGGCGATCGTGCTGAAGGTTCAGGGGCCGGGCGGCGCGGCGCGGGACGTGACCGTCGTGCCGGTGGCCAGCGAGGCGCGGCTGCGAAACCTCGACTGGATCGACGGCAACAAACGCAAGGTCGACCTGTTGTCGGGCGGCAAGCTGGCCTACGTCTACCTGCCCGACACCGGACGGGCCGGCGGGTTCACCAGCTTCAACCGTTACTTCTTCGCCCAGACCGACAAGCAGGGTGCGGTCATCGACGAGCGATTCAACGGCGGCGGCCAGATGGCCGACTACATCATCGAGGTGCTGAGCCGGCATCTGCAGGGCTGGTGGTCGCCGCGCTATGGGGCGATCGAGCGGACGCCGTCCGCGGCGATCCTGGGGCCCAAGGTGATGATCGCCAACGAAGCGTCGGGGTCGGGCGGAGACGCGCTGCCGTGGATGTTCAAGTTCAACAAGCTGGGGCCCCTGGTCGGCAAGCGGACGTGGGGCGGTCTCGTCGGGATCAGCAACATTCCGCCGCTGATGGACGGCGGGCAGGTGACCTCGCCCGACGTCGGTTTCTTCTCGCCGGCCGGAGAGTGGGACGTGGAGAACCACGGCGTCGCGCCCGACGTGGCGGTGGAGCAGGATCCCAAGGCGGTGGCCGCGGGGCACGATCCGCAGCTCGAGGCGGCGGTGGCGCTGGCGCTGAAGGCGCTGCAGACCAACCCGCCGCCGAAGCCACAGCGGCCGCCCTATCCGGTCTATCCGCCGAAGCCGACGGCGAACTGAGCGACGGCGGAGGCCCGGTGCTGCTGCGGCAAATCGCCCTTCCGCCCGGGCCGCACACCAAACGGTCAGAGACAGCGTGCGCCTCTGCGGGGGAACCGCCGGAGGTCCAGGTATCATGACCGATCGATCGAAGCCGCGGCGCAGCGTTGGGCGGTCGCCTGTCCGGGCGGCGGCCTGGTTCTTCGAAAACGCGCAGGACCTGTTCGGCGTGCTCGGCGCCGAGGGCAAGATCGTGTCGGTCAATCCGGCCTGGGAGCGGGTGACCGGCTGGTCGCCGGATGAGCTCCAGGCGCGGCCGATGCTGGATTTCGTGCGCGAGGATCAGCGCGACGACGTGGTCGGCATGATCCGCGCCGTGGCCGAGCACGGTTCGGTGCACGCGCTCATGCACTTCGCCACCAAGGACGGCGGCTGGGTCTGGCTGGAGGGCTATGGCGCGGCCGGGCCGGACGGCGAGATCATGGGGGCGCTTCGCGATGTGACCGAGGCGCGGCGCCGCGCCGCGGAGCTGGAACACATCCGCCAGGTACAGTCTCGACTGCAGGAAGCGGCGGGCATCGGCCTGTGGCGTTTCGATCCGCAGACCCAGGCGATTCACTGGTCGCCCGAGTGGCGTGCGCTGTTCGAAGAGGCCGGTTTGGCGGTGGACACCGTCGAAGAGTTCATGGCGACCTGCCATCCGGACGATGTCGAGGCTATTGTGGCGGCGATCAATCGGGTGGAAGCCGGCGAGAGTACAGCGGTGTTCGCCCACCGGTTCCAGGCCGCTGACGGCCGTTGGGTATGGGTCCGCGCCAACATCTGGGGCGAACAGGGCGCGGACGGGCGGCTCACCATCCACGGTATCTCCCAGGTGACCACCGAGCTGGCCGAGGCGCTGGAGGCGGTCACCGCGGCGCAGCAGGCGGGCGAGGCCCACACCGAGCGGCTGAAGGTCGCGCTGGGCGCGGCCAAGCGCCAGGAGGTGGCGCTGATCGCCGCCGAGCAGGCGGCGCAGATGGCGGCCGAGGCCAAGTCGCAGTTCCTGGCCAATATGAGCCACGAAATCCGCACGCCGATGAACGGAGTGCTGGGCGTATTGCACCTGTTGAAGAGCCACGACCTGCCGGAGGCGTCGCGGGCGATGATCGCCGAGGCCCTGGCCTGCGGCGGCATGCTGGAGGCCCTGCTGGACGACGTGGTCGACTTCTCAAAGATCGAGGCCGGCCGGCTGGAACTGGCCCGCGAGGCGGCCGACCCGGCGGCGATCGTCGAGAGCGTGGCCAAGATGCTGCGCCCCAAGGCCGAGGATAAAGGGCTGTCGCTGCATCTCGATATGGGCGACCTGCCGGCCTGGGTGCTCACCGACCCGGTGCGCCTGCGCTAATGCCTGTTCAATCTGACCGGCAACGCCGTGAAGTTCACGGAGACCGGATCGGTCACGGTCAGGGTGCGGACCGTGCCGGCTGATGACCTTCGGGGATGCGGCCAGCGGCTGCGGTTCGAGATCGAGGATACCGGCATCGGCGTCAGCGAGGCGGCGCAGGCCAAGCTCTTCCACCGCTTCCAGCAGGCGGACGCCTCGACGACGCGGCGGTTCGGCGGATCCGGCCTGGGCCTGGCGATCACCCGCAGCCTGGTCAGTCTGATGGACGGCGAGGTCGGCGTGGTCTCGGCGCCCGGAGAGGGCTCGACCTTCTGGTTCGAGATCGCCGCGCCGTCGGCGCCGGCGCCGGCCGTGGACTTGGCGGCGGCCGACGGTCTGCTGGAGGACCTGCGTATATTGGTGGTCGAGGATAACGCCACCAACCGGATGATCGTCACCAAGATGCTGGAAGGGCTGGGTGCGTCGGTGGAGACCGCCGAGGACGGCGAACGCGGGGTGGAGGCGGCGATGCTGGGCGCCTTCGACCTGATCCTGATGGACATCCAGATGCCCGGCATCGACGGCATTGAAGCCACCCGGCAGATCCGCAACTCGGGGACCTCCGGGGCGACGACGCCGATCGTGGCCTTGACCGCAAACGTGCTGACGCACCAGTGCGGAAGCTATCTGGCGGCCGGCATGGATGGGGTGGTGAGCAAGCCGGTGTCGCCCGCGGCTCTGCTGGCGGAGATCGCCCGGGTTGCCGCCGCGCGGGACGAACCGCCCGCCGCGGAGCTGCTCGCCCGGGCTTGACGCCGCGCGGGCTCACGCGGGGACTGGTGTGCGGATGCGGAATTGAGGACAGACCTTGTATGCCGGGTTAAGCTTCCGTCCATGACCGCTGCTCCCGTCGACGCCACCGAAGACCGCATGACGCCCGGTATGGCGTTGGGCCTGGCGGGGAGCGGCATCGTCTTCCTGCTGGCCGCGGCGGGCCTGGCCAATGGGCTGGCCTCGCACCAGCCGATCCCCGACGACCTGCGCCAGGGCGCGGTGGTGGCGCATCTGGTCTCAGTGATGCTGGCGCTGCCGCTGGGCATATCGCAGCTGGTGCTGCCGAAGGGCACCCTGCGGCACCGCACGGTTGGCTACATCTGGCTGGCGCTGATGACCTTCACCGCGCTGGTCAGTTTCGCGATCCACACGATCGTGCCCGGCGGCCTGAGTCCGATCCACCTGTTCTCGGTGCTGACCCTGGTGTTTGTGCCGGTCATCGCGATCCGAGCGCGGCGCGGCGAGGTGGCCAAGCACCGCGGCGCGGTGCTGGGGGTGATCATCGGCGGGCTGGTGATCGCCGGCCTGTTCACCTTCCTGCCGCACCGGGCGCTGGGCGTCCTGGTGTTCCGCCTGTTCGGGCACGGCTGAGGCGGCGGCCGAGCTCGGTCGCGGGGCGCTCCACGGCATAGAAGGCGGCGGCGGCGAGGCCGACCGACAGGGCCGCGGCGACCAGCATCTGGGCCCAGACCGGGGCGTGCGCGCCGGGCAAGCCGTGGGCGAAACCCCAGGCCATCAGGTAGATGATCACCGGGTGCAGCAGGTAAAGCGAGTAGCTGGTGAGGCCCACCCAGGCCAGGGGACGCCAGCGGAGCTTCGCCCAGGAGGTCATCGAGATGAAGAGGCCGACGCCCAGGGCGTAGGACGCCGGAAAGAAGACGAAGAACGGATTGGCGCTGCCGCGCCCAAGGACGGCCCAGGCGCAGGCGGCGGGTGTGGCGACCCAGACCACGCCCAGCACGCCGGCCAGGACGAGCTTTTCCAGGCGCGACAGCTGGCCGTCGAGAAAGCTGCGCCAGAGTGCGCCAAGGAACAGGATCGCCAGGTTCAGGCAGACCACGCCGAGGTCCCCGGGCGCCTGGCTGTGCGTGGCGAGCAGGGCCGCGAACCCGGCGAGGTAGCCCGCGGTCAGCACGGCGGCGATGGCGGCCATGACGCCGCGCCGACGCAGCCCGCCGGACCAGAGCAGGACCAGGCAGGCGCCGTAGAAGATGAGTTCGTATTCCAGCGTCCAGTAGAGGCCCATGACCGGCTGTGCGTTGAAGGCGTCAGGGATCATGGTCAGGTTGGCGGCGACGTCGCCCAGGCCGATGGGCCGGCGGGGCAGCCACCAGACGGCGATCAGACCGAGCGGTACGGAGAGCCAGAAGGCGGGGTAGAGCCGGAACAGGCGGCGCAGGATGAAGGCGCGGGCGGCGTCCGGTTGGGCGGGGTCGATGGTGCGCGGCACCAGGAACCCGGAGACGCCGAAGAAGGCGACGACGCCGATACGCCCGACGTCGAAGGTCTTGGAGATGTCCCAAAGCCACGAACCGCCGGCCGGCGGCGCGAAGATTTCGGCCGAATGGGTCCAGACCACCAGCAAGGCGGCGACGGCGCGCAGGGCGTCGACGTGGGCGAAGCGGCCCGCCGCCGGCGCCGCGGCGCTAGGAATAGCGCGCCTCTGGCCCTGGCATTGGGCGTGCGGCGCCTGCGACCGTCTCCAGGGCCCATTTAAGGTCGGCCAGGTAGGTCTCGGCGACGCCGGCGTGGATCGGCGAAAGCATCAGGTGCAGGCTCCTGGGCTCGGTGGTGACGCTGGTCATCCAGCCGCGCTCACGCAGCTTGGTCCACAGCGCCAGGCAGTCGAGGTCACTGCGGGTGAAGGCCAGGATGCCGAGTTGCGGGTTGCCGAGCACCGTGAAGCCCAGGGCTTCGACGCCGGAAGCGATGCCGGCGCGGGCCTCAGTGACCAGGGCGTGCTTGGCGCGATAGCCCTCGACGCCCAGGAAGTTCATCACCGCCCAGGCCGCCGAGATGGCGCCGCCGGGCCGGGTGCCGGCCAGGGTGGGGGTGACCATGCGCCCGCCCGGCCAGTCCTTGAAATCGAAGACCATATATTTGTGCAGGTCGGCGGAGCGGAAGAACACCGTCGAGGCGCCCTTGGCGCAGTAGCCGTACTTGTGCAGGTCGGCGCTGATCGAGCGCACCCCTGGAAGTTCAAAATCGAAGGGGGCGATGTCGGCGCCGTTCATGCGCACGAAGGGGGCGATGTAGCCGCCGACGCAGGCGTCGACGTGCAGCCACAGGTCGCGCTCCAGGGCGAGGTCGGAGAGCGCCGCGATCGGGTCGATCAGGCCATAGGGGAAGTTGGGCGCGGAGCCGACGATCATCACCGTCGAGGCGTCGGCGGCGGCGGCGATGGCGGCGGGGTCGGCGAGATAGTCCTTGAGCGCCGTGCGGCGGACCTCGATCTCCATGAGGGCTGAGGCCTTGTCGAAGGCGGGATGGGCCGAGCGGGGCAGGACGATGTTCAGCGGGCCAGCGACGCCCTTGGCCTTGCGCGCGAAGTCGCGGGCCGCCTTGAGCGCCATGGTGATGGAATCGGTGCCGCCGGAGGTGATCGACCCGGCCGCCGCCTCGGGGCCGTGCAGCAGGGCCAGGCCAAAGCCCACGACCTCTTCCTCCATGCGCTTGAGGCTCGGGAACGCCACGGGGCCCAGGCCGTTCTCGGACTGGAAGAGGGCGTAGGCTTCCTTCTGCACCTGCTCGACGTCTGGGCCGGCGTTGAAGACGTAGACCGCCGCCTTGCCGTCGCGCCATTTGACGTCGCCGTCGCCCATGGACTGCATCTGGGTCTTCAGGCCGGGCCAGGCAGAGCCGCGTTCGGGCAGGGGGCGTCGCATAGGTCTTTGCTTCCAGACGGGCGGTTGCCCGCCCGCGGGCATCCTATCCGCGCTCGCCTGGGAGTCGCCATGGTCTTCCGGCCAGGGTCGGGTGACGCTAGGGTCGCCGGCTAGATCTGAAGAGCGCGAATGGCCGATCCCCCGTCGTCGTCCGAAACCAGTCACGAAGCCCGCCTCGAGGCGGTGCTGGAGAGCGTGAGCGAGGGGTTCTATGCGCTCGATGGCGACTGGCGCTACGTGGTCTTCAACCGCGCCGCGGAGGCGTATTTCGGCGTCTCGCGCAAACTGGTGCTGGGCAAGGTGATCTGGGAGATCTTCCCGCAGGGGCTCGGCACGCCGTTCGAGACCCACTGCCGGGCGGCGATGACCGACGGCGTCTCGACCACGTTCGAGACGTCATCGCAGCTGCGGCCCGACCGGGTGGTCGAGCTGAAGATCGTACCGCTACGCGGCGGCGGGGTGGCGGTAACCCTGACCGATATCTCCGAGCGCAAGCGGGCCGACGCGCGCCAGCGGCTGCTGGTCAACGAGCTGAACCATCGGGTGAAGAACGCGCTGGCCACCGTGCAGGCGATCGCCGCGCAGAGCCTGCACGGACCGGACATCCCCGCCGAGGCCCGGACGCGGTTCATGGCCCGGCTGATGGCCCTGGCGCGGGCCAATGACGTGCTGGTGGCAGAGAACTGGACCGGCGCGCACCTGATGGCGATCGCGGTGGAGGTGGCGAGCCCGCACGGGGCCGGCGAGCGGTTCTCGATCGAGGGGCCGCCGGTGCATCTTGCGCCGCAGACCGCCACCGCCATGGCGCTGGGCCTGCACGAACTGGCCACCAACGCGGCCAAGTACGGCGCGCTGTCGGCGCCGGACGGGCGGGTGGCGCTGAGCTGGTCGGTGGACGGCGACGGCCAGGACCGCCGCTTCCGGCTGACTTGGCGCGAGGAAGGTGGGCCGCCGGTCAAGCCGCCGGGGAAACCGGGCTTCGGCACGCGGCTGATCGAGCGCGGCATGGCGGGCGAGCTGCGGGCCCAGGCGAAGCTGGACTATGCGGTGGAAGGTCTGGTGTTCACCCTGGTCGCCCCGCTAGGGGACCTGCTGCGCGAGGGGTAGGCCGAGGCGCCCCTTTTCCGGGGGGGGTGGGGGGGGGCCGCCTCGGCCTCTACAGCCTCAGGCGACTTCGGTCGCTGCGGCGCAGTCGTAGAGATGGGAAATCGGGATATCCAGCGCGCAGGCAATGTTCCACAGCTGGGCTGCGGAAATGCTGCAGCTCCCGGATTCGTACTTCTGAACCTGTTGGAAGCTGACGCCGCAGACGCCGGCCAGGTCGGTCAGGGTGATGTCGACGACGCGGCGGCGCAGGCGGATGGCGGCGCCGAGGCGGCGTTGCATCTCCTTGGTCGAGGTGGCGGGCACCGGGCGCGGCCAGGCGGGTTTTTCGGCGGGCACGATGCCGATGGAAACCACGTTGGAGCCGATGGACGCCGTGCGGGGGGACGCCGTGCGGGGGGACACCGTGCGCACGGGCGGGGACGCTGCGGTCAGTTCCATCGTACTCTAATCCTGGGTCCAGGTTACGGGACGCCGCGAGGGGCGTGGGGGCCTCGCAGTTCCACGTTGCAGTGTGGCGCAACCGCGCATTGCGGGCAGGTGCAGCGGCGAGCAGTGCGATGCATGCCGATGCACGCTGCTCGCGCAGGACGGCTTTGGACCCTGGATGGCGAGCGGACTGGACTCGGCTATTCGCCGGTGTCGTCGCCGCGACGGTAGGCGGGGCCTCGGGCCATGGAGCGGGCCAGCGGCATCTGCAGCAGCCATTGGCCGCCCGCTGCGGCGGCCTTGGGGCCGAAATCACCCGTCAGGTGAACGCGCAGGGCATCGGAAATCGAACCTTCCGGCGCCACGGGATTGCGCTCGGCGAGGATGGCGAAATGGGCGTCATCGGCCTGGCGGTCACCGCTGAGGTCGCCGATCCGCTCGAACAAGATCGGGTGCGCCGTCGGCGTCCGTCCAGCGTCGAGCGCCGGCGTCAGGGCGATGCCGTCGATCACCTCGGCGCGGGCTGTGCCAACGCCGTTGAAAATGCCGAACAGCACTGCGCCTGACGTCACGTCGACGGCAATTGAATACATCTGATTGCCCTGCAGCAGGATGAAGCCGTCGACCAGGGTGCCGGCGGTGCCGATCCTTGTGGTCAGCAGGCCGTTCTCCTCCATTCTGATCATGCAGTGGTCGTGCACAAATTGGCCGGGCGCCAGCACATAGGGCCGGGTGGAACGATAGAAGCCCTCATAGGCCGGCCCACGCAGCGCTGAGGCGGCCATGAACCGGTCGAGGAGCGGCAGGGGCAGGCCGTAGGGAAGGGCCTGGGCGCGGTCCGGCGCGTCGACGTCGAGGTCGACGCCCAGGACCTCACCGAATGCCGCCAGGCTGCGGTCCCAGTCGAGCGCGGTGAAGCCGGGGATTCGCTGGGCGATCAAGGCCGAAAGCAGGGAGAGATTGTGCGCCGAGGGCTGCACCGCGCCGGTGACCCAACGGCCCACGACGGACTTGTCCACGCCCAGGTCGGCGGCCAGCCGGGCGCGGCTCATCGAAAGCACCTTGAGCACCAGCTCAAGCTTTTTGGCGAACGGTTCGCTCATCCCACCCAACACCCGGTTTCTGGCGAGTTGATCAACGCCAGCGCACCGCCCCCCGAGAGTGTAGGGCTCCGGCAAGGCGCTGTCCCCGCCCTGATTGCACTACAGGCGCTAAATCGCCCTTAAATTGCGGCGACGGCACAGACTTGGCGGGAGATGAGAAAACATCGTGCCCGGGTTCACCGCCCGGCAGGTTTGACGCGAGCGGCCGGAACGCCGCTACTGGCGCCATGACAGACCGACCTCTAGCCTTGATCACCGGCGCCTCGGCGGGCATCGGGGCCGCGTTCGCGCGGGCGTATGCGCTTCGGGGCTATGACCTGGCGGTGGTGGCCCGCCGCGCCGACCGGCTGGAGGCGCTGTGTGGCGAGCTCTCGGCGGCGCACGGGATCGAGGCCTTCGCCGTGCCGGCCGACCTGGCGGGGTTCGAGGCCTGGAAGCCGGTGCTGGCGGCGATCGAGGCGCGGGGCCGGGTGGTCGACGTGCTGGTCAACAACGCCGGCTTTTCCATCGCCCAGAGTTTCGTCGGGGCGCCCTGGGCGCGGCAGCGGGACTTCCTGATGACCCTGGTGGTGAACGCTTGTGGGTTGGCCTACGGCGCCGTGCCCGGCATGGTTGAGCGCGGGCGCGGCGCGGTGATCAATGTGGGCTCGATGGCGGCCTTCGCGCCCGGCGTGGTCGGCCACAGCCTCTATCCGGGGGCCAAGAGCCTGACGGTGAAGTGGAGCCAGTCGCTGGCCGCGGAGCTGAAGGGGACCGGCGTCAAGGTGACCTGCGTTTGCCCGGGGTCGACGCTGACCGAATTCGCCGAGGCCAACGGCACCAAGGCGCAGATGGACGGTATGCCGCGGCGGCTGACCCAGACCGCCGAACAGGTGGTCGCCGCGACGCTGGCCGCCCATGACCGGGGGCAGGTGATTGTCATCCCGGGCCTGCACAATAAACTCGCCGCGATGCTGCTGCGCCACTTGCCTGAGCAGCTGGTGATCGCGATCCTGACGCGGGCGTCGGCGAAATTCCACCTAGAGGACTAGACCCATGGCCCACTTCGATGTGGTGATCATCGGCTCGGGCGCCGGCGGCGGGACACTCGCCCAGCGGCTGGCGGCCAGCGGCAAGTCGATCCTGATCCTGGAGCGCGGCGAGCAACTGCCTCGCGAGGCGGAGAACTGGAGCCCCAAGGCGGTCTTCGTGCAGCGCCGCTACCAGACTAAGGAGCACTGGAACGACAAGAACGGAAAGCCCTTCACGCCCAACACGCACTATTGGGTTGGCGGCAACACGACATTTTACGGCGCGGCCCTGATGCGGCTGCGCGGGCGCGACTTCGAGGAGGTGCAGCACGCCGGCGGTGTCTCGCCGGCCTGGCCGGTCAGCCTGACGGACATGGCGTCCTACTACGCCGAGGCGGAGACGCTGTGGCGGGTGCACGGCAATCGCGGCGACGACCCCACCGAGGAGGGTAACGAGCCGCCCTATGCCTTTGCGCCGGTGCACGACGATCCGGGCATCGCCCAGCTGCGCGGGCACTGGAAGCAACAGGGGTGGCGGCCGTTCTCCCTGCCGCTGGGGATCAATCTCGACCAGGCCCATCCGGTCACCTCGGCCTGCATCAAGTGCAAGACCTGCGGCGGCTATCCGTGCCTGCTGAAGGCCAAGTCGGACGCCCGGACCATCGCCATCGAGCCGCTAATGGGCCTGGCGAACGTCACCCTGTTGACCGGTCGCAAGGTGGTGCGGCTGGAGACCGACCCCAAGGGCAAGACGGTGACCGAGGTGGTCTGCCAGACTGAGCAGGGCGAGGAGCGCTGGACCGGCGATGTCGTGGTGGTGTCGGCCGGGGCCGCCAATTCGGCGGCGATCCTGCTGGCGTCCTCCAATGCGGCCCATCCGAACGGCCTGGCCAACGGGTCGGACCAGGTGGGGCGCAACTACATGTTCCACACGCTCACCGCGATGGTCTCGCTGACCGCGGCGCATGTGGACATCACCTTCCCCAAGACGATGGCCTGCAACGACTTCTACTGGGGCGATCCGGATGGCTCCTACAACCTGCCGATGGGCCACATCCAGCTGCTGGAATACATGAGCGGCCAGACGCTGGAAGGGCAGGTTTCCGACTGGCTGCCGCCGGGGCTGGTCCCCGATGTGATTTCTGAAGGCGTCGCCGAGCGGATGCTGTCGATGCTGGTGATCTCCGAGGACCTGCCGCTGCCGGAGAACCGGGTGCACCTGGCGTCCGACGGGCGGATCTGCGTCGACTACACCTACAACAACCTCGAGGGGCACGAGCGGCTGGTGAAGAAGCTGCATGCCTCGCTGGATGGCTTCGTCGACCACGCCCACCCGATCAGCCAGCACCACTTCGAGTTCGGTAGCCTGCTGCCGCTGTACGGGACGGCGCACCAGGCGGGCACGGTGCGGTTCGGCAAGGACCCCAAGAGCTCGGTGCTGGACCCTTGGTGCAAGGCCCATGAGCTGGACAACCTCTATGTGGTCGACACCTCGTTCTTCCCCTCGATCGCCTCGGTCAACCCGACGCTGACCGCGGTAGCCAACGCCATGCGGGTGGGCGACCACTTGCTGGAGCGACTGGGCAAGTCGGCCAAGCGGCCGAAACAGGCGGCGGGGGTCAACCGGCCGCGCTCGCACCGGGCCGGCGAGAGCCTCGCCTGAGGCGCGGTCCGCGTCAGTCGGCCGCGGGGGCATTAACTCTACTGCAAGGTTCGAGCTTCAAGCTGTTGAAATTACAGTAACTATTTATGGATTCCTTATGTCCGAGACAGTGCCTCGCCCGGACGAATCCAAAAGTCCGCGACGCCTGCGCATCGCCGACGACAGCGAGGCCGCGCCGAACCGCGACGTCACCTGGGATGTGCTGTCGGAGAAGATCAACGACCTGATCGTGCTGGCCGACGCCAGCGGAGTGATGTTCTACGCCTCACCGGCGTGCCGGAACCTGGGATATGCCCAGCACGAGATGATCGGCCGCACGGCCGGTGATTTCGTACATCCGGACGACCTCGCCCATTTCCAGTCCAATAGCGCCGCTCTGGTCGGCGGCGCGCCGTACGACGGCCCGCCGGACCGCGAGCACCGGGTCCGTTGCAAGGACGGGTCGTGGGTCTGGATGGAAGGCAGCCCCAGCCTGATCCGCGGCGCCGACGGCGAGACGATCGGGATCATCAACATCTTCCGCGACGTGACCGACCGGCGCGCGGTGCGCGAAGCCCTGCACGAACAGGCCCGCCGCGCGGCGATGGCCGAGGCGGTGGCGGGCGTCGGCTACTGGCGGCTCGATGTGGTGACCGAAAAGATCACCTGGTCGGAGCAGATGTTCCGCATCTGGGGCCTGGAGCCCGGTGTTGAGCCGCCGCTGGCCGCGGCCATGGCGATGACCCACCCCGACGACAGGCCCGAAGGCGCGGCGCGCTTGCAACAGGCGCTCGCGACGGGTCAGGGATGGACCGATGATCTGAGCCGCATCGTGCGACCTGATGGCAAGACACGCTACATCAATGGACGCGGCGTCTGCGAAACCGACGCCGCCGGCCAGGTGACGGCGGTATTCGGCACGGTCATGGACGTCACCGAGCAGCGCAACGCGCAGCTGAAGCTCGAACAGCAGACACAGCGAGCCGCCCTGGCCGAGGCCATCGCCGGAGTCGGCTACTGGCGGCTTGACGCGCTGACCCGCGAATTCACCTGTTCGGAGGAGATGTTCCGGATCTACGGGAAGTCGTTGGATAGCGAGCCCCGGCTCGACCACGGGCTGGCGATGATCCACCCGGAAGACCAGGCCGGAGCGCAGGCGCGGGTCACGCAAGCGCTGGCGACGGGCGAGGGGTGGTCAGGCGTGGTCACCCGCATCGTGCGACTTGACGGCGAGACCCGCTACATCAGTGGTCGGGGCATCTGCGAGACCGACGCCGCCGGCAAGGTGACGGCGGTGTTCGGCACGGTCATGGACGTGACGGAGCAGCACAACGCCCAGCTGAAACTCGAGCAGCAGACGCGACGCGCGACGATGGCCGAGGCGGTGGCCGGTGTCGGTTACTGGCGGATCGACGTACGGACCGGTCAGTTGACCTGCTCGGACCAGCTTCGGCGGATCCATGGCCTGGAGCCTGACGAGGAACTCACGCTCGAGTTGGGGAGAGCGATGAGGCACCCCGACGACCGGGCCATGGTCGATGCGCACGCGGCGCACGCGGCGGAGACCGGGCGCGGTTGGACGGACGTCATGAGCCGCGTCCTGCGCCGGGACGGCGAGACCCGCTACGTCAACGGGCGCGGCGCCTGTGAGACCGACGCCTTTGGGAAGGTCACCGCGGTGTTCGGCACGGTCATGGATGTGACCGACCAGCGCACGGCGCAGCTAAAGCTTGAGGAAAGCGAGGCCCGCTACCGGCTGATCACCGAGACCGCCACCGACATGATCTCGCAGACCTCCTGCCTGGACGGTCGGCTGACCTATCTGTCGCCCGCCGTCGAGCGAGTCACCGGTTTCACCCCCGCCGAACTGGTCGGCCAGCGAATGCAGGCGTTCGTCCACCCGGAGGACCTGCCCGGCTTCATGGGCGCGTTCCGCGACCTGATGGCCGGGTCCCGGCGGGAGGGACGGGCCATCCGCTTCCGCAGCCGCCACAAGGACGGCGCCTGGCTATGGCTGGAGAGCAATCCGCGGCTGGTGAGGGCGCCGGACGGCACGCCCACCGACATCATCGATGTGACCCGCAATGTCTGTGAGCAGGAGGCGCTGAGGGCGCGCCTGACCGAGGCGCGGGCGGAAGCCGAGAAGCTGGCGGAGGTGAAAAGCGAGTTCCTGGCCAACATGAGCCACGAGATCCGCACGCCGCTGACGGCGGTGCTGGGCTTCACCGGCCTGCTGGAGGAGCGCGGCGACCTGGCCCCCGAGGCCGCCGCCCAGGTGGGGCGGATCGCCGGGGCCGGCCGCGCGCTGCTGGCGATCGTCAACGACGTGCTGGACTTCTCCAAGCTGGAGGCGGGGGAGATGACCATCACGCCTTGCCCCACCGACGTCGGGATGGTGGCGCGGGAGGTGCTGGAGATGTTCGTCTTCCAAGCGAAGGCGAAATCCCTGGAGCTGCGCTTCGACGTCGTTTCGGACATCCCGGAGTGCGTCTCACTCGACGCGGACCGTCTGCGGCAAATCCTGACCAACCTGATCGGCAACGCCTTGAAGTTCACCGAGGAGGGCTCGGTCACCGTCAGGCTTGGCTACGACAACGGAGCCGAGCGGCTCTGCGTGGACGTCGCCGACACCGGGCCGGGGATCGCGGCCGGGATGCGCGAGAGGCTGTTCCAGCGGTTCTCCCAGATCGATGGCTCCTCGACCCGCACCAAGGGCGGCACAGGGCTCGGCTTGGCGATTTGCCGCAGCCTCGCCGAGGCGATGGGCGGCTCCGTCGCCCTTCAGAGCCGAGTCGGGCGTGGATCGACGTTCCGTGTGGAGTTGGCGGCGCCGATCACGGAGGCGATCCTGCTGAACGACGCCGGCAGGGTCGACGCGGCGGCGCTCGACGGAATTCGCGTCCTGGTCGCCGACGACAATCGCGCTAACCGCGAGCTGGCGCGTGCGATCCTCGAACCGGCGGGCGTCGAGGTCAGCGAAGCCTGCAATGGCGCCGAGGCCGTCGCTGTGGCCCTCACCCTCCCGGTCGACGTGATCCTGATGGACCTTCACATGCCTGGGGTCGGCGGCCGTGCGGCGACGGCGGAGATACGCCGCGGCGGCGGTCCGAACCAGGACGTCCCCATCCTGGCCTTTTCCGCCGACAGCGAGGTGGAGGAGGACGGACTGTCGGGGTCACGCCTGTTCGACGGCCAGATCAGCAAGCCCGTGTCGCCGCAACAACTTCTGAACGCCCTGCGCAAGGCGGTCTTCGACGAACCTGCGCCCCTTGAGGAGGCCCGCCGCCATGCATAGCCTCAACAGCACCCGAAAACGCATCGTCGTGGTCGACGACGACCGGGCGATCCTGGACCTGGTGTCCACGCGGCTGACGCTCGCCGGCTATGACGTGTTCTCCGCGCGCGACGGCCATGAGGCCGTCGCGAGGATCAGCGGCGTGCGGCCGGACGCCATGGTCCTGGACCTCAACATGCCGGGACTGGACGGGTTCGGGGTGCTGCAGCGTCTCGGCAGGGCCGGGACGGCGCGGCTGCCTATTCTGGTGCTCACCGCTCGCCACGACGCCGCCGACGTGCAGCGGGCGATCGGCCTGGGCGCCCGCGACTACCTGGCCAAGCCGTTCAAAGACGCTCAACTCCTGATGCGGGTGGCGCGTCTGGTGCGACCGCCGGCCGATCGGCGCAGCACCGACGAGGTGATCACCGGGCTCGACAACCTGATCACGGTCGCCGCGCGGGAAGACGAGAGTCGCCCGGTCCTGGAGCTCCCCGACTGAAGGCTCAGCCAAGCCGCAGCGATTGAGCAAGTCGGCCAAGCGGCCGAAGCCGGCGGCGGGGGTCAACCGGCCACCCTCGCACAGGGCCGGCGAGAGCCTGGCATAGCGCCGACGCTGCAGTCGGCCACAGCGGCGTTAACCAGCGAGCAAGTAGAGGGGCGCAAGTATCTGAAAAGACGCCGCTATTTATGGGACTCTTATGTCTGGCAGCCGCCGACCGCTCGACGCGCCAGAAGCGCCAGCGATTTCAACGGCATGTGTGGCGCCGAACCGCGACGCCACCTGGGACGTGCTCGCCGAGCACATTAACGACCTGATCATCCTGTCTGACCTGAGCGGCGCGATCTTCTACGCCTCGCCGTCCTGCCGGAACTTCGGCTATTCGCAGCACGAACTGGTGGGCCGCTCGGCCGCCGATTTCATGCATCCCGACGACCTCGACGACACCTCGCAAGATGAGGCGCTGCTCGACGCCGATGCGCGCGGCCAAAGCTCGCGCCGCGAGCGCCGGTTCCGGCGCAAGGACGGGACGTGGGTATGGCTGGAGGGAAACCCCAG
Source organism: Caulobacterales bacterium (assembly GCA_038213205.1). Lineage (GTDB taxonomy): Bacteria > Pseudomonadota > Alphaproteobacteria > Caulobacterales > Caulobacteraceae > Phenylobacterium. The sequence goes on from JBBQTP010000082.1 coordinate 16,836, forward strand.
CACCCTGGAGGGCGCGCCCGGGGCGCCGGTCGGCCGTCTCAACATATTCCGCGACGTGACCGAGCGGCGCGCGGTGCGTGAGCGGCTGATCGAGAGCGAGCACCACTACCGGCTGATCGCCGAGCACGCCACGGACATGATCTCGCAGACCTCCTGCGCGGACGGTCGGCTGACCTATCTGTCGCCATCGGTGGAGCGGGTGACCGGCTACGCGCCCGCCGAGCTGGTCGGCCAGCGGATGCAGGACCTGGTCCACCCCGAGGACCTGGCCAACTTCGTGGCCGCCTTCGACGGCCTGATCAACGAGCGGCGCGAGCGCGGGCGGCCGATCCGCTTCCGGACCCAGCACAAGAACGGCGCCTGGATCTGGCTGGAGAGCAATCCGCGCCTGGTGCGCGGGCCGAACGGCGAGCTCACCGACATCGTCGACGTGACGCGTGACGTGGGCGAGCGCGAGGCGCTGGAAGCGCGCTTGCGCGAGGCGCTGACGGAAGCGGAGAAGTCGGCGCAGGTGAAGACTGAATTCCTGGCCAACATGAGCCACGAGATCCGCACGCCGCTGACCGCGGTGCTGGGGTTCACCGGCCTGCTGGCCGAGCGCGACGACCTGCCGGGCGAGGCGCGCGGGCAGGTGGACCGGATCGCCGGCGCCGGCCGCGCGCTGCTGGCCATCGTCAACGACGTCCTCGATTTTTCCAAGCTGGAGGCCGGGCAGGTGACGATCACGCCTAGCCCGACCGACACCGCCCGCGCGGCCCGAGAAGTGCTGGAGATGTTCGAGCCGCAGGCCGAGGCCAAGGGGCTGGAGCTGCGCTTCGAGGCCCGCTCGGACTTGCCGGCGCGGGTGTGGGTGGACGCCGGGCGGCTGCGGCAGATTCTGGTAAACCTGATCGGCAATGCGGTGAAGTTCACTGAGCACGGCACGGTGGCGGTGCGCCTCGAGTACGAGGCGCAGGGCGAGGTCCTGGTCGCCGAGATCGCCGACACCGGGCCGGGCATCGCGGCGGGTGCGCGCGACAAGCTGTTCGAA
>JBBQTP010000083.1:0-17768 GCA_038213205.1 Caulobacterales bacterium
AGCGTTCTATCGCGCCGCGACAACCAACCTCCAAGTTAGCGCTTGCCAACAAAAACAACCAGGAACACAATGGCAACATCGCGGTCACGGATTCTTATCCTGATTGACGCGCGTTCTTATCCAGATTGTCGCGCAACACCCAAAGGCCGGGTGCTGATCCATTCCGATCAGGGCTCGCAGTTCACCAGCATGGACTGGGCTTCCTTCATCAGGGCTCACAATCTGGAACACTCGATGAGCCGACGGGGCAACTGCCACGATAATGCCGTTGCGGAGAGCTTCTTCAACCTGCTCAAGCGCGAGCGCATCCGGCGACGGACCTACAAAACACGCGAGGAAGCCCGACAGGATGTGTTCGATTATATCGAGATGTTCTATAATCCGGTGCGCAAGCACGTCAGAAACGGAATGCTGTCTCCCGTTGAGTTCGAGCGGCAGCAGATGCTAAAAACGGAAGGCGTCTAGAAAACTAGGGGCTATTCAAACCGTCGGTGTTGATTTCGGCACAACGAACACGGTCGTAGCCGCCTCGCAGCCGGGCGAAGATCCGCGCTTGATCGACTTTTCAGCGCCGGAAGCCACCACCGATGTCTTCCGATCGGCGCTGTTGTCGGATTGACCTTAATTCTGCGACTCCGGCACCATCGGTTTGCAGAGCCGATCGTTGACATTAATTCGCGACATTGACTTTAAATGCGCGACGCATCGAACGCCGTTTTGACACTCATTGGTGATAATCTTGCGTAAGTATCGTGATGAAAGGTACGTGAGAATCTGACGGGTTCACAGCGGGTTAGCCTCATTTGACGGAGCGATTCAATCCAAGCCTGGTTCCTGTTCCGCGCGGAATCATTGACGCTATTATGCGATTCGCAGATTTAAGGTCAATCCAACAGGAACTGCGTCGGCTATCTGTGTCCCAATAATGCACCGATGCCATTGGGTTAAAATCGAGCCGCCAAAGATGGTGGCGGGGGTCCGACCTTAAGTTTCGTCGGAGATCCGAGAATTGTTCCAGCCACGAGAGTTCAGGAGGTTTGCAGAGGCGGGCTGACGCTGGCAATCGGCAGGGTCAGAGTCGACAGCTCCAGCAGCGGCATGCCTGTAGCCGCGGCCATAACCACCAGGTCGATCACCAGCACCCCACCGCCGACCGGTCCTGCCGCCGACAGCCACGACTGGCTGGTCTGGTCGAAGACCAAGGCGCTGCCGGCGGTCGGAACAACGGCGGCGAACCAATTCTGGATTTGCGCGGCGAGGCCGTCGAGCAAGGCCGCTTCGGTCCACGCGCCTTCGTCGGGCTGAGCCCGCGTCGCCACGAAAGCCGCGCTGGGCAGCATGAGGACGGGCACGGACACCGCCGGCAGGCCCACGGGGCCGAGGCCATACACGTAGCGAACCGAGCACTGAACCGTGTTCCGGGTCGGCGCCTCGGCAAACAGCGCGTCCCACAGGGCTTGGAGCTGGCCGCGCAGCGAGGTGACAGTCACCTTGCCGCCGGCCAGCTGATCGATAAGCAGCATCCGGCTGTCGACCACCGACGGGCTCAGCGGCGCGGGGAAGGCGATCGGCGGCGTGGTGTAGACGAAGGGCTTGGCGGTGCTGAGGCCGGGGACGAGATCGGGATTGCGGTGAACCGAAACCGACATCATGCCGTCCTGCCGCGCCAGAACGTCGAGGCCGGGTAGCTGGATCGTGCGTACGCGGACTTGGCGACCGTCCTCGCGGTTCAGTAGCGGCGTCTTGGGCGAACCGCCGGTTACGTTGAAAGCGAAGGCGAAGGCCGTCGGCGGGCGGGCGGTGATCGCGTCAAGGTAGGCGGGCGGGGTCCAAGGCTCGCAGCCCGTGCAGATCACGGTATCGAAATCCGGCAGCTGGACGGATGGCGCGCCGATACCCGAGGGCGCGGCCTGGTCGATAACCAGCACGTAAACGTCGGCGAACGGGTCGTCGCCCTCGAAAAGCTCGAAGGCGTAGCCGCCGTCCAGGCCCGCGCCGAGCGCCTGGATCGGCGGGCGACCGAACTCGTTGGCCATGCCCTCGGCGACGTATTCCGCCAGGGCCACGAAACTGCCTAGGGCCAGGGAGGCTTGGTCGATGGCGTCGTTGGAGGCGCTGGGATCGATGGGGAGCAGATTGGCGCTCAAGGCCGTGGCGATCGTCGGATAGGCGGTGACGAATTCCGCCAAGGCCGAGACGCTGTCCGGCGGCGGGGGCGGTGTCGGCGCCCCGGCCAGCAGGCGCGATCGCGACGGGCCCGACGACGGCGCGGGGTGGTTGAAGGTCACATCGATGGCCAGCCGGTCCTGCGGCGGATGGTTGTCGCGCGAGAATACCGCCTCATAGGTCCAGGCCCGAGCCTGGCGCAGGTAGGACTGGGAGCCTTGAACATGGACGCCGAGCTGCTTGTACAGGTGCGGGTTAGCGGGATACGCCCGCACGATCACCGGCACGTCGAACGCCGGGAAGGCGGCGATGGCCAGCGGGTCCTCGGCGTCGGACTGGAGCGGCACGGGAAAGCCCAGCCAGCTGGAAGCCTCATAGCCGACGATGTCGGTCAGCGAGCCGATCTGGTGCTCGATGTTGGAGCCCGTGAAGACCCCGTCGTCCTTCGCGACGATGACGTAGGCCGGCGGCGTCTCGCCGGCCGGGAAGCTGGCGGTGACCACGGTGGTCAGCAGTTGCGGAGCGGCGGCGGTCGCCGTCACCAGGTCGATCTTGGCGCCGGTGGCGATGAGGGTCGCATGAGAGTCGCTATTGCGAAAGGCGACGCCGCCGAACAGGCGGGGCGGGACCGGTCTGGCGTTCGGCGGGGCCGGCTCGTCGATAACGGCTTGCACCGTGACCGGGAACTGCACGACGACATCGTTCGCAAAGGCATTGGACAGCTGCTCCAGCAAGGTCTGGTAGAGCGCCTCCTGGGCCGCGCCCAAGGCCCCGTCCGGCAAAGGCGGCGTCGCGTCGAATACCGGTATGACCAACAGCGACAGCGCGCCCGCCACCTTCGTCTTGGCCGCCCGCAGGCGGTCGAGGTAGCTGGTCTTGGCGCGGGCGTCGACGATTAGGGCCGGAGCGGCGTAGGGCGGGGTCAGGATCTGGTCGAACGCCTGGGCGAAGAGCTGGCCCCAGGTCTCGGTATCGATCTGGGCGAAGTCTCGCGCCAGGTAGCCAACCGAGCCGGGCGCCAGGATGTCCTTGCCGTCGTACAGCCAGATCGGCATCGCCTGCCGCGAGACCAGCACCCGCGATATCGGCCGGCGGGCGTAGATCATCGGCGCGATGGCCTGGCCGGAGACCCAGGGCGCCAGTTGGAAGCCCAGGCCGCCCGTTCCGCCGTCCGCCATCTGCACCATCCACAGTTGCAGCGGCCCGCGGCCCGCGTAACGATCGGAACCGGCAGCCAGCTTGACCTTGACGGCGCCGCTCGACATCGCCGTTTCGAAGGCGGCGGCGAAGACGGCCAGGCTGGTCGCCATGCCGGTGGTCCCACCGCTGCTGGCGTCGATGGCCGGGGCCAAGGGGGTGGCGGTACTGCCCACACCCGGCGCGTCGTGCGCCGCCCCCGCCACCAGCGCGGGATCGCGGGCCAGGACTAAGGCCACGTCCAGTCTGGCGACCTGAGCCTGGGCCACTGGAGCCCACGGGATATCCAGGTTGGTCAGGGCCGCGGGCGTAGCGGACGGCGTCTGGCCGGCGGCGATCGCGCCCAGGTAGGCCTGGACGGTGGCCAGCAGGGCGGTGATCGCCGACACCGTAGCGGGCGGAATCGCCGCCGTCCCCGATGCGAGACGGCTTGTTCGCAGGCTCCAGGTGATACCGTTCGGATCGGCCAGCTGCCGGGCGATCTGTTCGTAGAGGGCCAGGTCGCGGGCGGCGTTGGTGCGGTAGTCGGGCGCGGGATCGGGCGGTGGGGTCCCTGCCTGGTAGCGCGCCAGGCTGAAGGCCAGGCCGAGGGTTATCACGCCGGGCTTGGTCACCGCCCAGGTCGGCGTCATCGACGGCCAGCCGCCGATACCGATCAGGCGGTCGGTATAGCCGGCGGTGGCCGGGGTCAGGTTGTTGCAGCCTGGGCCGATTGGCGCGCCAGGCGCCGGGGCCAGCATGCGATTACCGAACAGGTCCTGCCATTGCAGATCGACCTGCAGCACCTTACCCAGGGCCGAATAGGGGTTGTCGTCGCCCGGCGTCCAGCGCGCGGTGCAGCGATAGGTCGGCACGGTCAGGCGGTAGCGCCAGACGTCGTCGGCGACGGCTGCGCGCAGCTTGCCGCGACCCACCGAGCCGCCAGTGCGCGGTCCCGCCGGCAAACCGGGGACGCGGACGAAATCCTGATTCGCCGCCACGGTGTAGCCCAGCATCGTAAACAGGCTGGCCATCAGCGAAGCCGCATCGGTGGGATCGCCCGGGATGGCGCGCGTCGCCAGGTAGCCGACCACGCCCGGCGGCTCGATGGCGCTGATCGCCACGGGGCCGGCAACAACGGTGGTGGAGGAGGCGGCGAACAGCCCCGGCGCGGTGCGATTATCGGCGCCCACCTGCGCCACGGTGGTGCGCCAGTAGGCGGCGATAGCCCCCAGGGTTCCCCAGCCCGAAGCCGCAGCGGCGATGACCGACACGGTCGGCAAACGCAAGGCGGCCAGCAGCGGCACGCCGCCGGTCCACCAGGCGGAGGGAGCGTCTTGATTGATCGCACACAGGGCCGCCAGGGTCGTGCCGAACCATGTGGCGATGGCGTTGGGATCGCCGCCGGGCTGACCGGCGACGGCCGTCGTCGAAATCACCTGGTAGAGGCCGCCGCCCACGGCGAGCACCTTGCCGTCGACCAGGGCCTGGCCGGCCAGCTGCTGGGCGGCATCGGAGGCCGGGAGGTAGGCGCGCAGGGCGATGGCGTCGAGGCTATCGGCCAACGAAATGCTGGCCTGGGGTTGGGCCGCCATGGCCGCGACGGCCACGTTCTTGCCCGCGATCCCCTGCCCGAGCACCGCGCAGTTGACGTAGGACGGGGCGGCGGCGGCGTCTCGGCACACGACCAGCAGGTTGACCTTGCCCTCGCCCTGGTCGTTGAACATCGCGTCGGGCAAACCGGCCTGCCGAGTGGTGTCGTAGTAGTAGAGATAGAAACCACCCGAGCGGGTAATGCTGGCTTCCCAGGTAAAGCGCAGGAACTCGGCGATCGTAGAATTGTAGACGTCGGCCCAAGGCGCCGGCGCTTCGGCCAAGGCATCGAGCGCGCGGGGACCGCCACCCGGCGGCAGCGTAACGGTGGTCAGGTTGGACTGGATTAGGCCGGTGCGGACGTTGGCGAAATCGTCGCTGATCAGGCCGCTGGCGGCCTTGGCGGCGCTGGGATAGAGTACCGCCAACCCGGCCAGGCTGGAATCGCTGTCGCCAATCGCCTCGAGCAGGCGCTCCAGCACTTGGATGTCGGCCTCGCCGGCTCCGATCAGCTCGTAGGTATCCGCGGCGGCGGCCGCCCCGACCGCGCGGCGGATGTTCAGGGTCACGAGGCTGGCCCAGCCATAGGCGCCGACTGGCAGTTGCACGGTCTGGGCGGTGACCTCGTCATAGCGCTGCAAGGTCAGGTCGAAGGCCGGAGGCGCGCCCGGCATGACCACCTTGCGCGAGCCGTCGGCGTTGTTGACCGTGACGGTCTGCGAGGCCAAGGCGGTGAGCTCGGGCGGCAGTTGCAGCAGGGTCAGCCCGCTGTTGGCCGCCACGTCGTTGCCGACCGGTAGGGTGACCCGGCCGAGGTTTATCCACGGCGCGGCCGACTTGACGCTGTAGCTGGCCGCAGCCTTGCCGATCGCGGCCTCGGGACCGATGGCATCGACGCCGACGTTCAGCAGGTTGGCGCTAAGCCAGCTCTGTAGAGCCGAGACCCGCGCCTGCTCCGTGGCGAAGTCCGAGACCTTGTAGACCGCCGACAGGCCGTCCGTCGCGCCCAGGGTCAGCCAGGTCTTGGCCGATTGCGACAGGCTAACCTGGTAGTTGGCCGGGAATGGCGCCGGCAAAGCGAACTGCTGTCCGGTCAGCACGTAGAGCCCGGCCTCGGGGACCGTGTAGCCATAGGCGCCCGGCGCGCCGCCCACGAACAGCGCCGGCGCGGTCGGGGTGACAGGCCCTGTCTGCAGCCGCAGACCATGCAGCATGAACCGCGAGAGCATGCCCGAGGCCTGGCGAAACGCCCCCGAGCGCTGGGCCTCGTCCACCAGGGCGCCCACGCAAGCGGCGGTCAGGTGCGGCGCGGCCAGGAAGCGGTTCTGGTCGGTGTCGAACACGAAGAGGCCGGTCGCGGTATCGAGGTTCGGGCTGGAGGCGAAACTCTCGACGCCGACCTTGAACCGGCCCGCGAGATCCTCCAGCACGTCGCTGGCGACTGTGACATAGGCGAAGGCGGGGGCGGCCAGCGGCGCGGCGGTGACCAGGGCGACCTTGGCCACGATGTCGGACGACGAGAGCAGGGTGGCGACGACTCCGCCAGCCAGGCGCTGGGCCAGCTTCGTCAGAGTGTCGGACGACTGGGTAACCTGGGCGGCGCCGTTGAAGGTGAAGGCGGCGCTCTCGGTCATCGGCGCGTCGGGATTGAGGGCCGCCAAAGTCGGGCCGTCGAAATAGGCGCCCGACAGCGGGGAAAAGGCCCGGGCGGCGACCATGGCGAAGGTCTCGCCGTCGCCCGCCGTCAGCAGCGCGCCCGTCACGCCTAGCGCCTTACCGGTGTTGAGCGGATGGCGGCCATTGGCGACGAGCAGGGTCGGCGCGTCGACTGGGTCGGCCCCGCCGAGCTGCACGTTGAGGTCGGCCAGCATCGCCGCCAGGGTCCCGTTCGCCTTGCCGTTGATCGCCGGGTCGTACTGGAAGGCTCGCAGACCTTGCAGCATGGCGTTCGTCATCTGGCGCGCCAGCAGGGCGAACCAAGCGCCGTAGACGAAGCCGGCGACCGACGGCCCGGCCGCGCCCAGCGCTTCAAGTTTGGGGCCGGCGTCGGCGACCTCCTGCTCCACTTGCACCGCCAGGCGATTGAAGAGCGCCTTGAGCTGGCTCAGATAGGTCGGATCGGTCGTGGTTAGGCCGCCGAAGCTGTAGCTGATCCCGGGCGCGGTGAGGGTCAGTTGCGGCGGCGGCGGGAAGACCACGCCCTGAGGGGTGGTCGCCTGATTGGTGGACGGCGGAACGGTGAGGGTCACCGCCGTCTGGCCGGCCATGAAGGCGTCGATCGCGTCGAGCGGGATCGGGAACGGATCATCGCCACTCAGGGCGTCGACCACCGCCTTGAGCTGGGCCTCGGTGACCGAACGGGTCCAAAGCTGGCTCAGCGGGATGCCGGCGTCCGCCTGCACGGCCGCCCCGATCCAGGCCCCGACCAGACGGCAGAGGCTTTCGAAGGCGCTGCCGTCGTCGGCGGCCTGACCGCCGCCGGGAGCGACCGGGGCGGGCGCGTCCAGCAGCAGAAGGGCTACATAGCAGGCGGTCTGGTCGGACAGGGTCTTTGCCGCGTCGCCGGTGGCCGTCAGCGTCGGCATTAAATGGCCGGTCAGTGTCGGCCTGGCCGATGGATCGGTGTCGGCCAGCTTGCCCGCCCAGACCGGCGTAACGACGTCGGCCGCCAGCAGTCCCGAGCGCGCGAACAGCCGCGTCTGCGGGGGAGCGTACAGAATGGGGGTCGGGCCGGTTGGCGCCGCGATCTGCCATGGCGGCGTGTCGCTGCCGATCTGCATTTCGAACGTCGCCTTGACAGTCGCCGAGAAACCGAAGTGCAGATGGATCTTGAACAGGCCCAGGTCGATCGTCACCGTCAGCTCGACGTCGACCGAGGCCACCGCCGTCAGGACAATCGGCTGGTAGCTGGTGTAGCTGATCTGAACGTAGATATTGATGTTGATGTCCAGCGAAGCGCTGACGATCACGAAGTCGAGGCTGCCGTACAGCTTGCCGATCAGGCCGAACGTACCGGTGAGCTGGAAATAGTATTCGCCTTGCAGCTCGGTTGTTCCGCCCGCTCCCGAGCCCGAGCCCGGATAGGGATGCCACTTGGCAACCACGCCTTGGACGATGCCGAAGGCGGTCAGGGCGAAGCCGGCCTTGAGCACGCCCATCGACAGTGACTTGCCCAGGCCGAACTGCGCGCCGAACCCAAAGGCGATGATGGGGTTGAACGTGCCGTTGATCGCGGCGGGCACCGATGAACCGGGCGGCGCCTGGCTCTTGGTGGCGTCCGACAGCTTGGCGAAGTAGAGGCCGCCCGAGCCCATCACCGGGAAGCCGGCGATGATCGCGGCCACCGTGAACGAGACGCTGAAGTCCATGTTCCACGGGAAGCCGATATCGACCTCGAAATCGCCGTTGGTGTAGATGCCGACCCCGAATTCCGGCAGGGTGATGGTCATCGCACCGGCCTCGAAGGTGCGCAGGCTGGTGGGCAGGGCGATGCGAGCGCGCCAGACACCTGCGGTGTTCGAGACCTGTTGGTAGATGATCTGGAACTCGAGGCCCGCGAATATCTTGGCGGCCTTGCCGTCCAGAGCCACCCGCGCGGCGTAGAGCACCGGGTCGTCGAACACAGCCGAGAACTGCACCACATAACCATCGCCGGCGTTGGGATCGTCGTCGCCGATCTTGAGGATGCCGAAGTCGGCGGCCACCAGCCAACCGCCGTTGGCGCTGTAGTCCAGGGTCAGCGGCGGGTCGTTGGCATTGGTCGGCTGCGAGGTCATCGGCACCGGCACGCCCTTGCCGTCGGGCGGGACCAGATCGGACAGGGCAGCGACCAGGGGCGCGACGCTGTCGATCCGGCCGGTGCTGGTCAGGGCCAGATGCTGGCCGAGAGCCAGCATGCGCAGGTCGAAATACTTGTTGCCGCCCCCTGGCGGAGCCTGGGTCGAGCTTGGGTCGGCGGCGTCCCATTTCAGGGTATCGGCCTTGGCGCCGGTCTGCCACGGGAACGTGCCCTTCAGGGTGACGCCTACCTTGGGCTGGTTGGGATCGCCGCCAGCGTTGTAGGTCAGGTCGATCGAGTCGATGACCGCCGGGCCGATAACGATCGGGCCGATCTTCCAGGTGAAGTCGACGATCTTGGTGTCGAAGTGGAAGATCACCTCGAAATTGTCGAGCGGGATGCTGTCGAGCAGGTTCCACGGCGCGCCCAGGCCGAAGCTCTGGCCGGTGGCCCAGGAGACGAAAGTCTCGACCACGCCTCCCAGGGTGTCCTGACCGAACTGGAAGGTCGCCATGGTGGCGCCGCCGGTGCGATCCAGCGTGGCCGAGGCGAACGGCTGGCCGCTGAGGATGACCTCCAACCCGACCTTCTGGTCGGTGTCGCCGCCGGACGGCTTCTGGAATCCGTAGGTTAGGTTCAGCGTTACGCCGTGCCAATTCACCTCGCCGGCGAGCGAGCCGTAGAGCCCTTGCTGGCCGTTTCCGTCGCCGGCGCTGGTGGCCAACACAGCCATCCGCGACCGCGCCGAGGCACGCTGGCGATAGCGGACCCGGGCGGCCGCCGAGAGCGGCAGGCCGCGGATCGGCGGAGGGTCCTCGCGCGGCAGCGTGAAGGCGGCCGCGGCGGCGGGCGACACCTCGGCCATCTCAGGCGCGACGGGTCCCTGATAGCCGATTTCCGCCGTCACCTTGGGGATCGACAGGCCCAGGAAATCGACTTTGAACGCCGCGGCGGTCTGGAGCTTGAATGTATAGAGTGGCGGGGCGGAGCCCTTAACCCCGGGAGCCAGGGTGATCTCGACCCCCGACAGGGCCAGATCGTGGTCGAAGGTAAACTGCCCGCCCAGATAGGTGGTGATGAACGTCAGCAGCATGAGCGTGCCGGAGGTCTGCTTGGCTGTGAACCGCCAGCCCGCCGCCGGGTCCCAGCCGGCCGAGACCTGCAGCCCGATCTCGGAGGGCGTGCCCTCAAGCAAGGTGAAGACTCCGGTCAGTAGGCCGCTGTACCGCGAGCCCGATGTCTCTGGCGCTCCGATTTGGACCGTCAGGCCAAGCGACTCCACGACCAGGGCCGGGATGCCCGCTGGGCTGATGCTCCAGTCGGCGTTGAGGTCGACGGCCAGAGAGCCGGTTCCGCCCCGCGCATCATAGTCGAAGGCCAGCGCATCGATGACCGTTGTCGTGTCCGGGGTGATCACCACGCCTAGCGTGAAGAAGGCGATCAGGTCCGACAGGGTTATCTGCCCATCGACCAGTTGGCCGCTGAACACCATATCCGGCAGGTCGGCGGCGATCTGCACGGTGCCGTGTCCCAAGTTGAAACTGCCCTGGATCGCGGCTTGTACGGCGCGCGAGGTCGGGTCGCCCGGCTTGGCCACCGACAGAACCATCATAAGGTCATCGAGGGCGAGGACGGGCAGCAGCCGCACTGGCGCTCCGGTGTAGGACGCCAGCACCGACACGAAGGTGGTGGAGGCCGTGGTGGTGTCGTAGCCGATCTCCAGCCCCGTCACGGCCAGGCCGGTCAGTGCCGAGAACGGAGGCGGGACTTGGGCAATCAGATTGACCCCGCCCGCCAGCTTGAAGGCGTAGTCGAGCGAGAGGCCAGGGTGGAAGTCGCCGGTCACCTTGAAGGCGCCGTCGGCCAGGGCCACCGGCCAAGAGACGGAGAAGCCATCGGCGGAGCCCGGCCATTGCAGCTCGGCGGTCGCCTGGACCACGGGAAGGGCGGCGCCGTTGCCGCCGCCGATTACCATGCCGACCGAAGCGAAGGGGCTCCATTGCAGTCCGGGCAGCGGCTCCGGCGCGCTGGTGGCGGTGAGCGTGACCTCGGCGGCCAACGCCCCGCCCGCGACTGTGAATACCATCTGGGCGTTCAGCCCGACGTCGCCGACCGAGAAGCCGCCGGTCACGGTGATCGAGCCGCCGTCATCCGGCCGCGGGGCGCCGCCCTGGGTGGCGATTGCCGCGTGGTCCAGCGTCCAGGCTACATCCGCCAGGCCAAGCACACCCGACAGCAGCTGGGCGATCTTGCTGCTCGGAGCGAGGGCGCCCGGCAACAGGGCCAGGGTCGCGCCCTTCAGATTGTTGTTTAACGCGGCGTAGAGATCGGCCAGCAGGGTCCCGCCGCCTGCCGCCAAGGTGCCGCCATCTTCCCGGACCAGTAGGGCGTTAAGCGCCACGGGCGGCGCGGGGGCCGCGCGCGCCACGACCTCCTGACCGAGGAAAGCGAAGGCCAAGCTGTACTTGTCATTCGTAACCTGGCGGAAGAATTCCGAAATCCCTTTGAAATACCTGTGGTATTTGCCTAAGGGCGGAAGCACGGGCTCGGCTCTCCAGTCGCGGATCGGGCCGGCGAACACCTCGGGCGGCCAAGTCGCGGCATTGTTGCTGTTCGGCCATCTAGCCAACGGCAGCCCCACTTGGTTAGCGGCGGTCTGAAGGGTTCTGAGCAGGGCCTCGCCCGGCCGGGTGGCCAGCACCTCACTCGGATAGCGGATGTCTCGCGTCTGGGGCCGGGAGGTGTTGTAGTAGATGCGCGGGAACGCCAGGGCTTGGTTGGCCGTGTTCGCGCCTTCGAAGACGGCCGGCAGGGTGCTGCGACCCAGCAGAGCGTTAAACAGATCGGCCGGGAATGGCGGCGCTAGCTGCACCCACAGCACGGCGCGGTTGGCGTTGGGAGCCGCCAGGAGAGCGACGACCGCGGCTGTGGCCGCCAGTAAAGTTGGGTCATCCAGTCCGGTGAATCGCGCCGGCGGCGCGGGAGCGCCCGCGGCCGCGCGCAGCCCCACGGCCTGGAGATAGGCTTGGCGAAAGGCCAGGACCTGGAGGCGGGCTCGGCGGATGGCCTGGATGTTGGCGGGGGGCGCGGGGACGACTGGCGCGGCGGCCGGGTCGGGCTCGCCCCTCACCCGACCGCCGGCCAGCAGGCGCTCGACCTCGCGGAAGATGCTGGGTGCGTCGTCGGCGGCGCGCTCGGCGGCTCTGAAGTACATATCGTCGTACCAGAAATCGTCGAGGTTCACGATCACGGCCGGTATGGCGCCCGAGACCGCCCGGCCCTCGCTGTCGAGTTGGGTGGCCATAACCCCGAGCGTCAGCTCCACTACCTGGTCGGTAGGCGTCACGCCGATGGCGTTGACCTGTAGGGTGGCGCCGCCGCGCCACAGCGTAGTGTGGATGCCGTAGGTGAATAGCAAATCGTACTGCTTGACCAACTGCCCGGGGCCCTGGACGTACTGCCCCGTCACCAACGCTCGCAGCACCCGGATGCGTCGCAATTGGTCCGCGTTGCCAGTAGCGCGGGCCTCGAACGCGTTCCAGGCCGGGTCGTCCAGAAGCGAGGTCGGCAGGTAGAAACCCAGCTCGTGAAAAGATGCGCCGCCGAGCTCGGCCCGCGTGGTCAGGCCGATCACCTCGGCCGCCGGAGCGGCGAACCTCAGTTGCTCGTTCGTGGGGGTGCCGTACATGAACGGTTGCAGGCGCAGGTGCAGGCTTGCAACGCAGATCGTCTCGAAGGCCGTGTCGGCGTTGCCGTCGGTCGCGGCGCTGAAGCTATAACCGACTAGGGCCAACACGCCCGGCGCCGACAGCGGCAGCAGCACGACCTGAAGGTTCAGGAAGGGCCCCCGCGTGAGGCCGGCCGCGAAGCCCAGCAGTCTTTGCAGGTTGGCCAGGGTGGTGGCCGTGGAATCGTCGTAGATGAGCTGGGCGGTCTTGCCGGCTCCGGTATAGCCCAGACCCGGCGGGGTGTTGGGCGCGACCGGGACAACCGGGGCGATGATCCGCTTGAGCAGGTTGATCGCCGCGGCCTGCTGCCCCGTGCCGCCGCCGCGATCGACGTACATGCGGATCACCGCCTCGTTCGCTATAGCGTTGGCCAGCGCCGTGACATTGGCAGTGATCGCGTCGGCGCGGAACTTTTCGACGGCGGGGGCGGCACCGAAGAGGAAGTCATACCACGACATCAGTCGGTCCCGCCGGTCAGGGACGCGACGGCGTTCTGCTTGGCAGCCTTGGTCTGGTTGTAGATCGCCAGCCAGCCGAGGGCGCCGGAGTCACTGCTGGCCGCCGGTGTGCCGAACAGCAAGAAATTCGCCACCCCGTTGGGCGGCAGCTTCAGCAGGCCCAGGGCCTTTAGGGCGATGTCGCTGAGGGTGAGCAGGAAGCGTGGCTGGGCGGTTGGCCCGGCGGGAGTGGGCCGGCTGAGAAGCACCCGCCCGACCCCCAACTTCAGCACCGACTGCACGCTGATGGTTCCGCCCGAGCCCATGCCCGGCAGGGCGATGCCGACCGCCGCGTCGATGTTGTCGTCGCCGGCGCCACCCGGACCCCAGGCCAGCACCAGGTGCGAGGTCAGGCCGATTTTGCCGGCTAGCTTGCCCGGCGTGCCGAAATCGAGCTTCAGCGACAGGCCATACCAACCGCCTGTGCCCTGGCCGCCGATCTCGACATCCACCAGGATGACCGGCTCGAAACCCAGGTCGCCCAGGCTCGCCCCGTTGGCGCCGATGACCAGGCCGTCCACCGCCGGGCCGAAATCCTTATAGAGACTGCCCGTGCGCGAATAGCTGCGGGCGGTGTCGAAGACGATGGCGCTGGCATCGAACCCGATGGTTCGGGTCGGTGGGATCGGCGCCTCGTCATAGGCCATGGGCAGGTAAAGCCGGGAAAAGGCCAGGCCCGCGGGAGGTAGCTTGGGGTCGTCGGCCCCGAAAGAGAAGACGTCGAAAGCCTGGGGCGGGGTGGAGCTGTCGCTGAGCGCGGCGAAATCCAGCAGTCCGGCCAAATTGAAGACGCTCGCGCCGGCGCTCTTGCCTGCGTCTTCGCTGACCGACACGGTGTTGAGCGCCGCCGAGACAATGGCCACGCGCGCGAGAACGGCGCTATCCATCACGAAGCCGAAGGGCGCCTGGGTCGCCAGGCTATAGGAGGCGACGCCACCGACATTCTGATAGGCGCCGTCGAACAGGATGGCATTGTACAGATTGCCTACATAGGCGCCTGTCTCGACGCTGTCGTCGACCATGCCCTTGATGGCGACGCCGAACAGCTTGGTTACCGTCAGCTGGGCCAGACTGGAGAAGCGGGTGACGGCGGTGTTGGCGAACAGGACCTGGAGGGCCAGCACCAGGAAGCCATAGTCGCCGTCGACCAACAGGGGTACTGGCGTCTGGGTCTGTCCGGGCGGCGGGGCGTAGGCGATGTTCTTGTAGTTGATCAAGCCGAACACTGAGCTACCGCCATCGATGGCGATCTTGGCGCCCTGCACCGGGCTGAGGCGAACGCCGAAATGGTGGGCCTCGAACCGGCTGAGGTCGATCCCAACCACCATGCCCGCCAAGTCGTCGGGGAAACGCGCAACGGTGGCGCGCAGCACGATCACCCCGGTCCAAGTCGGATCCTGGGCCAAGGCCGCGAAATCGTCGAGCACGCTGTCGCCCAATGCCACGTCGTCGGCGGCGGCCTGATCGATGCCGGCCTGGATGTAGTCGATCAACCATTGCGAGAGGTTGGCGATTTGCGAGGGGTCGGCGGGAGTCAGCACACTGTCGGGGCCCTGAATGGTGGGAGCGGCGAAATCGAGCGGATCGGTCCAGGCGCCGGTCTTGGCCACTAGGTCGATAAGCGCGCCCGGCCCGGATTTGACGATCATCACATTGCGATAGTCGCCATAGCCGGGATTGCGGCCGACATCGGCTTGAAGCACCCAGTCACCCAGGCTCAGCGCATTCCAAAAGGCCTGGGCCGACGGGACGGGCGCCCGGCCGTTCAGCTGCTCGTCGAAATCGACCAGCGGTCCCAGGTGGTCGGCATTGGCGGCGACCAAGAACAGGCTGCTGTTGTGAAAGACCTTCTGCAGCGCGTCGTCCGGAGCGGCGAAACGCAGGGCCAGTCCGCCGGGCGGCCCAATCTGTGGCGAACCGGTCTGGCCCAGAAGGATGTCATCGTAGCCGCCGTCGGGCCGGGCCTGGACGATAACTCCCAGGGCTGTGACGGCGGGCGCCGCGCCGCCACTGGGCAACGTCGCCAGCGTATCGGGCGCGGGCTGGGCGCGCACCAAGGCCGCGCGATAGGGCGCCAGGACCAGTCGTTCCAGGTCCGCCATCTGGGCCGGGTTCATGCGGGTGACGCCATCGCCGCCGGCGATCACCCCCGCATAGGGCGCCAGGGGAACGGCGAAGCCTGGGTTTGCCGGCCAGGTTCGGGCGGCGCGCAGCGGGGCCAGAATTGGCGGGCCGGCCCCCACCCCGGAACCACCGGCGGCGGCGTACAGCGGAGCGCCCTGGGGCTGGGAGGCATAGCGCGGCGGGATGGTTGGGTCGGCCGCCACCACGGTTGCCCAGCTGGTGGTGAAGTCGGCGATCATCGGCGCGGCCTTGGCCGACACCGGCGGGTCCAGCGGGGTGGGGCTGACCGGAGGCCAAACCGGCGCGAGAGCGGGCTGGGCGGCCTGGAACCGCAGCCTATCGCCCATCCCCGCCAAACCGCCGGCCAACAAATCGATGGCCTCGGCGCCGCCCAGGCCGCACAGCATCCGACAACGGGTCGGGGCGTTGGTCCCAGCTAGTCGCACGGCAAAGTCTCCGACCGGGGCGAACTGGAAGATTTCCGAGCCCTGATTGTCGTGCAGGCCCTCGTTGAGTTGGAGATAAGACGGCCTTGACCCGGCCACGCCGTCGGCGGCGGTCAGGGGCGCCAGGTCCAGCCGCTGGCCGCTGTCGGTGCGGTAGTAGGACTGCAGCACCGTTCCGCTCTTAAACCAAAAAGCGGTGCGGGCCGGCGCGATGAGGTTGGTCGGATCGCCGTAGTCGAGCGTGACGTGGAAGGCGATCCCGTCGGTCGGCGAAGGCCCGGCGCGATCGAACAAAGGATACCAGGCCGAGGTTTGCGGGTTGTTGGCGACGGCCGCGCCGATCAGGAACTGCAGTCCGCAGGACAGGTTGTCGATGAGGTCGCTGCGGAACAGGGTGGCGTCGAACGTTAGCTGGCCGGCCCCCACCCCCGTCAGTCCCAGGGTCGCGGTCGTGATGGGCATGTAGAGGGGGAGGTTCGGCTGATCGAAGAAGACGGCCTTGCCACCGGTGAAGGTCAGGCCCAGGCCGTCCCGCGACGGCGCCATGCCAAGGCCGTTGGATATGCCGATGCGCAGGGCCGTCAGCGACCCGGTCAGGTTGTCAGGCTGCAGGAAGCCGCTGGTGGTAGCCCCGCCCGCGACGGTGAAGGGCAGCAGCGGCGTCAGCGGCGGAATGGTCCCGGCCGAAGCGCGCAGCCAGAGCACGCCCTGCGGGTTCTGGTTCAGCGCCAGCGCCTTCCCCACCCGGGCGACCAGGTCGGCGGCCCCCGTTGTCGACAGGTCGGGCGCGGCCGGGGCGACGACTATGCTGGCCAGAGCTTTGACGTTGCTCAGGACGTCGGACAGGAGGAAGATGTTGTCGGCCGGCTGGGTGGCGTCGGGCACGACCAATCCGGCCCAGGCGCCGTCCGCGACCAAACCGTTGGCGACGAAGACTCGCGATCCGGCTTCGAGACGCGTGAATTGCACCGCGCCCCCCTTGGCCGGCAATGAGCGGGTGATGGCCCGCGTGGAATGTCCCCGTCGAAGCGGGGCCGAAGCGTGATCTAAGGCATGGTGAAGGTGACGTAGCTGGTCAGCGACGTCCAGTTGGTCGGGTCGGTGTAATAGGCCACCGTATAGTCCTGGCCGGAGGCGCCGCCGACATTGGAGAAGGTGATGTCGTTGGCAGCCGCGTCGGTGGGCACGGTCACGGTGGCGATCACCGGACTCTGCGCCAGGGGCGGAACGTCGCCGCTGACCAGCATGACCGCGCCGCCGAAAGTCTTGCCGGTGTAGCCGTGCGGGGTGCTCAGCCGCACGCCGACCACGTCGCTGATCGCGGTGGTCAGGGTCAGAGTGGTGGTGGCGTAGCTTTCGTTCGGCGGGGCGTCCGGCTGGGTCGAGGACGGGCTTGTCCAGAATACCGAGCACACGTCCTTGGCGTTGGGACCGACTGCCACACCGATGCAGTAAGATTTTGTGCCCAGGCTCAGGTTGGAAACCACCACCGAACCTTGCTGCTGATCGACCTGGAAGCCGGCCGTGGCGACAGGCGTGTTTCCGTAGGGCACGATCCCCGGGGACTGCTGCCAGATGAAGATCTTATAGTGCATCGTCACCGGCAACTCGTTGTTCACGAGATTGTACTTGAAGATCAGGGTCTGGCCGCTGGCCTGAAGCACGGTCAGCGTGATTTTGCCGTCGTTCAGGATCGGGGGCGCCTCGAAGTCCGCCGACAGGCTCTCGATAAAGATTTTTTCGCCTTCGGCCATGGCCATCCCCCTTCGGTTCATGATGCGTTCTGCGTCGTGGGTGTGAGTTAAACCGCCTTCCCGCGAGGATCATGATAGGCACGGCGTAATATCCAAGTAAATAGCATTCTTAACAAACGTGTTCTGAATTCTTGGACTTGAGGTTTGAGAGGTGATCGCAACGCATGTTATCTGAATTGCGCTAGACGTGAACGGATAGCGAACACACGGCTGAGCGGTTGCCAGAATGCTCAAGCCGGTCGATTTATTCCGAGTCGTCGCATCTCGCGGTAGATGGTCGAGCGACCCAGCCCGAGCTGTTTTGCAGCTTGTGCAGGCGGCGTATTGGCTTCAATGAGCGTCAGCGCAGCATTGAGTTTTGTCAGATCGAGCGGCTGTCGTCCTGGCTTTCGGCCCTTCGCACGTGCAGCTGCAATACCGTCTTTTGTGCGCTCGGAAATGAGCCGCCGCTCGAAATGGGCAATGGCGCCGAAGACGTGGAAAATCAGTTCGCCGGCGGCCGAGGA
>JBBQTP010000084.1:0-17672 GCA_038213205.1 Caulobacterales bacterium
ACCGAAGCTGAGTCCGAAAGGCTGGAGTCCGAACTCGAAGACCTCCTCGAAGCCGAAGCTCTCACCGAGACCTTCCTCACCGAAGACCTCCCCGCTCAGGTCACCCGCCTCTGCAAAGCCCTCGGCCTAACCGGCTTCGAAGTCCTGGCGGTCATTCCCGAAGCGCCCAGCGATCCCCCCGACAAGCAAAGCTCGGCCTAACCCCTGCTCCGCTCATCCCCGCCCCCGGGTCGGCCATTCGGCCGAGCCCGGGGGCGGGGATGAGCGGAGGCGTGGACTCGACGCCCCTACGCCGCCAGCGAGGCGTGCCTAAGCAGATCCCGGATCGCGTCCAACCGTTCCGGCGCGCCCGACAGCTCGGCTCGGGTGGCGTCATTGCGGGCCAGGGCCAGGGCCTCGGTCCGCGCGCGGTCGGCGCACGGCCCCAGCGGCGCGGTCTCCCCGCAGGCCAGCTTCAGCAGCACCGTCAGCCGATTCAGCGCCGGGGCGCCGGACTTCATCATCTGGCCCACGAACTTGGCGTCGGCCTCGACCTGGCCGCCCAGCTCGCCGAGCTTGGTCTGCAGGGGCTTGTAGTTCTCTTCCACCAGGCCGCAGCGGGCCACCGACTTCTGCAGCCGGGCCAACTGCTGCAGGCGCAGCGACACCGGGGTCTCCGATTGGCGGTATTCCTTCTCGAAGCGCAGGCCGAACACCAGGCTCTCCAGCCAGCGGCCAGCCTCGCGCTTCGACCCGCCGCCGATGATGTTCTCAGTCAGCCAGATCAGCGCCTCGGCGTCGGCATGCGCCGTCGAGTCATCGCCCAGGTAGGTCTCCACGAAGTCGCGGGTCACCAGCATTTTCGAGCGCGAGGAAAACGCCGCCTGCACGTCGTCGAGCGGCAGCAGCTTGCCGGCAGCCGCGGTCAGCGACATGGCCAGGCCGCGGATCACGTCGATCTCGCCCACCGGGTCGGAGGGGCGAAGCCGGCGCGGCCCCGACAGATCGGAGAGGATGCGCTGGCCGATGGCAGCTCGCACGCTGGTCAGTTCCTCGGCCTGCAGCCAATGGGCCAGCCGCTTGGCGCGCGGCGACAGGTCCGGGGTCACCTTGGCGACCGACGGCTCTACCTTGACCAGCTGGTCGATGACGTCGGCGGCCGCCAGCCGGCTCATCGCCGCCAGCCGCGCGCCCAGGTCCAGGCCGCCGCCGATGATATGGTCGAGGCCCTTCTTGCAGCGGACGATCTCTTCCAGCGGCTCGGCGATCACGATCAGCGCCAGCTTGCGGCCCGCCCCGGGCCCATCTTTGGTTATCGGGGGCGCGGCGTCCGCCAGGTCGAGCAGCATCGCGACCTTTTCGCTCCAGCTGGTCGCCGGCCTCAGGCTCTGGGCCACCGCGCAGCCCAGGCGGTAGGGCCCGTCGGGATCCTTGACGAACTGGTTCGCCAGCTTGCCGAAGCTTTCCGGCGAGGCGATCGGCAGGCCCTTCTTGGCGTCGCGCATCAGCCGCTCGATGGCGCGTTCGGCGAGGCTCTTGAAGGTCTTGGTCATCTCGGGGATCGAGGCGCCGCGGGAATGGGCTTCCGGCACCGCGATCTTGTGGACCGCGTTCTGGATCTCGACGCTGGAGGCCTCCAGGGCCTCGACCAGGTCGGGCCGGTGCAGCAGCTCGAACGGGGTCGCCGCCTGGCGCTCCAGCCAGACCTCCAGCAGCCGGCCGATCCGGTCGCGGGCGTGGCATGTGTAGAGGTCCTGCGGCGAGACGCAGAGCGGCTCGGTGGGCTCCGGCGCCTTCACCTTGCGCGGCGCCTCGGCCATGCCGATCGACAGGATGGTCAGGGAGTGGAATTCACCGGAGTCCGGATTGAGGCTCTCGCGCGTCACCCGCGCGGCCGCCGCGCCGCCCCGACCGACCAGTTCCTTGGCCTCGTCCAGCGCCGCAGTCCGGTTCTCGGTCGCCATGTTCAGCGCCCAGGACGAACCCGGATATCGGCGGAAAAACACTTCGAAATGCACAGCTTCGCCGGACATCAAGCCCTCCAAGGTGAACCCAAGCCTATCGGCGAAGCTTTAAGGCCTGATTGACCGCGATTATTTGGGCCGGAACACCCCTATAAGGTCGCCCCATTGAGGCCACGCTGTAGGGCGACTAGCTTCCCCCCGTCGTAGAGCGCGTCAGGGTGAGGCGGATACCGGTTCACCCGTCCGACGTGCTCTAAAGCAAAAGATAGACCCTTCTAGCCCGTTCAGTTCCTGAACGGGTCAGGGTCTAGGAGACACGTTTACCGATATGGCCAAGATCACCCTGGTGGACGACGACGAGAACATCGTCACGTCGGTCAGCCTCGCGCTGGAAAGCCACGGCCATGCCGTGAAGGCCTATTTCGACGGCGCGGCGGGCCTCGCGGCGCTGGAAAGCGACCCGCCGGACCTGGCCATCCTCGACGTGAAGATGCCGCGCATGGACGGCATGGAGGTGCTCAGGCGCCTGCGCCGGACCTCCGACATGCCGGTGATCATCCTCACCTCCAAGGACGAGGAGATCGACGAGATCCTCGGCTTCAACCTCGGCGCCGACGACTACATGCACAAGCCGTTCAGCCAGCGGCTGCTGATCGAGCGGGTGAAAGCGGTGCTGCGCCGCGCCGGGATCGAGGGCGAGGAGCCCGCGGCCGCGCCCGGCGCCGATGCGGGCGCGCGGGCCATCAAGCGCGGCAAGCTTACCCTCGATCCGGCCCGCCACGACTGCCTGTGGGAAGGCAAGCCGGTGAAGCTCACCGTCACCGAGTTCCTGCTGCTGCAATCGCTGGCGCAACGGCCCGGCTTCGTGAAGAGCCGCGACAATCTGATGGACGCCGCCTACGACGATCAGGTGTACGTCGACGACCGCACCATCGACAGCCATATCAAGCGCATGCGCAAGAAGTTCCGCGACGTTGACCCCGAATTCGACGCGATCGAAACCCTCTATGGCGTCGGCTACCGATACCGCGAAACCTGAGCGCGTGAAGCCCTCTGAGCGGGGGGCCTCGCGGCGACTTCGGCTGCCGGGCACCCGCCTCGGCCGGCTGATCATCGCCCTGAATGTGCTGGGCCTGGCGGTGCTGATCGCCGGCGCCTTGGTGCTGAACGAGCTGCGCCGCGGCCTGGTCAACGCGCGGATCGACAGCCTGACCACCCAGGGCGAACTGATGGCCACCCTGATCGACCGGGTGGCGACGGTGGGCGACCCGGAGCCGGCGATGAACCCCAGCGACGCGGGCGACATCCTGCAGATCCTGGCCAGCCCCAAGACCCAGCGGGCCCGGCTGTTCGACGCCCAGGGCCAGGTGGTGGCCGATTCTGAATGGATCGCCGACCGGGTGGAGTCCCAGGTCCTGCCGGCCGCCCGCAAGCGCGACCAGCGCAACCTCACCGGCCCGACCGGTGAGCCCTCCTCGGTCCCCGCGAAAGAGGCTCGCCGGGCGCTCCGGGCAGAGGTCGACCACGCGCTGGGCGGCCAGCACTGGGCCAATATGCGCCGCCGCGAAGACGGCCGCCGCGTCGTCTCGGTGTCGATCCCCATCCAGCACGTGCAACAGGTGCTGGGCGTCCTGACCCTGGAGGCAAGTGACGTTGACGAGATCATCGCCCGCGAGCGGCTGGCCCTGGTGCCCTTCATCCTGATCGCCATCGCCGTGACCCTGGCCTCGTCCCTGCTGCTGACCCAGCTGATCGCCCAGCCGGTGCGACGCCTGGCCCGCGCCGCCGACCAGGTGCGTCTGGCTGGAGCCCGCGCCATATCGCTGCCCGACCTTGCGAAACGCGACGACGAACTCGGCGACCTGACCCGCAGCTTGGAGGCCATGACCCAGTCGCTGTCCGAGCGCATGGACGCCATCGAGAGCTTCGCCGCCGATGTGGCGCACGAGATCAAGAACCCGCTGACCTCACTGCGTTCGGCGGTGGAGACCCTCGACCTGATCACCGATCCGGCGGCCCGCGAGCGGCTGCTCGGCATCCTCAAGAACGACGTCCAGCGGCTCGACCGCCTGGTCACCGACATCTCCAACGCCTCGCGCCTGGACGCCGAGCTGTCGCGCGACACCCCGCGCATGGTCGACCTGGAACAGTTGATCGCCGACATCGTCGGCCTCTACCAGGTGACCGCCAAGCCGGGTGAGGTCACGGTCGCCTACAAGCCGCCGGGCAGCCAGCAGCCGGTGAAGGTCTCCGGCCGCGAGGGCCCCCTCAGCCAGGTGTTCCGCAATCTGATCGACAACGCCCGCTCGTTCAGCCCGCCGCGCGGCGAGGTGATGATCACCCTGCTGCGGGTGCGCGATCAGGCCATCGTCACCGTGGCTGACGCCGGCCCGGGGATCCCGGCTGAGAACCTGGAGACGGTGTTCGAGCGCTTCTACACCTCGCGGCCGAAGGGCGCGGCGTTCGGCGGCAACTCGGGCCTCGGCCTCTCCATCGCGCGCCAGATCGCCGAGGCGCACGGCGGGACCCTGCACGCCGAGAACCGCCTGGGCGCGGACGGCCAGGCGATCGGCGCGCTGTTCATCCTGACCCTGCCGGAAGCCAAGCTTTGATCCTACACGGCGGCCTGATCGCGCTTCTCCACCGGCAATACTGGCGCGGCGTGCTGATCGAGGGCTCGTCCGGCGCGGGCAAGAGCGACCTGGCGTTGCGGGCGCTGGACCTGGGCTTCCGCCTCGTGGCCGACGACCGGGTCGAGCTGTGGGTCTCGGGCGGGCGACTGTTCGGCCGGGGTCCGCCAGCCCTGGCCGGGCGGCTCGAGGTGCGCGGCCTGCACGTGGTCACCGAGCCTCACCTGGCCTTCGCGGAGGTCGTTCTGGCGGTTCGCTGCGGCACGCCGGAGCGCATTCCCGAACCTCAGTTCACCGAGCATCTGGGGGTTTCCCTCCCGCTGATCACCCTCGATCCCCGCGAGGCCTCGGCGCCTGCGAAACTACGACGCGCGCTCAGCCACTTTGACGAGGCGGGCAACAGGCGTATTTAGCACGGCTCGCGGGACGGGATTTGCCGCGTCGGGTGGGGATACCCTTGGAAGAGTTTGCATGATCGGGCTCGGAGCATGATCGGGCTCGTGATCGTTACGCACGGTCGTCTGGCGGAAGAGTTCGTCTTCGCCATGGAGCATGTTGTGGGGCCACAGGCCGCGGTCGAGGCCATCTGCATCGGGCCGGAAGATGACATGGAGCGGCGGCGCAAGGACATCCTGGCCGCCTGCGGCCGCGTCGACACCGGCGCCGGCGTGATCCTGCTGACCGACATGTTCGGCGGCACCCCGTCCAACCTGGCCATCTCGGTGATGGAGCAGACCAAGGCCGAGGTGATCGCCGGCCTCAACCTGCCGATGCTGATCAAGCTGGCCAGCGTCCGCGGCCGCCAGAGCCTGGAGGAGGCCGTGGCCTGCGCCCAGGAAGCCGGCCGCAAATACATCTCCGTCGCCTCCTACGTTCTGGCCGGCGAGAAGTGAGGCCCCCCTGGTGGCAGGCATGAGCGAAGGCGCGGCCACCCGCACCGTCGACATCGTCAACAAGCGCGGCCTGCACGCCCGCGCCTCCGCAAAATTCGTGAAGATGGCCTCGACCTTCGACGCCGAGGTCCGGGTCACCAAGGACGGCCAGACCGTCGATGCCCGCTCGATCATGGGCCTGATGATGCTGGCCGCCGGCCCCGGCTGCTGCATCGCGATCGAGGCCGAGGGGGCAGAGGCCGAAGCCGCCGTCGCCGCCCTCGAAGCCCTGGTCAGCGCCAAGTTCGACGAGGATGAGTAAATTCAACACCGCTCATCCCGGCGAAAGCCGGGGTGAGCGGATATTTGTTACGTCTTCAGTCGCCAGCCGGTCCTGAAAATCCACCAGACCGCCGTCAGGCAAATCAGCATGAAGATCAGCGTCATTCCCAGGCTGATGCCGACGCCGACGTCGGAGACCCCGTAGAAGCTCCAGCGGAAGCCCGAGACCAGGTAGACCACCGGGTTGAACAGGGCGACCCTGCCCCAGAAGGCCGGCAGCATGCTGATCGAATAGAAGCTGCCGCCGAGGAAGGTCAGCGGCGTCACCACCATCAAGGGAATGATCGATAGCTTCTCGAAACTGTCGGCCCAGATGCCGATGATGAAGCCGAACAGACTGAAGGTCACCGAGGTCAGCACCAGGAAGGCCAGGGCCCAGACCGGGTGCGCGATCCCGAACGGCACGAACAGCCGCGCCGTCGCCAGGATGATCAGGCCCAGCATCACCGCCTTGGAGGCCGCCGCGCCGACGTAGCCCAGCAGGATCTCAACCGCCGAAACCGGCGCTGACAGCATCTCGTAGATCGTGCCTGACCACTTGGGCATGTAGATGCCGAACGAGCCGTTGGAGATGCTCTCGGTCAGGATCGACAGCATGATCAGGCCCGGTACGATGAAGGCGCCGTAGGTGACGCCGTCCACCGCCTTCATCCGCGAGCCGATCGCCGCGCCGAAGACGATGAAATAGAGCGAGGTGGTGATCACCGGCGCCGCGATCGACTGGACGATGGTCCGGAAGGTGCGCGCCATCTCGAAACGGTAGATGGCCTGGATCGCGTGCGGGTTCATGCCGCGGCTCCGCGCACCAGGGTGACGAAGATCTCCTCAAGCGAGCTCTGCTGGGTCTGCAGGTCCTTGAAGTCGACGCCTTTTTTGGAAAGCTCTCGCAGCAGCTGGGCGATGCCGGTGTCCGCCGCCTGGGCGTCGAAGGAATAGACCAGGTCCGCCCCGCCGTTCTCCAGGCTGAGCGCATACTGCGTCAGGCCGGCCGGCACCGCCTTCAGCGGCTCCTGCAGGTGCAAGGTCAGCTGCTTCTTGCCGAGCTTGCGCATCAGGGCAGCCTTTTCCTCGACGATGATCAGCTCGCCGTTGGTGATCACCCCGATCCGGTCGGCCATCTCCTCGGCCTCTTCGATGTAGTGGGTTGTCAGGATGATGGTCACGCCGCTCGCCCGCAGGCCCCGGACCATCTCCCACATGTCGCGGCGCAGCTCGACGTCGACGCCCGCGGAGGGCTCGTCGAGGAACAGAATCTGCGGCTCGTGGGAGAGCGCCTTGGCGATCATCACCCGGCGCTTCATGCCGCCCGAGAGCGTCATGATCTTGGAGTCCTTCTTGTCCCACAGGGAGAGTTGGCGAAGCACCTGCTCGACGTAGGCCTGGCTGGGCGGCTTGCCGAACAGACCGCGGCTGAAGTTGACGGTGGCCCATACCGTCTCGAAGGCGTCCGTCGAGAGCTCCTGGGGCACCAGGCCGATCTTCTGGCGGGCTGCGCGGTAGTCCTTGACCACGTCATGGCCGTCGGCGAGCACGCGCCCCGAGGTCGGATTGACGATGCCGCAGGTGATCCCGATCAGCGTGGTCTTGCCCGCCCCGTTGGGCCCGAGCAGGGCGAAAATCTCGCCCTTCTCGATGGTCAGGCTGACGTCCTTCAGCGCTTGAAAGCCGCCGGCGTAGGTCTTCGAGAGACCCTCTACTGAAATGATTGTCGACAAACCCGCCCCTCCGCACCCCGCAGATAGTGACCCGAGGACGTTGGGGCTAGGCCGAAGCCGACGGGGGCTGATGCTCGCCGCGCCTCAGACCTTCATATCGACGGCCACGCCGGTCTTCTTTTCCACCGACTGCTCGACCTGCTGGCGGATCAGCGCCTTGATCTTGTCCTCGATCTTCTGGCGCTCCTTGGGGTCCATACCCTTCAACGCGTCCTCGGTCAGGCCCATGGAGCCCAGAATGGCGGCGCGCATCTTCTCGGCTGGCGTCATGTGCTGGTAGGCCAGGAAATCTTGCACCGCGGTGTTGGCCTTGGCAGGCGTCAGGCCCGGCGAGGCTGGCGGCGCTGGCGAGGCGTACAGATTGGCGGCGGCGGTAAGGATTTGCATTGCGGTCTCCAGGGAGCCGGCGCTGCCCCTGCAAGCCGCATGCAACGCGGGGTCGCTTCGGCGTCGAGGTGCCCGCGGGGCTCGCCCCGGCAAGGTTTGCGGTGGCGTTTCTGCCCAGCGGCCGGACTTGCCCAGCGCGGGGGCGGGTCAATTTTCGAGCGCGTAGGACCTTTGGCGTCCTGGAGTGTTATGCAGGCGACGGAAAGCCGCGGAGAGGCGCCATGCCCCCCGATCAAGAGGTGGAACTGAAGTTCGCCTGCGGGCCGGACGATCTGGCCGCCGTGCTGGCCGCCGCGCCGCCGGGCGATGACGCCGCCGCCGAGCTGATCAGCGTCTACTTCGACACCCCCGACCTGGCCCTGCAGAAGGCGGGCGCCTCGCTGCGGGTGCGCGAAAGCAAGGGGCGGCGAGTACAGACCCTCAAGCGCGGCGAGGGCCTGGCGCGCGAAGAACATGAGGCGGCGATCGAAGGCTTGGCCCCCGATCCGGGCCTTGGGCCTCTGCCCGACCTGATGCCGGCCGGGTCCAGCCTGAAGCCGGCCTTCAATGTCCGCGTCAGCCGCCGCCAGCGGCTGGTCCGCCACGAGAGCGCCGAAATCGAGCTGGCGCTGGACCAGGGCGAGGTGGTCGGCGGCGACGCCTCGGCGCCGATCTGCGAGGTCGAGCTGGAACTGAAGTCCGGGTCGCCCAGCGCCCTCTTCACCCTGGCCCGAATGCTTGGCGAGGCCGCGCCGCTCTACCTGTCGTTCGATACCAAAGCGGCGCGGGGCCAGGCGCTGGTCTCCGGCGCCGGTCCAGGTCCGCGCAAGAGTACGGCTATCGTGCTGAAGGGCGGCGAGACCGTCGGCGAGGCGTTCCAGGCGGTGGCCCGCAAGGCCCTGGCCCAGGTCGCCGCCAACGCCGCCCTGCTGCGCGAGGATCCAACGCCCGAGGCCGTGCACCAGCTGCGCGTGGGCGCTCGGCGGTTCCGCAGCGCGCTCACCACCTTCAAAGCCGCGACCGAGGGTGCGGGGCGGTCGGCGGTCAAGGCCGACCTCGAATGG
This sequence comes from Caulobacterales bacterium, assembly GCA_038213205.1. Classification (GTDB taxonomy): domain Bacteria; phylum Pseudomonadota; class Alphaproteobacteria; order Caulobacterales; family Caulobacteraceae; genus Phenylobacterium. The sequence goes on from JBBQTP010000084.1 coordinate 8,933, forward strand.
CTAAGCCACGCCTGCGACGAGGTCCGCAATCTGGACGTCTACAGCGAGGGCCTGGCGAACGCCGACGCCGAGCTGCAAGGTCCCGCCGCCGGGCTCGCCAGCCTCCGCAGCCTGATCGACGCCGAGCGCGACCGGGCGCGCGCCGACGTGTTGCGCACGGTCGCCTCCGCGCGGTTCCGCAGCCTGATGATCGACGCCGCCGAATGGATGGAGATCGGCGCCTGGCGGCTCGGCCACGTGGCGCGCGCTCCCGCGGACCGCTTCGCTCGTGACGCTCTGAAGGCGCGGCGGCGCAAGGTGCTGAAGCTTGGGCGCGACGTGGCCGGGGCCGACGACCAGGCCCTGCATAGCCTGCGCATCGCCGCCAAGAAGCTGCGCTATGCCGGCGACGCGTTCGCGAGCCTCTACAGCGCCAAACGCGTCGAGGCCTTCACCGTCCCGGTGAAGGACCTGCAGACCGAACTCGGCGAACTCAACGACTTGGCGACGGCCGCGCCCCTGATCGCCGCGCTCGCCTTGCCCCCCGAAGCCGCCTTTGCAGCGGGCGAGCTGCTCGGCCTGCGCACGGCGGGCCGGCCGAAGCGCATTCAGCGCGCCGCCAAGGCGCTCGGCCGGCTGGCGGCCGCGGAGTCTTTCTGGAGCACATAAAGATGTCTTTATATGTTTGTTGCCTCGCGAAGTGGGCGCGGCTATAGAGCCGCCAACCCAATTCCCCCTCGCCCCTCTATCTTCTTCAGTGGGACTGAAATGACCGACTACATCGTCAAGGACATCGCCCTGGCCGCCTGGGGCCGCAAGGAAATCGACATCGCCGAGACCGAGATGCCGGGCCTGATGGCCGTGCGCGCCGAGTTCGGCAAGGACCAGCCACTGAAGGAGGCCCGCATCGCCGGCTCCCTGCACATGACCATCCAGACGGCCGTGCTGATCGAGACCCTGCAGGCCCTGGGCGCCGATGTGCGCTGGGCGTCGTGCAACATCTTCTCGACCCAGGACCACGCGGCGGCCGCCATTGCGGTGACCGGCACCCCGGTGTTCGCCATCAAGGGCGAGACCCTGATCGAGTACTGGGAATACGCCCATAAGATCTTCGAATGGTCCGACGGCGGCTATCCGAACCTGATCCTTGACGATGGCGGCGACGCCACCCTGCTCTGCGTGCTGGGACCGAAGGCCGAGAAGGATCCGTCGATCCTGAATAGCCCGCAGAATGAGGAGGAAGAGGCGCTCTACACGGTGATGAAGCGCTACCTGAAAGAGAAGCCCGGCTTCTACTCGGCGATCCGCGACGCCATCAAGGGCGTCTCCGAAGAGACCACCACGGGTGTTCACCGCCTCTACCAGATGGCCGAGCGCGGCGAGTTGCCGTTCCCGGCGATCAACGTCAACGACAGCGTCACCAAGTCCAAGTTCGACAACCTCTACGGCTGCCGCGAGAGCCTAGTCGACGCCATCCGCCGCGGCACCGACGTGATGCTGGCCGGCAAGGTGGCCGTGGTCCTGGGCTATGGCGACGTCGGCAAGGGCTCGGCGGCCAGCTTACGCAACGGGGGCGCGCGGGTGATGGTCACCGAGGTCGACCCGATCTGCGCCCTGCAGGCGGCCATGGAAGGCTACGAGGTGGTCACCATGGAAGACGTCGCCGACAAGGCCGACATCTTCTGCACCGCCACGGGCAACAAGGACGTGCTGACCGTCGATCACATGCGGGCGATGAAGAACAACGCCATCGTCTGCAACATCGGTCACTTCGATAGCGAGATTCAGATCGCCGGCCTGCGCAACTTCAAGTGGGACGAGATCAAGCCACAGGTCCACCACGTGGAGTTCCCGGACGGCAAGAAGATCATCGTGCTGTCGGAAGGCCGCCTGGTGAACCTCGGCAACGCCACCGGCCACCCGAGCTTCGTGATGAGCGCCAGCTTCACCAACCAGACCCTGGCGCAGATCGAGTTGTGGCAAAACGGCGGGCGCTACCAGACCCAGGTCTACACCTTGCCCAAGCACCTCGACGAGAAGGTGGCCATGCTGCACTTGGCCAAACTGGGTGCGAAATTGACCAAGCTCTCCAAGGACCAGGCCGAATATATCGGCGTGACCACCGAGGGCCCGTTCAAGCCGGAGCACTACCGGTACTAACCGCGGGTTCACCGCGTTCGTTTACGAATAGGGAAGGATTTGGGCGCCTGAGCTAGCCCCGCCATGCCGCTCGCCCTGATCCTTTCCTCCTTCGTCGCCGCCAGCCGGATCGGCGGGGCCGCCCAGCAATTTGTGCTGGCCGCCCACAAGATCGATCCGGTGCTGGTGCCGACAGTGATGATCGGCCGCAATCCCGCCAAGGGCTCGCAAGGCCAGGTGACCCCGGCCGAGCTGTTCGCGCGCATGCTGGCCGACATCGAGGCCGACGCCCTGTTCGGCATGGTCGATCTGGTGATCACCGGCCATTTCTCCTCCGCCGAGCAGGTGGAGATCGCCGCCGGCGTGCTGACCCGGATCAAGACGGCCTCCGAACGGGCGCCGGTGGTGATCGTCGATCCGATCCTCGGCGACGCGCCCAAGGGGCTCTACGTGCGGCCGGAGGTGGCCGAGGGCGTGGCCACACGGCTGGTGCCGCTCGCCGACTGGATCACGCCGAACCTCTGGGAGCTCAGCCATCTGGCGCGCCGCGAGATCGGTGACGCAGCCAGCGCGATCGCCGCGGCCCGCACCCTGGGCCCACCTGCCCTGATCACCTCAGCGCCGGCCCACCCCGGCGAGATCGGCCTGATCTGTGTCGAGGCGGACGAAGCCACACTGTTCGCCCACCCCCGCCTGCCGCGCGCCCCGAGCGGCACCGGCGACCTGGTCACCGCCAGTTTCGGGGCGGGGCTGATCGAGGGCATGGCTCCGTTGGCCGCCGCCGAGCGGGCCGCCCGGGCGGCGAGCGAAGCGGTCCTGGCCTGCCAGGTCTGGAACGCGCCGGAACTTCCCATCGTGGCGTTGGGCGAACGCCTGGTGCACCCGACCGCGCCCCTGCGTATAGAGCGGCTCTGACCTTTCGCAGGACCGCCCCAGAGGACCGACATGGTCGAGATCGCCGGCCACGCCCCTGCCCGCTTCGCGGCGGTGAAGGACGCCTTCGCCGCCAGTTTCGCGGCCGGCGAGGAGTTGGGCGCGCGCTTCACCCTGGTGGAGGCGGGCGAGGTTGTCCTCGACGTGTGGGCCGGCCACGCTGACCGCGCCCGCACGCGGGCCTTCGATGAGGCGACCCTGACCCCGGTGTTCTCCACCACCAAGGCGATCGCCGCCCTGCTGATGGCCCGCCTCGTCGATCAGGGCAAACTCGACTACGGCCAGACGGTCGCCTCGGTCTGGCCCGAGTTCGCGGCGGCCGGGAAAGATTCCATCACCGTCGAACAACTTCTGTCGCACCAGGGCGGCCTCTCCGGCTTCCCGGACAAGATGGACCCTGTTGAGTGGTTCGACTGGGACGCTATCTGCGCCCGGCTGGCGGCGATGGCGCCGCTCTGGCCGCCGGGGACGGCCAGCGGCTATCACCCGATCACCTTCGGCTATCTGGCGGGCGAGGTGTTCCGCCGCGTCGAGGGCCGGACCATGGGGACGGCTTTGCGCGAGGACCTGGCCGAGCCGTTCGGGCTGGACCTGTGGATCGGCCTGCCGGACTCGGAGTTCGCCCGGGTCGCCGACCTGCAGCGGCCGAGCGCCCTGCCGCAGTTTGGCGAACACAATGCCGGGACGGTCGCAGCGTTCTTGACGCCGTGGTCCTCACCGGCCGGCCGCGGCCAGGCGGACTGGCGGCGAATGGAAATCCCCTCGGCCAACGGCCACTGCACGGCGCTGGCGCTCGCCCGGCTGATGGGGGCGCTGGCCAACGACGGCTGGCTGGACGGCGAGGACATCCTTTCGCCGGCGCTGATCACCGAGGCGTCGCGCATGCGAATCCGCGGCCAGGACCTGGTGCTGCCGTTCGAGATGAACTGGGCGGCCGGCTTCATGCGCAACGAGGCGGTGCATCCCTGGGGCCCCGGAAACCAGACCTTCGGCCATTCCGGCTGGGGCGGCTCCTGTGGCTTCACCGACCCGGAGCGGAAGCTCGGCGGCGCCTATGTCATGAACAAGCAGTCCACCGACCTGCTGGGCGACCGCCGGCCCAAGACCCTGATCGAAACGGCCTACGCCGCCCTCTGAAGGCTAGCTCGGGGCGTGGGTCTGGAAGGCCTGTTCGAAGCTCCTGAGGTCCTTGGCCTCGATGTCGGAGACCGCCCAGAACTCCAGGCCGCGCGACGTCCAGTGGGCGACCGAATAGCCCCCGCGCACCACAGCGTCAGGCTCACCGCCCCCACCCCTGGATGGCCAGACGAACAGGTTCACGACGTGGCGATTACGCCGGTAGACCAGGGCGGCGACCACGCGATGGTCGATGTAGTCCAGCCGCCCGCCGGCCAGGGGGAAGCCCTGGTCGATCAGGTCGATCACCGGCGGGGCGAAGTCCACGCGGCCATTGAACCACGGCTTGACCACATGGCGGTCGGAGGTCTGCACGTCGACCAAATGCTCGGCCAGCGTCGAGCGTACATGGCTGGCCACCAGCTCGTCCTCCAGGCCCGCCATCGCCGACGAGGGGATCGCGAGGCCCACGAGGCTCGGCTGGGCGACCATGACGGCGAAGGTCGCGGCGAGGGCCGCAAAGACTCCGCTCAAGGCCCAGGGCGCGGCGCGGCGCAGCGGCCGGCGCGGCTCGGGCGCCGGCGCGGTCATGGTTTCGACCTGCGCGCGCAGGCTGTCCGGCGCGCGCCACGCGATACCGGGCGCGGCAATCCGCGCTTTCAGCATCTGCTGCTCACCGAACGTCGCCGCGCAGCCGGGGCAGGTCTTCAGGTGGGCCTCGAAGGCCTGGGCGTTGGCGGCGTCGAGCTCGCCGTCCAGCAGGCCGTGCAGCAGGGCTTCCTTGTCGGGGCAGGCGCTCATGGCTGATCCTCATCGCCAGGCCAGACGGGGGGCAAGGCGGCCAGCAGCATCTGTCGTGCGCGGGCTAGCCGCGACATCACCGTGCCGATCGGCGCGCCGGTCACCTCGGCGATCTCGCGGTAGCTGAGGTCCTCGAGCTCGCGCAGCACCAGGGTCTCGCGGAACGGCTCGGGCAGAGAGGCGATAGCGCCGCGCACCGTGTCGACTTCGCTCTGGCGAACCAGGGCCGCCTCGGGGGTGTCGTCGTCGGCGGGGGTCTGTTCGATGTCGTCGGGAACCGCCTGCAGCCGCGCGCCGGGACTGCGGACCCAGGTCAGGTGGCTGGAGCGCACGATAGCGAACAGCCAGGCGCGCGGATCGCCGCCGCGGAACCCCCGGAAGCCGCGGAATGCGCGCAAGAACGCGTCCTGCACCAGATCCTCGGCCAGAGTCGCGTCACGGCAGAGGTAGCGGGCGAAGTTGAAGGCGCTATCCATGTGCGGCAGCACCAGGCGGCGGAACCGCGCCTTATCCTCCGGGCTCAGCGGCGCACTGTCGGGATCACCGGCCGCACGGCCCCGCGTCGGGGCCAGCGGCTCAGCCGCCGGCGCCAGGCGTGGTCCGAAGGGAAGAATGCGGCCGGTCATGCCTCGCGTGGGAACCTCAGGGCGCCTTGACTACGACCTTGCCGGTCATGTGCGGATGGATGGAGCAGAAATACTCATACGTCCCCGCCTTGGAGAAGGTGAAGGAGAACCGGTCGTCGGTGTCCAGCACCTTGGACTTAAACGACTTCTCCACGGCCACGATGTTGTGGGGGATGTCGTCGCCGTTCACCCAGGTGACGGTGGCGCCGACCGGAACGGTCGCGACCTCCGGTCCGAAGGTGAAGTTGCCGATGGTGATCGTCGCGGCCCCCATGGCAGGCGCCGCCGAGGGCGGTATGACGCTCGGCGCCGGTGCGGCGGCGCCGAGCGTCACGGCTGCCAGGGCAGCCGCCGCCGCGGACGGGATGCGGCGGATCAGGATCTCGAACATTGGTGGGAGGCTCTTCGAACTGAGGTTGGAGATCAGGAGGCAAGGTTGGTGTCGATTACGGCCAGCGCGCTTTGGCCGCGCACGACGCTGACGGTACGCACGCCAAGCGCGCGGCGAAGGTCGCCGGCCGGGACCTTGAGCGGGCCAGGCGCGGAACCTTGGCCGGGCGCCGGCTGCGGGAAGGCGGTGGAGCGCGCCGTGTGGAAGGCGACATTGCCCTCAACCTTCTGCAGCACCTGATGGATGTGGCCGTTCAGAACGGTCACCGATCCGAACCGGGCGAGCATGGCCAGCGCCTGGCCGGCGTCGTCGGTGCCCCAGCCCCATTGCTCGTAGACCGTCCACATGGGCACGTGGGTGAAGACCACGATCGGCGTCGAGGCCGACCGGCCGGCCAGGTCGGCCTTCAGCCATTCGAGCTGCGGCCCGCCGAACGAGCCCATGCCGCCGGCCTTCAGCGCCTTCACGTTGATCAGGCCCACAAAGTGCACGCCGTTGTGGTCGAAGCTGTACCAGCCGTCGCCGAGCGTGCCCTTGCCGTAGCGGTCGAGGTAGGCTTGGCCGTTCGCCTCATCGAGCATGTCGTGCTCGCCGGGCACGTGGAAAACCGGAAGGCCGGCCTCTCTCAGAATCTGGTCAGCATCATCGAACTCCTGGGGCTTGGAGAGCTGGGTGATGTCGCCGGTGTGAATGATGAAGTCCGGCTTGTCGGCCATGGCGTGGATCTTCGCCACCGCCTCACGGAAGGTCGCCCGGGCGTTCGGGTTGGGGTCCTTGGTGAAACCGATGTGGCTGTCGGACACCTGCAGGAAGCTGAACGGCTTCACGCCGGCCTTCCTGGTCGCCGCGGCCGCCTGGTCGAGGGTGATGGAGCTCATCACACCGCCGCCGGCGGTCCACAGCAGGCCGGTTCCGGCCCAGCCCATGCATTCCAGGAAGCGGCGTCTGTGGGGTGCATGTTCCATCGTCTTGTCTCCGGGTTTCACGGGACAAGACGCAGGGTGGTTCGGGATTATTCCCGACCCTTGAATTTTTTGGGGCCTTCAGCCTTTTCCCTGAATCACCATTTCGCCGCGGGCTTCCTTGTAGGCGTTGGCCACCAGGTCGCCGGTGAACACCGCGCCGATCAGGGTCTTCAGCCAGGCGTCGCCGCCGGTGAAGCCGGCCTGCATGGCTTTCAGGTCGATGCGTTTCCTGACCTCGTCGAGCGGCACGTCGGCGCGGGCCAGCGGCCCCACCTGATCGCGTACGGTCTGCAGGGCGGCGATCAGCCGATCCACATAAGCCCGGTCGGTCATCATCGGCCCGTGGCCCGGGACCAGATAGGCGAAGTCGAAGGCCTCCAGCGCCCTCAGAGTGGCGATCCATTCGCCGGGGTAGGTGTGGGCCGCGTAGGGAACCGGGGCCACGACCAGATCACCGGAGGCCAGCACCCGCTGCCTGGGCCCCCAGATCACCGCGTCCCCGTCGGTGTTGCCTCTTCCTAAGAACAGCACCTCCACCGGCGCGACGGCGTCGGGCAGGGTCAGCCGATCGGTGAAGGTCAGGTCGGCGGGGTAGACGGTGAGCTTCGCATAGCCCGCCACCATGCCGGGGCCGGCCTTGGCGGTGCGGGCCCAGCCGGCGCGCGCGCCCTCCGGAACCTTGGGGTCGGCCGCGGCCTTGGCCCCCATGTCGGCCATCTCGCCGTAGGACTTCGCGTAGGTCGCCACATAGGCCATCGGGGCGCTGGTCATGTTCTCCCGCGTCTTGACGGTTGAGACGATGACCATGCCTGGCCAAGCCGCGCGGAAGGCGCCGGCCCCGAGGTTATGGTCGCCGTGGTAGTGGGTGTAGATCAGGAAACGGACGGGCTGCTTCGAAATCCTGCGGATCTCCGCCACCACCGCCTGGCCGGACGCGGGCGAGCCGCCGGCGTCGACCACAACCAGCCCCTGGGCCTGCTCGATCACCACCACATTGCCCTCGAAGGGTGGGGTCACGGCGTCGGGCTTGTAGATCAGGTGGACGCGGTCGGTGACGGCCAGGGTCTGGCGGGCGAAGACCTGGGCGGCTTGGGACGGATCCGGCGTGATGGCCGGGGCCGGACCGGCCGCGGCGATCAATCCTCCCGCCAAGAGCATGGCGGTGAGCGGCCCGCGATCAGGCCGCCGAAGTGGAGAGCGCGATGTTGCGGGTCCTGCGCCAGGCGCCAAAGGCGAAGACCGCCGCACCGCCCCAGATGAACACGAAGGATGCGGCGCGAAGCGGCGTGAACGGCTCACCCTGGCTAACCCCGATAGCAAACCCGATCGTCGGCCCGATGAACTGCAGGAAGCCCATGAACGACAGCGGGATGCGACGAGCCGCCCAGGAGAAGAGCATGAGCGGTACGGCGGTCACCGGCCCGCAGAACAGTAGCCAGCCGGTGGCCGGCAGGCTCGCGCCGAGGTGGCCGCCATGCCCGGCCTGCAGCCACAGCACATAGGCCAGGCCCGGTCCGGCCAGCAGCAGACACTCGATCAACAGGCCGGTCTGGGCCGAGGCCGCGACGCGTTTGCGCACGATCCCATAGAGGCCGAAGCTGAGCGCCAGCGCCAGCGAGACCAGCGGCAGGCGACCGACCGCCAGAGCCTGCAGCGCGACGCCAAGGCCCGCCAGCGCGATCGCCAGCGCGCCCAGGCGGTCGATGCGCTCGTGGAAGATCAGCGCCCCGGCCGCCATGGCGAGCAGCGGGATGATGTAGTAGCCGAGGCTGGTCTCCAGAACCCGCCCG
>JBBQTP010000085.1:0-17457 GCA_038213205.1 Caulobacterales bacterium
AAGGCGGCGATGGGAATGGGGCCCTATGCGGCGTCGAAGGCCGGGGTGCACGCCCTGACCCAGGCGCTCTCTGAGGAGTTGAAGGGCGACGGGGTGACGGTCAACGCCGTACTGCCCTCGATCCTCGACACCCCGACCAACCGCGCCGACATGCCCAAGGCGAAGTTTGCCGACTGGGTCGCGCCGGCCGACCTGGCCGCGGTGATGCTGTTCCTGGCCAGCGAAGAGGCGCGGGCGGTGACCGGCGCGCTGATCCCGGTGACCGGGCGGGTCTAGGGCAGGCGCTTTATTTCGCGGGCGTCAGCTCGACCACCAGCTCAGCGTCGCGGTCGATGGCGGCGCGGCTGTAGTCGAGCGGGATGTAGGCGCCGGTCGCCCAAAGCGCGAAGAGGTCGCGGTAGTGGGTGCTGAACGGGTCGCCGGACTGGCCGGGGGTGTTGACGGCGCGCGAGTTGTCCCAGGCGCCGACATCCATCACCAGCCGCACCGAGGCGCCGGCGGTCTGGGTGAAGTCGAGCGGGCGATAGGTGGCGGCGCGCGGGCTCTGTGCGGAGCCGGGGATCTGCAGCGGGCCGGTGGCCATCTGCTCGGCGAGCTGGGTGTCGGCGAGGACCGCGGCGGCGGGCTCGAAGCGGGCGTGGTGCAGGCGGCCCCAGGTCCACAGGGTCATGTCGGGGCCCAGGCGATGATTCAGCTCGGCGACGGCGGCGCCCAGGCTGGCGAGCAGCAGGACATCGCGGCCCGGCGCCGCTTCCGGCGTCTCCAGGTAGGTGATCACCGCGTCCAGGGAGCCGGAGCCGACCAGGAGCCGGGCCTTCTCCGGGGTGGCGACGTTGGTCACCGTCTTGCCCAGATGGTTGGTGATCCAGACCTGGTAGATCGACGCGGCGACGCTGCCGGTGGTCTCGTCATTGTCCCAGGCCTTCAGCAGGCCGAGCACCTTGGCGACGTCGGGATCTGGCGAGGAGATGCCCTTCAGGAGCGCGATGGCGCGCCGCGACATGGCGTCGTGACTGTCGGTCTGTAGCGCCATGGAGTCGGCGAGCGTGGCCTTGGGCGTTGCGGCCAGCACCTCCTCGATGCGGGTGATCCGCGAGCGGTCGGCCCATTCATAGCCCGTCGGGTGCGCGTAGCCGTCCGGCAGGTTCATGGCGTTGGCCGTGGCGAAGAAACCCTGCGGCGGGTTCTTGACGACCGGCAGCTCGGCGCCGGCGCGCATCCCGGCCCATTCGTAGCGGCCGTCGCCGGGCACCGGCATCAGGCCATCCCAGTTCGGGCGGTTGGGGGTAAGGCCGGCGGCCGACCAGCCGATGTCGCCAGCGGTGTCGGCGAACACCAGGTTGAGCGGCGGTGTGCCCCAGGCTTCCTGGCCGGACTTGAAGTCGGCCCAGGACTTGGCGCGCCACATCCTGGACGAGCCGAAATAGCCGGACGCGCCGGGCAGGTTCCAGACCGTGCGGATAGCGAAGGCGTGGGCCCCGTGTCCAGAATTGGGGGTCTCGGCCAGCACCGGGCCGTGGCGGGTGAATTTGAGGGTGACGTCGACCGGCGGCCCGCCCTTCACCTCGATGGTCTCGTGAACCACCTTCATCGCCTCATTGGCGGACTTGTAGCGGTAGCTGTCCCCCTTGGCGTCGTAGACGTAGAGGTCCTCCTGATCGATATAGAAGATGGTCAGACCCCAGGCCATGTCGGGGTTGTGGCCGAAAGAGACGCCGGGCAGGGCCGGTTCGCCCGCGCCGATGATGTCGAGGCCGGGCGCGCTCAGGTGGGCGATGTAGCGCAGGCTGGGCACGCCGACCGGGCGGTGCGGGTCATTGGCCAGGATCGGGCGGCCGGTCGCGGTGCGGCTGGGCGAGATCACCCAGTTGTTGGAGCCCTCCGCCTCATAGGCGCTCATCGCCTCGGCGAGCTTGGTCTGCGGATCGGCCTCAGCCTTGCGGCCGCCGGTGGCCAGCGCCTCGAGGTTCAAGGTGGCGGTGGCCAGCAGGTAGTCCTTCAGCACGTCCTCGGGCACCACGCAGGGGTCGAGGCCGGCGGGGACGACTGTGGTGTGAGCGGGCTCCAGCTTGCGGCGCAGCCGGTCGGCGGCCAGGCCGCCGGCGCAGACCACGTGGGCGCGGGCCACCTCCGAGGTGACGTTGGAGACCAGGGCATGGCTGCGGATCCGCAGCACGTCCTCCGGCGACCAGGCCTCGGGCTGGCTGGCGGTCAGCTTGAACTCGATGGGCAGGGCGCGCTTGCCGGCCTTAACCTCGGCCACATAGGCATTGATCCCGCCGGTGAAGGCTTCGACGGCGTCGCGGGCCCCGGTTCCGTAGGCGGCCCACTCGGTGGCCATGTCGCCGCGGTAGAGGAGTAGCCGCGCGGCGCGGTCCTGGGCGACGTAGGCCGGGCCCAGGCTGGCGGACAGACGGCCGAGGCCGCGCTTGCGCCACAGGTCGATCTGCCAGAGCCGGTCGCGGGCGGCGTTGTAGCCTTGCAGGAAGAAGGCGTCCCGCGCGCTGGCGGCATAGATGTGCGGCACGCCCCAGCGGTCGACGACCATCTGGGCCGGGGCGGTCAGGCCCTGGACGGCCCAGGCCTCATGCTTGACGGCCGTCGACTGCGCGATTGCCGAAGTGGCGAGAGTGACCCCCATAAGGGCCAATCCGACCGCCTTGCCGATCCTGCCCGCACCCATGACCGTCTCCCCGAACCCTTGTTTGCGAAGACTTGACGACAGATCGGGGTTGGCGTCCACGCGCCGCTTGCGGTGACGCGCAGGTCACCCGTTAGAGTGATCCCCGACAAGTCAGGGAGCACCACCATGATCGGCTACGCCACCATCGGCACCAACGACCTCGAACGGGCCAAGACCTTCTATGACGCCGTGCTGGAGCCCCTGGGCGGCCGGCGCACCTTCGCCAACGGCGAGCGCATGCAGTTCTACGGCAGCAAGGAGACGCCCGGCATGATCGCCATCTCCAAGCCCTATGACGACCAGCCCGCCACGGTCGGCAACGGCACCATGTTCGGCCTGCCCGCCGCGACCAAGCCGCAGGTCGACGCCGCCCATGCCGCCGCGCTGGCGGCCGGCGGGACCTGCGATGGCCCGCCCGGCCAGCGCATGCCGACCTTCTACGGCGCCTACTTCCGCGATCCGGACGGCAACAAGGTCTGCGTCTTCAACATGGGTTGAGCCGATGATCGGCTACACCACCCTGGGCGTGAACGACCTCGAGCGCGCCCGGGCCTTTTACGATGCGGCGCTCGCCCCGCTGGGCGGGCGCCGTACGATGACCTACGATCGCAGCCAGTACTACGGCAGCCCCGACCGGGGCGCGATGCTGGGCATCACCCTGCCGTTCGACGGTGAGGGCGCAAGTGTCGGCAACGGGGTGATGGTCGCGTTGAGCGCCGGCTCGGCGGCGTTGGTCGATCAGGTGCATGCCGCGGCCATGGCGGCCGGCGCGGTCTGCGAAGGCCCGCCGGGCCAGCGGATGGACAACTTCTACGGCGCCTATTTCCGCGACCTGGACGGCAACAAGCTCTGCGCCTTCTTCATGGGTTAGGTCACTTGGGCGCGGCGCTCGGCGTCACCCGCCAGATGATGCCGCCCACGTCGTCGGCGACCAGCAGGGCGCCCTTGCGGTCGACGGCGACGCCGACCGGTCTGCCCTGGATCTTGTCGTGCTTGTCGAGGAAACCCGTGAGGAAGGCCTGCGGACGGTTCTGCGGGCGGCCGCCGGCGAAGGGTACGAACACCACGCGGTAGCCGTTGAGCGGCTTGCGGTTCCACGAGCCGTGCTGGCCGATGAAGGCGCCGCCCTTGTAGGACGCCGGGAAGGCGTCGGCGGTGTAGAAGGTCAGGCCCAGCGAGGCGGTGTGCGGGCCCAGGCCGAAGTCCGGGGCCGTGGCGATGGCCACCATCTGGGGATTGGCGGGCTTGGCGCGGACGTCGACGTTGTGGCCCCAGTAGCTGTAGGGCCAGCCGTAGAAGGCGCCGTCCTTGACGCTGGTCAGGAAGTCCGGCGGCAGGTCGTTGCCGATCTCGTCGCGCTCGTTGGAGACCGTCCACATGACGTGGGTGGCCGGCTCCCAGTCGATGCCGTTGGGGTTGCGGATGCCGGAGGCGAAGATCCGCGTCTGGCCGGTGGCGATGTCGTGCTCATAGATCGCCGCGCGGCCGACCTCGTTCTCCATCCCGTTGTCGCCGACGTTCGAGTTGGAGCCGACCGTGGCGTAGAGCTTCAGCCCATCGGGGCTGGCGGCGACGTTCTTGGTCCAGTGGTGGTTGATCGGCGGGCCGGGCAGGTCGAACACCTTGGTCCCCGTGCCGGCGACCTGGGTCTGGCCGTCGGCGTAGGGGAAGCTGACCACCCCGTTGTCGTTGGCGACGTAGAGCTTGCCAGCGGCGAGCGTCATCCCGAACGGGCGGGTCAGGCCCTGGGCGAACAGCATCCGACTCTCTGCGATCCCGTCGCCGTCGGTGTCACGCAGCAGGAAGATGCGGTTGGGGCTGGGCTTGGACGAGCCGACGTTCTTCATCAGCATCTTCTGGAAGAAACCCTTGATCCCCTGGTTAGACTTGTCGGCGGGCGAGGGCTCCGACGCGCTCTCGGAGACCAGGACATCGCCGTTCGGCAAGACGTAGAGCCAGCGCGGATGGTCGAGGCCCTCGGCATAGCGGCTGACGGTGAAGCCGGGCGGCGCCTTGGGCGCGGCGTCGGCGGCCCAGCCGACCACCTTGGGCACTCCGACGGTAGGGATCAGGGCCTTCTGCGGCGGGGCCAGCACCGGGTTCGGGCCGAAGCCGACCCAGGGGTCCTTGGAGCCGGGAGGCATGCCGCAACCGGCAAGCGAAAGGGCGCCGAGGCTGGCGGCGGCGAGCAGGGCTTTGCGCATCGGTGGTCCTCCCGTGACCCGACCATCTAAACACAAGCGGGCCACCGCGGTTGCGCGCTTTGTGGGCCTTGCAGCGAGCGGTGACGTTGCGGCGCCGTTGCGCGTGCGCTGCAAAAAGCCCCACCCTTCGCCGCAAGGGAGAACGCCATGGACCTGACGCCGACGCCGGAGATGCTGGCCTTCCGCGACGACGTGCGTGGATTCCTCAAGGCGCACGCGGCCGATTTCTCCGCCGGCCAGGCCAGGGACGTGTTCGCCTGGCAGCGGCTGCTGATCGAGCACGGCTATGCGGCGCGGACCATCCCCAAGGCCTTCGGCGGCTACGGCGCAGAGCCTGACATCCTGAAGAGCCGGATCATCGCCGAAGAGTTCATCGCCGCCGGCGCGCCGCGCGGCATGGCCGGCCAGGGCATCTCCATGCTGGTTCCGACGCTGCTGGAAGTGGGCTCGGAGGAGCAGAAGACCCGCTGGATCGGGCCGACCCTGCGCGGCGAGATCATCTGGTGCCAAGGCTATTCGGAGCCCGACGCGGGGTCGGACCTGGCGAGCCTGCAGACCAAGGCGGTCGAGGACGGGAGCGACTTCCTGATCTCGGGGTCGAAGATCTGGACCAGTACGGCGGCCCAGGCCCAGATGATGTTCTGCCTGGTGCGCACCGAGCCGGACGCGGCCAAGCATGAGGGCATCTCCTATATCCTGATCCCGATGAGCACGCCGGGGATCGAGGTGCGGCCGCTGAAGACCATGACCGGCTCGGCGGAGTTCAACGAGGTGTTCTTCACCGATGTGCGGGTGGCGCAAGACCAGGTGGTCGGCGGGCGCGGCCGTGGCTGGTTCGTGGCCAACGCGACGCTGAAGCACGATCGCGGCATGCTGGGCGATCCGAACGCGACGGAGGCCAGGCTCGGCGCGCTTATCGAGCTGATGAAGACTGAGGTCGTCGACGGCCGGCGGATCATCGACAACCCGGTGTTCCGCGACCGGCTGATGCAGCTGCAGGGCCGGGCGATGGCGATGAAGTTCAACGGCCTGCGCCTGATCAGCGCCCAGCTCAGCCAGGAGCCGGTGGGGGTGGCCGGGTTGGTGGTCAAGCTGCAGGGCTGTGAGCTCAACCACCAGGTCGCGGCCCTGGCGATCGATGCGCTGGGCGAGCTGGGCATCCTCTACCACGACGGGCCGCACCTGCGGGCGCGGGGGACGTGGCAGCGGAACTATATGTTCGACCTGGGCCTGATCATCGGCGGCGGCACGGCGCAGATCCAGAAGAACATCATCTCGGAGCGCGGCCTCGGCATGCCGCGCGAGCCCAAGCCGGCGGTGCTCTGACCATGGATTTCGCGCTCACCACCGACCAGAAGATGCTGCAGGAGAGCCTGACCCGGACCCTGGGCGACGCCAGTCCGCTGGACCGCGTGCGCAAGTTCGCCGACGACCTGAAGGACCCGGCCAAAGACGTCTGGGACGCGCTCGCCGACTTCGGCTTGCCGGGCATCGTGATCCCCGAGGAGCACGGCGGCCTGGGCCTGACTTTGCTGGACGCGGCGCTGGCGTCTGAGGCGCTGGGCCGGGCCGTGGCGCCCGTGCCGTTCATGGGCGTGGTGCTGGCCCCCCTGGCGCTGATCGGCGGCGGGACGGCGGCGCAGCAGGCGGAGTGGCTGCCGAAGCTGGCGGCCGGCGAGGTTACCGCCGCGGTGGCGATCTCCGAGGCGGTGGCCGGGGCGCGGGAAGGCGCCGGCGTGACCGCCAAGGGCGGCAAGCTCAGCGGCAAGACGCTGTTCGTGCCGGGCGGCATGGCGGCGGGGCTGATCATCGTCGCCGACACCAAGGGCGGGCTGCATCTGGCGCGCGGCGACGCGGCGGGCTTGAGCCGCAGCCTGATGCTCAACCTCGATGAGACGCGGCGGCTGGCGGAGCTGAGCTTTGACGGAGTGGCCGCCGAGCCGCTGGCCGGCGGGCCGGAGCTGCTTGGACGGCTACGCGACGCGGGCTGGGTGCTGATCGCCGCCGACAGCCTGGGCGCCTGCGACGCCATGCTGGAGAAGGCCGTGGCCTACGCCAAGGAGCGGCGCCAGTTCGGCCGGGTGATCGGCTCCTACCAGGCGGTCAAGCACATGTGCGCCGAGATGGCCGCCGAGATCGAGCCTTGCCGGTCGCTGGTCTGGTATGCGGCCTATGCGTTCGAGGCGGCGCCGGAAGAGGCCTCGCTGACCGCCGCGCACGCCAAGGCGCTGACCTCGGAGGTCGGCCGGTTCGTGGCGCGGACCTCGACTGAGGTGCACGGCGGCATGGGCATCACCGACCTCTTGGGCCTGCACTTCTGGTTCAAGCGCCTGGGCCTCAACCGCCAGCTGCTCGGCGGTCCGGAGCGGGTCCGCGAGATCGCCGCGCGATTGCAGGGACTCGCCGCCTGAGGGAACCTGCTATGACGCCGCCACAATTCTGCGGCATGATCGTCGTTCGGCGAGTGATGTTAGTCGGACCGAAGAGAGTGCGATGAAGATTCTGATCATCGATGACCACGCGATGGTGCGTCAGGGCATCGCCGCGCTCCTGGAGCGCGCCGACCCGGCGAATTCCGTCGTGCAGGCCCAGGACAGCGCCGAGGGTCTGGAACTCGCCGCGCGCCACGATGACCTCGACGTTGTGTTCCTCGACCTGAACCTGCCGGGCATGGATGGCATGGAGGCGCTCGCGGCCCTGGGGCAGGCCCGTCCGGCCTTACCGGTGATCGTGCTATCGGCCGCCGAGGATCCCGAAATGGTGCGGCGGGCCTTCGCGGCGGGCGCCCTGGGCTACGTGCCGAAAGCCGCAACGTCGGCGACCCTGCTCTCGGCGCTCGAGCTGGTGTTGAACGGCGAGGTCTTCGTGCCGGGCCTTGTGCTGCACGACCAACCGGCGGCCCGCGCGCCCTGGGCCGCTTCCGCGCGCGGCGCGCCCATCGGCGCCCTGACTCCGCGACAGGCCGAGGTGCTGCAATGCCTTGGCGACGGCCTTTCGAACCGGGGGATCGGCTGCCAGCTCGGGCTGTCGGAAAAGACCGTGAAGGCTCACGTCTCCGCCATCTTCCGGGCGCTGTCCGCGGCGGGCCGTCCGGAAGCCATCTATGTGGCGCGCGAGGCCGGCCTCATCGGACCGCCGCTGGGCTGACCGTCCCACGCCGGGCCAGGTTGGCGACGGCCGCCCTCAACTTTCCCGGAGGCACGGGCTTGTTGAGGATGACAAGACCAGCCGCGTGAGCCTCGCGCAGCTTGCCGGGCGCGGTCTCGCCGGTGATCAACAGGGTCGGAATGTCGGCGCCATAGGCTTGACGGACTCGCTCGACGACCGCGAGCGCCGTCTCTTCGCCGCGCAGTCGCCAGTCGCAAATCAGCAGGTCCGGCCGCTCGCCGGGATCGGCCTTGGCCATCAGCTCTTCGGCCGATCCCGCGGCCAGGACCCGGTAGCCCCAGATTCGCAGCAGATCCGCCGCGCCATGCTGGATCGCCAGTTCGTCGTCGACGAAGAACACCAGGCTTTGCTGGGTCGCGAACTCGTCAGATTTGAGCGGCGGGTCGACCAAATCGGTGGCTAAACCCATTGGCGCGGAGATTCGAAACATTGACCCGATGCCGACCTGGGAGCGCAGGGTGATCGGGCAGCCGAGCAGCAGGGACAACCGGCGCGTGATCGCCAGTCCGAGACCCAACCCCTTGGTGCGGTCCCGCTCCGGATTGGCGAGCTGGTAGTACTCCTCGAAGACCCTGTCCTGGTCCTCTGATGCAATGCCCGGGCCGCTGTCCCAGACTTCCACGGCAATCCGCTCACCCCTGCGGCAGCCGACCAGGATGCGCCCCTTCGGCGTGTGGCGAACCGCGTTGGCGATCACATTGCGGATCATGCGCTCCAGCAGGATCGGATCGGTGTGCGCCAGGGCCGAGGTGGGAACCCGCCGCAGGACCACCGGGCGGCCCTCCAGGGCCGTAGCCTGTTCGCGGCAGATACGGTCGATGATCGGGTCCAGGGCGAAGGTGCGCGGCGACGACCGCACCACGCCGGCGTCCAGTTGCGATATGTCCAGCAGGCTGTCGAACAAGCCGGTCATCGCCGCGACTGTCTCGGAGATCTGTCCGCCGATACGTTCGGTGTCGCGATCCATGGGACGGCGGCGAAGGGCGGCGACGAACATGCCCAGCGCATGGATCGGCTGGCGCAGGTCGTGGCTGGCCGAGGCCAGGAACTGAGTCTTGGCGAGGCTGGCCTGTTCGGCGAGCTCCTTTTCGCGGCGCAGGTCCCCGGCGAGGTCGAGGTTTTCGAAGCGCAGCCGCAGGGCGTCGGCCAGGGACCGACTTTGCCCGTAGCCCAGGAGCGCGATGGACGCCGTCAGCGCGAAGGCCAGGAGCGACAGGGCCCAGTATCGCGGGTCGTGCTGGAACAAGCCCCAGACGGTGAACGGAACCATGGCCGGGAAGAGGAGTGCGTAGAAGGCCGGGATATAGCTGCCGAGCGACGAGACCGAACTCGAGGCCGCGCAGGCGACCACCATGCACACCCAGATCTGTTGTTCGGCATGTCCTGGCGCGGCCACGACGATGGACCCGACGCCCCAGCGGGCGCCTTCCACCAGGCTGGCGATGACGAACCTGCGAGCCCAAATGCGCCAGTCCCTGTCCGGCGCCTGCGCGCGCCAATACCAGCGCCACAGGATCAGCTGCCAGGCCGCCGAAGCCAGGGTGAGCGCGAACCAGGCCTCGACGACCGGCGCGCGCTCCGGGGCGATGTAGATCAACACCCAGCAGAGCACCGCGACGCCGAACAGGGCCCCCGCGACCCCGACCGGCGTACTGCGATAGAGGCCGCGGATCAGCTCGGCCTGTTCGCGATCGCTACGCGCCTCTGACAAGCCCACCCCAGCTGGGCCCCAGGCGGCCCCTTTGCGTCGCTGGAAAGCTTCGCATAGCTTCGGCGGAACTGACAAGTAATCCGCGGGCTCATCCAGGAAGAAGAATTGGAGGATCTTAAGACCAGTCGTAAGACCAGTCTGAAGACTTGGTCCAATTTCAAAGAGCTTTCGAGGATGTTAACAGGTCAATAACTGGCCTCGGGATGTCATGTGTCCGGGCCGAGGCTTGTAACCTAGGGGCTGTCATGAAGAGCTTTGTATCGCGCGCCGCTGTGATCGGCGTGGCCGCTGTCCTCTCTCTGGGCGTGGTGTCTGCCGCGAGCGCCGGGGGCCCGTTTTCCGGCACGGTGAGCGGGATTTTCCAAAATCCGGTGCTGACGGGCAACGTCGTCGCGATCGACGGTAGCCTGACGCCGTTCGACAACACCGCCACCGCGGTCACCACGGGCTTCGCGTCATCGAACGTGACCTGGGGCGCCAGCACCACGGGCGGCACCTTCAGCCACCTGCTGTTCCTCGGTGACAGCTTCTCGAACGTCGCCGCGGGCGACACCTTCCACCTGGGCACGATCATCTTCAGCAACGGGACGAGCGACCTGAACACGCTGATCTTCGGCGCTCAGCTCAACCTGTCGACCGGTGGCGTCACCGACGACCACGTCAGCGACCTGAACATCGTCACCACGGCGAACACCGGCCTCAGCCTGGCGCGCGACGCCGATTTCATCGGTTTCAGTGACTTTGCGAGCACCTTCAACGTCTATGAAGGCCGCACGGCGTCGATTGAGCTGTTTGGCAAGATTGTCGGCGATCCGCAGCTCAACTTCGACTTCATCCAGATTTCGGCCGTCACCTCTGGCGACGGCTTTATCGGCCACGGGGTTGGCTCGGTGCCGGAAGCCTCGACCTGGGCGCTGATGCTGGTGGGCTTCGGCGGCCTCGGCGCAGCGCTTCGTTCGCGCCGCCGCCTGGCGACGGCTACCGCCTAGGCCCCCGCCTCTATCGAGCTCAGCACGCCGCCGGCCTCATCGCGGGCGGCGTTTCTGTGTCCGGACCGGGCGTGCGGGCCTAGACCCTGTCCGGTTTTGATTGAATCAATCAAAACCGGAGGAACAGGGTCGCCGCCTAAACTTGCGAGGGCGATTCAGGGTTTTGATGGTTCCATCAAAACCCATCGTGCTCTAGGCGTGCACAGGCGGAATCCGGTGAGCCCAGGGGGCGGCGGCCTCCAGTTCGTAGGCCAGTTCGAACAGGGGCCGCTCGTGGCCGGCGCGGGCCGAGAACATGGTCCCGATCGGCAGGCCGGCTTCGGTCCAGTGGAGCGGCACGCTCATCGAGGGGGCGCCGGCGATGTTGTGGATCGGCGTGTAGCCCACGTATTCGAAGAGCCGCGAGGCCAGGGTATCGAAGGCGACCCTCGGCCCGATCTCGCCGAGCAGCGGCGGGCCTGACGACAGCACCGGCGACAGCACGACGTCGAACTGATGGGCCGGGAACCAAGTGTCGTAGGCCAGGGCGTCGGCGGAAAGGCGTTGCAGCACCGGGCCGAGCGCCGTCGGCCCGGCCTTGCGGGCCATCTCCATCAGCCCAAGGCTGAAGGGCTCGAAATCCAGCTCGCTGGGCGCGCGGCCCGTGATCTTGGAGGCGGCCTGGATGTTTTGCGCCGCGCCATTGGCCCAGAGCAGCAGGAAGTCCTGGATGAACTGACCGCCGTCGTAGGGCAGGTGGGTGATCTCCACGTGGTGGCCCAGGCTGGCGACCAGCTTGGCCGCGTGGTCGTTGGCGGCGACGACTTCGGGCGAAGGGCTGTGGCCCAGGCCGTTTTCCAGCAGGACGCCGACGCGCAGGCGCTTCTTGGCCGGGGCGGTGACCAGGCCCATCGGCGGGAAGCTGGCGCGGGGCGCGGTGTCTTCGGTGAGCGCGAAGAGCGCGGCGCTGTCACGGACGCTGCGGGTCACCACATGCTCGACACCGACGTCGGTGATCCCGGCCTTGCCCTCGAAGTCGGCGATGCGGCCGCGCGACGGCTTCAGGCCGAACAGGCCGCAGTGTGATGCGGGAATGCGGATCGAGCCGCCGCCATCGGTGGCGTGGGCGGCCGGCACGATCCCGGCGGCGACCGCGACCGACGATCCGCCCGACGATCCGCCGGAGGAGCGGGCGAGGTCCCAGGGGTTGTGCGTCAGCCCCGTGGCGATCGGCTCGGTGGTCGGCAGGAAGCCGAACTCCGGCGTCGCCGACTTGCCCAGCACCACCAGGCCGGCCCGGTCGAAGGCGTCGCAGTTGGGGGCCTGGCTTGTCGCCGGTGGGGCGGCGCGGGCGGACTGCGAGCCGCCGCGGGTCGGCAGGCCGCGATAGTCCACCAGGTCCTTGATCAGGAACGGCACGCCGGCGAAGGGGCCGGAGGGCGTGCCGGCCTCGGCCTTGGCGAGTGCGCGGTCGAAGTCGGAATTGACGATGATGTTGAGCGTGCCCTGCAGCGCCTCGACGCGGCGGATGGCGGTCTCGACGGCCTCGGCGGCGCTTAGCTCGCCGGCTCGGATGCGGGCGGCGAGCGCGGTGGCGTCCGGCCACGGCGAGGCCGGCGGCGGGGCGGCTGGGGCAGGGGCGGCGAAGGCTCTTGCTGTGAGGGGGCCGGCGGCCAGCGCCATCGGCGCGGCGGCGGCGGCGAGCGCGCGGCGGGTGATACGAGTCATCTGGCCTCCCCAGTTTGCGACAGCTTGGCCGTCTGGACCTTACTGCGCAATTGAGGACGCGGGATGCGGAGTTGGATGCAGGGCGACTGCGATTTTTCCCACATGTTCGGGTTTTCCTCTGCGCCTGGTGTGGGCCACCTTCTCGAGCTCGGTCTCGTTCATCGACATCATCGATTTCGACGCACCCTGGAGCTTGGCCTCGGGCGTGTCGCCGCGCATAGTGCTCAGCGCCGCAGCGGGTTTCATGCGCCGTTGCCACGGCGAGGCGGCGATGGTCGGATGGCCCGCATGTTGACCTCCCTGATCCTGCGGCGTGGCCTTGGCGGCCTGATCAAGACCGGCGCTCTGCGCGTCACCCTGCCCGGCGGCGAGGCGTTCGCGTTCGGTGACGGCTCCGGGCCGCCGATCGCCATTCGGTTCACCGACGAAGCGGCGGTCTGGGCGCTGATCCTCGATCCCGACCTGCGCACCGGGGAAATGTTCACCGAGGGCCGCCTGGTGATGGAGGCGGGCAGCATCTACGACTTCCTGTGCCTGGTGTTGCGCCACACCCACGGCGGCGAGGAGGGGCCTCTGGACGCGATCCTCGACCCGTTGCGCGATCTGCAGATGGCGGTCCTGCGTCGTAACGACAGCGCAGCATCGAGGCGCAACGTCGAGCACCACTACGACCTAGACGATCGGCTCTACGCCCTCTTCCTCGACCCGGACTGGCAGTACAGCTGCGCCTACTACGAGACGCCCACATTGAGTTTGGCCGAGGCTCAGCGCGCCAAGCAGCGGCACATCGCGGCCAAGCTGATGGTGCGGCCCACGGACCGGGTGCTGGACATAGGCTGCGGCTGGGGCGGCTTCGACTGCTACCTGGCCGACGTCGCGAAAGCTGCGGAGGTGCTGGGCGTAACCCTGTCGCGCGAACAGATCGCCGGCGCCCAGGCGCGGGCGAAGGCGCGCGGTCTGGCAGAACGCGTCAGCTTTCGCATGCAGGACTATCGAGAGGTCGAAGGCGCCTTCGAACGGATCGTCTCGATCGGCATGTTCGAACATGTGGGACGGGCCAACTACGATGCCTTCTTCGCGACCTGCGCCGAGCGGCTGACCGATGACGGCGTGATGCTGCTGCACACCATCGGCTCCACTGAAGCCCCAGCCCTGACCAATCCCTGGATCACCAAATACATCTTTCCCGGTGGGCATCTGCCGTCGCTGTCGGAAATCGTTGCCTCGGCCGAGCGGGCCGACTTGATCGTCACCGACGTGGAGATCTGGCGGCTGCACTATGCCTCGACACTACGCGCTTGGCGCGACGCCTTCATGGCCCGGCGGGACGAAGCCCTGGCGCTGTTCGACGCGCGGTTCTGCCGGATGTGGGAATACTACCTGTCCCTGGCCGAGGCCGCGTTCCGCCACGAGGAGATCGCGGTCTTCCAGGTGCAGATCGCCAAGCGGATCGAGACGGTCCCGCTGACCCGCGACTACATCGCCGCCGCCAAGGCCGAACTTGCGCCGCGCGAGCCGCCGGTCGGAGGCTGATCCCTAGCTCCTCGGCAGGTGGACCTCGTACCAGGCCAGCCACCACTGGGCGCGGTCCTTGAGGAAGTTGGGGCGGCGGGGAACTTGGGCGCGGCGGCCCTTGCCCACATTTCCCCGATGGAAGAAGGTCGCGCTCCCCGCATTCGTAAGGAGCCCGGCGCCCATGAAGTACCGTAAACTTGGCGCGAGCGACCTGGAGGTTTCCGAGATCTCGCTGGGGTCGTGGCTGACCTTCGGGGTGGGGGTCGAGGCGGAGGCGGCGCGGGCCTGCGTCGACCGCGCCTTCGACCTCGGGATCAACTTCATCGATACCGCCAACGTCTATGGGCGCGGGGCCGCCGAGACGTTCCTGGGCGAGGCGCTGGCCGGCCGCAGGCGCGACAGCTACGTGCTGGCGACCAAGGTCTATTTCCCGATGAGCGACAGCGACCAGGGTCTGTCGCGGGTGCAGATCGCCAAGCAGGTCGATGCGTCGCTGAGCCGGCTGAAGACCGACTACGTCGACCTCTACCAGTGCCACCGCTACGACACGAACACGCCGCTGGAAGAGACCATGCAAGCGCTGAGCGAGGTGGTGCGGTCCGGCAAGGCGCGCTGGATCGGCTTTTCCGAATGGTCGCCGGACCAGATCGAAGCGGCCTTCGCGATCCCCGGCGTGGAGCGGTTCGTGTCGAGCCAACCGCAATATTCGCTGCTGCATCGCCGGCCCGAGCAGAAGGTGATCCCGCTGAGCGCCGCCAACGGCGTGTCGCAGATCGTCTGGTCGCCGCTGGCGCAGGGCGTGCTTTCGGGCAAGTACCGGCCGGGCGCCAAGCCCGCGGCTGACACGCGGGCGGCAAGCGACACGATGGGCTCGCCGATGCAGAGCTGGCTGCAGCCGGAGATCCTGGAGGCGGTGCAGAAGCTGAAGCCCCTGGCCGAGGAGGCCGGCTGCAGCCTGAGCCAGTTCTCGCTGGCCTGGGTGCTGCGCGAGCCCAACGTCGCATCCGCGATCGTCGGCGCGAGCCGGCCCGATCAGCTCGACGAGAACGCCGCGGCGTCCGGCCTCACCGTCGACCCGGCGCTGTTCGCCAAGGCCGAGGCGATCGTCGAAGGCGTCAGGCGCGCGGCATGAACCAGGTCGCGACGGAGCGGCGCGAGGCGGTCGGCGGGGCCTTCTCGCTCGCCAAGATGATCACGGCGCGCGACCTGACCTTCGAGGCCGTGCGGCGCATCGCCGAGGCGGTTGAGCCGGGCATGACCGAGGGCCGCGGCCACCAACTCGCCGCCGAGATCCTGACCGCGATGGGCATGGAGCGGCTCTGGCACAAGAACGTCATCCGCTTCGGCCCCGGCACGCTGGAGACCTTCTTCGGCGACTTCCAGCCGGACTATGTGCTCCAGGCCGACGACATCTTCTACATCGACCTGGGCGTGGTCTGGGACGGTCACGAGGGCGACGCTGGCGACACCTTCACGGTGGGCGCAGACACCGAGATGGCCGCCTGCTGCCAGGCCGCGCGGGATATCTGGCATGACGTGGCGGGGCGATGGCGCAAGCATGGTGAGACCGGGGCGGCGCTCTATGCCTACGCCAAAGCGCGAACCGAGGCCTTGGGCTGGCGGCTGAACTGGACGGTCAAGGGGCACCGGGTCAGCGACTTCCCGCACGCCATCTACAAGGCCGGCTCGCTGCGGGACCTGGAGATCACGCCGAAGACCGGCCTATGGATCCTGGAGATCCAGATCGCCCACCCGAGCCGGCCGTTCGGGGCGTTCTACGAAGACCTGCTGTACGAAGCCGACGCCTGAGGACCTTAGGCGGGCTTTCCGTCCGCGGCGCGAAGCGTTAGGCAATTGAACTACATAGCGAGAGGGACCCTGGGGATGCGTTCGAAGCTCATGATGATGGCGGGCCTGGGGTCGGCGCTCTGTATCGGCGCAGCGCTGCTGACCTCGGCGGCGATGGCGCCTCTCGCCAATGCCGCGCCCACGAAAGCCGCAATGAGCAAGGCGGCGGCCTGTCCCGGCGGCGATACCGGCATCACCTTGCCGCCCGGCTTCTGCGCCACGATCTTTGCCGACAACCTGGGCAACACCCGCCATATCGTCGTCGCGGCCGACGGTACGCTCTACGCCAACACCTGGAACGGCTCGTCCTACTTCCGGGGCACAACGAGCGATCCGAACGGCTTCCTGATCGCGGTGGAGGACAGCAATCATGACGGCAAGGCCGACAAGGTCACCCACTTCGGCATGACGCCCGCCGAGGGCTCCAAGGGCGGCACCGGCATCGGGCTCTACAAGGGCGCGGTTTATGCGGAGATGAACGACAAGATCATGCGCTACCCGCTGACCGCGGGCTCCGACGTGCCGTCGGCCAAGCCGCAGGTCGTGGTGACGGGCATGCCGTTGGGCGGCGACCACCCGATGCATCCCTTCGCAATCAACGCCAAGGGCCAGATGTTCGTCGACATGGGCACAGCCACCAACTCCTGCCAGCCGAAGAACCGCCAGCCGGGCATCCCCGGCGCCGACCCCTGCGTGGATAAAGTGACCCGCGGCGGGACCTGGCTCTATTCGGCCGACAAGACCGACCAGGCCTTCTCGCCGGCCGAGCGCTACGCCACCGGCATCCGCAACGGCATGGGCCTCAGCTTCGACGCCTCGGGCCGGTTGTTCGCCACCCAGCACGGGCGCGACCAGCTGATCCAGAACTGGGGCAAGCTCTATCCGGACGTGAAGGCGACCGTCGAACTGCCGTCCGAGGAGCTGGTGCTGGAGACCAAGGGCGGCGATTACGGCTGGCCCAACTGCTACTACGACAACGTCCAGAAGAAGCTGGTGCTGGCCCCCGAATATGGCGGCGACGGCGGCAAGACGGTGGGCGTCTGCGCCGACAAGCTGGCGCCGGTGGCCGCCTTCCCGGCCCACTGGGCGCCCAACGACGTGAAGATCTACACCGCCAAGACCTTCCCGGCGGCCTATCAGGGCGGCGCCTTCATCGCCTTCCATGGCTCCTGGAACCGCGCGCCCGCGCCGCAGGACGGTTTCAACGTGGTCTTCCAACCGTTGAAAGACGGCAAGGCCAGCGGCGCTTATGTGGTGTTCGCCGACGGCTTTGCCGGCCCCGCCAAGGCCACCGGCAAGTCGGTCTTCCGCCCGAGCGGCCTGGCGGTCGGTCCGGACGGCGCGCTCTACATCTCGGACGACACCAAGGGCCGCATCTGGCGTGTGACCTACCAGGGCCCGGCGGGCGCGCCGGTCACCGCCGCGACCGCGCCGGCCTATGCCGAGCCGGCCCCGCAGGCCGCCGCTGAAGCCGCCTTGCCGACACCCCAGGGCGCCACAGCCGCCCAGGTCACCGCCGGCATGGCGATCTTCAAATCCAAGACCTGCGCGGCCTGCCACGGCCAGGACGCCATGGGCGGCTCGATCGGCCCGGACCTGACCACCGGCAGCCCGCTCTGGACTGACGGCAGC
>JBBQTP010000086.1:0-17433 GCA_038213205.1 Caulobacterales bacterium
GCGACCATCTGGACGATTTGCGACAGCAGAGTGTCGGCCCCGACCTTCTCGGCGCGCATGACGAAGGAGCCGGTCTTGTTGATTGAACCCGCGACCACCTTGTCGTCGGCCTGCTTCGTGACGGGCATCGATTCGCCGGTGACCAAGGATTCGTCGATGGAAACGCGCCCCTCCAAGATCACGCCGTCCACCGGGATCTTCTCGCCCGGGCGCACCCGCAGCCGGTCCCCGACGTGGACAAGGTCTAGGGTGACCTCCTCGTCGGTCCCGTCCTCGCGCAGCCGGCGCGCCGTCTTGGGCGCTAGGTTGAGCAACGCCTTAATCGCGCCGCTGGTCTGCTCGCGCGCCCGCAGTTCGAGCACCTGGCCCAGCAGCACCAGCACGGTGATCACCGCGGCGGCCTCGAAATAGACCGGCGGCAATCCGCCCTCGCCGCGAAGCGCCGGCGGGAACAGGCCCGGCGCCAGCATGGCCACGACGCTGTAGGCGAAGGAGACCCCGACCCCCATGGCGATGAGCGTGAACATATTGAGGTTGCGCGAGACGAGCGACGCCCAGCCGCGCCGGAAGAACGGCCAGCCGCACCAGAGCACCACCGGGGTCGCCAGCGCGAACTGGATCCAGTCCGACGTAACGCGCGGGAGCATGAAGGCGTGGCCGAGCAGATGCCCACCCATTTCCAGGACGAACACGGGAACGGCCAGCGCGAGGCCAATCCAGAACCGGCGACGCATGTCCGCATATTCCGGGTTGGGGCCAGCGTCGGCAGTGATCGTCTCGGGTTCCAGCGCCATGCCGCAGATCGGGCACGATCCTGGTCCCTCCTGCCGGATCTGGGGATGCATAGGGCAGGTGTAGATGGTTCCTGCCGGCGCGGGCTCGACGGCTCGTGGCTTCAAATAGTAGTCCGGATCGGCCGTGAACTTGGCCAGGCACCCCGCCGAGCAGAAGTGGAACGACGCTCCTGAGTGCTCGGCATGGTGCGGCGTCTTCGCCGGATCAACCTTCATACCGCAGACGGGATCCACAACGCTTTTGCCGGTCTCCGTCGCCGGCGCATGGGTGGGGTGAAGATCGGGCATTGGGTGGCTCCGCGGGATCGGACTGCACAGGATACCCATGGCAGGTATAAGCAGACCTCCTATATAGGTACGCGCGACGCCGTTGGGAGCCCTGACGTGAAACAAGAGCAAAGGCCGAAGCTGTTGAACCGGCTAAGCCGCATCGAGGGTCAGGTGCGCGGTATTGCCCGCATGGTGGAAGATGAACGCTACTGCATCGACGTGCTGACCCAGCTGCGAGCGGTTCGGGCCGCCCTGGCGCGGGTGGAGACCGAATTGCTGAAGGAGCATCTGGATCATTGCATCGAGGGCGCCATCGTCAACGGTGACAGGGTTGAACAGCGCAAGAAGGCAAGCGAGCTAATCGAACTTCTCGGCCGCGCGCCGCGCTAGAGCGGCCCGAGGACAGCGGCCTTGGGGCGAAGTAAGCCCGCGCTGATCCCGCTAATGGGGAGAAGGTCTCCCACCGTGGTGATCGAGCCAAGCTTCCAACTCGGCGATATCCTTCGACTGACCGTCGATGACGTTCTGATTGATGCGGCGGATCTCGGGGTCCTTCGCGTATTTTAGCGTGATGCGCGCCGTATCGACGGCGCCTTGGTGGTGCGGGATCATCATCATCGCCCACATCCGGCCGGGATCGGGGTCATGGGCCGCCATCATGCCCTTTTGCATGCGCGTCATCGCCTGCATGTACTCGGCCCCCGCGGGACCGCCACGCATGGCCATGTCGCCCTTCGCCATCTGGCCCGGGGCCATGGCAGAAGGGTGGGCGAAGACAGGGCCGGCGAGAAGAGTTGTCGCGAGGGCGAGAGCGGCGAGGTTGCGCATAGTGCGGTCCTTTTTTTGGAAATC
Source organism: Caulobacterales bacterium (assembly GCA_038213205.1). GTDB lineage: Bacteria > Pseudomonadota > Alphaproteobacteria > Caulobacterales > Caulobacteraceae > Phenylobacterium. The sequence goes on from JBBQTP010000086.1 coordinate 1,917, forward strand.
GGTGGAGAGTCCGGTGCTGCAGCAAGCTCTCGCCCAAGTGGGTCGGGCTTCGTTCCACTCAGGGTGAACCCCAGGCATGCGGCTTGGTTCCGCAAGCTCAGGCCGATGCGAATTGGGCTTTGTCACAGCGGGTTCGCGAGACCACGTCTAGCTCAACGGTTTATGCGCCCGCATCGGCCGCCAGGCGCGAACTCATCGCGCGGTCGAAAAGACGAGCGCGATCATGCTGCCGGGGAAAATGAGCGTGACGACGAAGAGGGTGACGGAGCGCCAATCCGGTCGGCTGTCGTTGCCTTTCATCGCTCGCCTAACGTAAGCCGCTTTGGCTAGAAGTACGCGCGGCGGCGCCGCGCCCCTTCGCGGCGTCTGGAGCGGGCGGCCTGATGAGGCGATCGGGACGGCGAACCCTCTGGAGGACGGCGCCGAAGCGCAAGCGACTCTAGACGCGAGCGCCAGTTCGTAACGGCCCGTAAACGGGTACCAACCGTTCTTAGCGAGACACGGCCGGGCCGCCCGTGGAATGCAGACATGATGAGGGGTCGACGCTCGGTCGTGCTTAGTGAATCCAGGCCACGCCGGAACGCCGGCCGCCGACGGAGAAACCGATGCTTCGCTTGTCACTGCAGATCCACAAGTGGATCGCGCTCATCGTCGGCATCCAGGTTCTGGGCTGGGTACTGGGCGGCCTGCTCATGACCGCCATCCCCATCGAGAAGGTGCACGGGGATCAGCACGCCGCGACCCCCGTCCTGGCGCCCATCGACCTGAATAAGCTCGTTCCGCTGGAGAAGCAGCTGACGCTGGCCGACCAGACAGACGTCGGCAGCGCGACGCTGAAGAACACGCCGCGCGGGCCGATCTGGGTGCTGAAATCCGCGGCAGGCAGCGAGGGTTGGTGGAACGCCTACACCGGCGAGAACATCGACGAGATCAAGGCGCCGGAGGCCCGCCGATACGCGCTGATGGCCTACAAGGGCTCAGGCAAGCTCACTGGCGTTGATTACGAGGAAGTTGCCCCGAAGGAGGCCCAGGTCTCCGGTCCGCTGTGGCGCGCGAGCTTCGCCGACACCGAACACACCCGGCTCTATCTCGACGCCTTCACCGGCGAGGTGATCAGCCGCCGGTCTTCACTCTGGGGCCTCTACGATTTCTTCTACCAGCTCCACATCATGAACTTCGGAGCGACCCGCACCTACAACCATCCGGTGATCGTGATCGCCACGACCGCGACCCTGTTCGTCGTCGTGACCGGATTCGTGCTGCTATGGATCCGGGTTTCCAGAGACCTGCAAGGGCTGTTCGCGCGCCGTTCGCAATGAACGGCGGGGCATCCAGTTACGACCTCGGCGAGGGCCATTCCCCTTGGCTAGGCGGTCGCCAGTTCGACTTCCGCGCCTTGGAGATGGCGCGCCGCAGAGCCGGTCCGGCCATCCCGCCCCGATAGAGGTTGGGGCCGATGAGGTAGGCCGGAATCCCTTCGATACCGAGCGACCAGGCCTCGAAGGCGTGCCGCTTTAACTGCCCATCGATCGCCGCGCCATGGGCCGCGAGGTCGGTGTCGAGCTTCTGCAGATCCACGCCGGCGGCAGCGACCACCTCGCGGACAGCGGCGCCGTCCAGATGCCGGCGCGTGGTCATCAACGCGCTGTGCGCGGCGCCGTAGCGTCCCTGCAACTGCGCGGCCAGCGCCACGCGGGCGGCGTTACGGGAGGCCTCTCCGAAGATCGGCTAGTCCTTGTAGACGACCCGCACATGCGGGTCGGCCCGTCGTGCGGCCTCAAGCGCGCCATCCGTGCCGCGACAGATCGGACACTGGTAGTCGGTGAAGAGGACGATGGTCACATCGGCAGAAGGATCGCCGAGCGCCGGGCTGCCAGGATCGTTCAGGACCGCCAGCACCACTGGCGTCGGCGTCAGGCCCTGCGCAGGCGACGGGCCAACCCGCAAGGCCACGGTGACCATCAAGCCAAGAGCGATAGCCGCCGCGAGGCCCGCCTTGGGATGGCGGCTTAGCCACCCACCGGGGGTTTCACCGGGCGCTTGGGCCATCGCTTACCTCGCTCGCCGCAGGGGTATCCGAAAACGACGCTGTCGGGCCAGCCCGGGCGGTGGGATCAGAACCAGGCGCGGATGCCCACCACGAAGCTCGTGCGGCTGGGATTCTGGCCAAGGGCGCGTGAATAGTCGGCGGTCCGGCCAAACTGCTGATCGTAGGACACCCCGATGTAGGGCGCGAAGTCTTTGCGGATCTCGTAGCGCAGGCGCAGCCCCAACTCGGCATTGCTCAGCCCGGACCCAATCCCGGTTTCCCGCGTGTCTTGCGCGGCGAAGTTCAGTTCCGCGCGCGGCTGCAGGATGAATTGCTGCGTGAGCCGCAGGTCGTAAGTGCCCTCGGCGCGGGCCAGAAGCTCGCCTTGCGTCGACAGAAAGAACGCGCCCTGCACATCGAACCAGTAGGGCGCGAGCCCTTCCACGCCGAGCGTAGCGTAGGTCCGCTGGGGCGTCGGCTTGAAGTCCTGTCGCACCCCGGCCTGCAGGTTGAAATAGGGCCCGACGGCGCGCGAATAGAGCACCTGCGCTTCGGCGGCCTCCAGGCCGTCGCGGCGGCTGCCTTCACCCTCCGACTTCACCACCAGGCGATTGAGGTCGCCGCCGAACCAAGCCTCGCCCTCCCATCGGTAGCCCCCGCCGCCCGAGCGGGCCTGATATTCGGCAAGATTGGCCATCACCTTGGAATAGGTTCCGCCGCCGTGCTCCAGGCGTAGCTGCGTGCGGGAGGTCGCCATGGCGGCCGGATCATAGTCTCGCTCTGCCGCGTAGTCGCTCGGCACCGGCGGCGGGGGAGTCTGCTGCTCGGCGACCGGCGGCGGACCCATCGCCATGCCGGGCATGGCGCCCGGGGCCGTCCTCGGGGCGGTCGTCGCCATCGCCATCCCCGGCATCGAGGCCATGTCGTGAGCGGCTGGTTTCGGCCCCGGCCCCGGAGCCGGCGCCGCCATCCCGGGCATTGAGGCCATGTCGTGCGCTGCGACGCTCGCTGCCCCACTGCGTGCTGGCATGGCCATGCCAGCCATTCCCGTCTTGTGGCGGACGCGCCGCCGCGCTGCAGCTGGCTTCTTCTTCGCGGGCCGCGCCGCGGTGTGCGTCTTCGCGGGCGCCGACTTGGCGGCGGGCATAGACATGCCCTTCATGTTGGGATCCATCGGCTGAGCTTCGGCCGAGGCGGCCCATATCAGCGGCAGCAGTGCCGCGAGCGCGATCCGGTTCATGCGGCGGCTCCTTCGAGAGGCCGCACCGTCACCACGCGGAACATTCCCGCGTGCATGTGGTAGAGCATATGGCAGTGGAACGCCCAGTCGCCGGGCGCGTCGGTGGTCAGGTCGAAGGTCACCTTGCCCCCGGGCATGACATTGACTGTGTGCTTGCGCGGCATGTAGCCGGCCGGCCCGTGGGCCAGCTCGAAGAAGTGGCCGTGCAGGTGGATGGGGTGGGTCATCATGGTGTCGTTGATCAGCGTCACCCGCACCCGCTCGTTCTTGCGGAAGGGATAGGGCTTGGTGGTCTTGTCGCTGAACTTCTCGCCGTCGAAACCCCAAATGAACCGTTCCATGTTGCCGGTCAGGTGGATGTCCATCGCCCGCGACGGCGCGCGGGTGTCGGGGTTCGGTTCCAAGGCAATGAGGTCCTTGTAGACCAGCACCCGGTGTCCGACGCTCTCCAGGCCTTGGCCGGGCTCGCCCGTCCGGTCCATCGGAATGGGCGCGATGGTCTGGACGCCGGGGCCCATCTTCACTTGCGGCGCATTCTGGCCGTCGCGCATCGACATCTTCATGCCGGCCATGTCGCCCATGGCGTCTGAGCCCCGCTGGCGGCGCGGCGCCATTCCGGGCGGGGGTCCCATGCCAGGCATGTTGGACATTCCGGCCATGTTGGCCATTCCCGCCATGCCGGCCATGGCGCCGCCTGCAGCGGGCGCCTTGCTCGCGTCCCCCATCTTCATGCCGCCCATGTTCATGGCGCTCATGTCCATGCCCATGTCCTTCATGGTGGCTAGCGGCCGCCCGCGCAGCGGCGGCACGGGCGCGGTCATGCCCATGCGGGGCGCCAGCGTCGCGCGGCCCATGCCGGAGCGGTCGACGGCTTCGGCGACCAGGGTGAACGCCTTGTCTTCGGTCGGCTGGACGATCACGTCGTAGGTCTCGGCGTTGCCGATCTGGAACTCGTCGACCTCGACGGGCCGCACATTCTGGCCGTCGGCCCCAACCACGGTCATCTTCAGGCCCGGGATGCGGAGATCGAAGATGGTCTGGGCCGCGGCGTTGATGAACCGCAGGCGGACGCGTTCGCCGGGCTTGAAGAGACCCGTCCAGTTGTCGGCCGGCCCGTGGCCGTTGATCACGAAGGTGTAGATCGCGCCGGTCATGTCCGAGATGTCGGTGGGATCCATCCGCATCTTGGCCCATTCGATGCGCTCCTGCAGCGTCTGGTCCCGTCCTGCGAGCAGGCCGGCGACCGTCTCCTGCTGGAAATTGTAGACCCCGCTCTGCTTTTTCATCCGCTGCATGATGGCGTGCGGGTGCAGGTAGCTGAAGTCGGCGAGCACGATGACATGCTCGCGGTCCGACTGGATGGGGTCTTCGCCGATCGGATCGATGACGATCGGCCCGTAGTGGCCCTCCTGCTCCTGCAGGCCCGAGTGGCTGTGGTACCAATAGGTGCCCGACTGCTTGATCGGGAATTCATAGACGAAGGTCTGGCCCGGCCGGATGCCTGGGAAGCTCACCCCCGGGACGCCGTCGAACTTGGCGGGCACCAGGACGCCGTGCCAGTGGATCGAGGTGTCTTCGTCCAGCTGGTTCTCGACGCTGAGCCGGACGGTCTGGCCTTCCTTCAGGCGGATCAGCGGGCCGGGGACGGTCCCGTTGATGGTCACGGCGTGGCCGGGGCGTCCGTCGACCGGCAGCATGCCGTGGGCGACGGTCAGCTTGATGTCTGCGCCCGAAAGCGTCGGAAGCGCCGGGGCGAGGCCCGAGGTCGCGCTCTGCGCCCAACCCGGAAGCAGCGTGCTCAGGGCCAAGCCGCCGCCCAGCGCGCTCGCGCCTCGCAAGAGCTGACGGCGATCAAAGATGTTCATGGTGCTGAAGTCCAACGCGATGGCCACGGCGCGACTGTCCGGCCCGCGCTCCCTGTAGATACGCGCAGGCGACGCACGCGCCCTCATCGGGACCGAAAAAAAGTCGGCGACGTACGCTTTGCGGCCCACGCGACCCGCCCGACTAGATGGCCGATATCGGCGCGAGCACGCCCAGCCAGGCGACGAGCAAGAGGACGGCGAGCGCGACCGCGGTTTCGATGAGGAGGCTTCGGCGAAGCCCCGCCAGTTCCCCACCGCGCTCGGCGCTTGCACCGAGGGCCCGCGCCAGCGCTGGGGTCAATCTGAACCGGTTGATCGCGGCGTGGACCAGCATGACGCCAAACAGCAGCAGCTTGAACAGCAGCAGCCCGCCGTAAGGCGTGGTCCGAAGCCCTGACAGCCGCGATGGTCCCACCAGAAACCAGCTGTTCACCAGCCCGGTCAGCACCAAGGCCGCCACGATCACCGAGCCGATGCCGGAAAAGCCTTCGAGGGCCCGATGGATCGCCCGATCCAGCTCCTCGCGGGACGCAGAGCCAGACCGCAGCAGACGAAGGAACATCGCGAGCGCGCCGATCCAAAGCCCGGCGGCCAGGAGGTGGACGATGTCGGCCACGACATGCACCAGACCCGGCAGGCCCGGGGTCGCCGCTCCATGCCCCATCCAGGCGAAGCTAGCGCAGGCGACTGCCCCCAAACCGGCGCTCCCGAGCCAGAGGGCGCGCCCCGAACGGCCAAACGCCAGCAGCAGAAATGCGGCCAGGGCAACGCCCGCGCGAACCAGGCTCGACGGCCCAAGCGCCATGGTGGTGACTACCGCGCCGATTGACTCCGGCTTCAGCCCTTCGGAGATCGATCCGGCCAGGATCGCGGTCTGGACGAGCATACCCACCAGGCTCGCCGCGACGAGGATGCCGGCGCTCCACGCGACCGCGCGCCTGGGCCACTTCAGACCTGCAGCGGAGGCCGGGCCGGTCGCGGGAAGGGCGTAGACGAGGAAGAGCGATGATCCGAAAAGGACCATCGCTCCCGCGTACTGGATCAGCCTGAGGACGACGACCGCAGGCTCAAGCACGACCTACTTCACCGTGAACGACAGGGCGCCTTCCGTCCGGTGGCCGTCGTCGGCCGCCGCGGCGTGCCAGGAAAGCTTGTAAGTCCCGACCATCAGCTTGCCCGTCGGCGTGCCCACGATGGTCTTGTGGTCCTTGCTGAGCTTGGTCTTCACAGCGGCCTTCATGCCGTCGGTCATCGCCAGGTCGAAGCTGGAGAAGGCCGGCGTAAGGTCCTCGTTGAAGGTGAGGCTGATGGTCGCCGGCGCAGCGACAGTCGCCTTGTCCGCCGGGTCCGACTTGACAAGGCTCGCGTGGGCCGCGGCCTGACCGGCCATCAGGAGGGCCGCCGCCGCGCCGGCGAGGGCAAGAGTTCTGCGCATGATCATAGGAAATTCCGTTCTGACATTGTCCCTGAGAGAGATACGCGCCGCGCGGCCCGTCCCCCTCATACGTCCCTGCCGTAACCGCAGCTGTTGTGGGAAATCAAGCCCACATGCGCCGGAGCGGGCGGACGCCGACCACCAACTGCGGGGCACAGACCGAGGGGTCGAGCACAGCTGACGCGTAGGGTCATTGAGCCGCGGAATGATAAACTGGGCACGACGGCAGGCTGCGAGGGATGAGCATGAAGATTATGGGTTGGGATTTTCTGAATCTCCGGACGCACCTCGGGATAGCGCTCGTCTTGGGGTTTGCAGCCCTTTTGGCGGCGGCCGTCGCGGGCGCTGTGATTGGGCTGGGCATCTACAACATCGGCGCGGACGCCCCCCATACGCGCGCGGTCTTCGTCGTCCTCGAACAGCTCCGTGACCGCTCCATCGCCGTGCACGCCCGCAACGTCCCCGTGCCTCCGAACCTGGACGATCCCAATCGCGTCGCGACCGGCGCCGGCCTCTACACCGAGATGTGCAGCGGCTGCCATCTGGGTCCTGGGCTGGAAAAGACCGAGATCAGCCAGGGGCTCTACCCCGCGGCCCCGGAGCTCTGGCGTCACGCCGACCTTGCGGCCGGCGAGCAGTTCTGGGCGATCAAGCACGGGATCAAAATGACCGCCATGCCGGCCTGGGGACGCACTCACAGCGACGAGCTGATCTGGGACATGGTGGCGTTCGTCCGCAAGCTGCCCGCGATGTCGCCGGCCCAGTACCAGGCCGCGATCAAGAGCGCATCGGCTGACCATGATCAGATGATGAAGGACATGCCGGGCATGTCGATGAAGAACGACGAAACGCCAAAGCCCTAGCGGAAGCCTGGGAGCGCGATGAGGGATCGACGCCGGCTCGCGCGTAACTCTTGCGGGGCATTGATCAAACGACAGCGTCGGGTGATCGCATATCAAAACCGCAGGAGAACCTCGATGAAGACGATCATGATCGCTTGCGCGCCGCTGGCCATGGCCAGCGCGGCGAACGCGCAGGCGCCGGCCAACCAGGACGTGTCGAAGACGCCCGGTATGGACCACGCCGCGACGGCTCCCGGGGCGAAGGGCGTGGGTGTCATCAAGAAGCTCGACCTGAAGGCCGGCTCAATCACGCTGCAGCACGGTCCTATCGCCGCGCTCAACTGGCCGGCCATGACCATGGCGTTCAAGGCGGATCCCGCTCTGTTGAAGTCGGTGACGGTCGGCGAGAAGGTGAGCTTCACGGTCAAGACCGGCGGCGCGCCTGAAGTCATCGCGATCCAACCGAACTAGCGCATGGCAGGCGTGGAGCCGCGCCGATGTGCCGTTTCCCCCGTGGCCGGACTGCAGCGCAGTGCCGCACCGTCGCGCGCAAGCGTCCTAGGGGTTCATGCGACGCCGAACGTATACTCCATGGGGCGGGCCTGAAGGACCTTGGACATGATTGACGGATTGGACGAACGGCTGGCGCGATTGGCCGCCGAGCCGACGCCGCGACGTCTCGACGGACTTGAGGCCGAGATCGGCCACAGCATTGCTTCGCGTCGACGCGAGGCGGCGGCCTCCGCGGCGCTGGCGCCGATCCGCATGGCCTCAGTCGGCCTCGCCTTGGCGCTCGGCGTGACGGCGGGGAGCGCGGTGGCGACGGCGGCGGTGCTGTCGCCGAGAGCCTACGGGACCTTCTCCGCCGCGGCGCACCTGGCGCCCTCCACCCTCCTCGAGGGCCACAGATGACACCTCTGCGCGGCATGGTGCTGACGCTGGTGCTGTCGGTGACCGGGGCAGCGCTCGGGGCGTGGGGCGGGGCCGAATACGTCCTGCATCAGGTGCGCGGTCCGATCCCGCTGCATGAACTGCTGCATGAGAAGCTGCATCTGACCGCCGCCCAGCAAGTCCAAGTGGCCGGCATGGAGCGGCAGCACTCGGCGCGCCGGCAGGCGCTGGAGGCGGAGATGCGCGCCGCCAATGCCGATCTCGCGCAAGCGTTCCAGGAACAGCACGCCTATACGCCCAGGGTCCAGGCGGCCATCGACCGCTTCCACATGGCGATGGGCGCGCTGCAGAAGGAGACCATCGTCCATGTCCTGGCGATGCGGGCTGTGCTGACGCCGCGGCAGGCGACCCAATTCGACGACACTGTCGTCAGATCGCTGACCGAAGATCCTAGGTGACCGCGGAGTCCGACGCCTCCGACAACGAATTGGCGCGCCTGGCGGCCGACGGCGACGACCGCGCCTTCAACTTTCTCGTGCAACGCCACAAGGAGAGTCTCTATCGTCTGCTCCGCCGCTACACCGGCGACGCCGACGAAGCCTACGAGGCGGTGCACGAGGCCTTCATCGCCGCCTGGGGCGCCTTGCGCCGCTACGATCCCGAGCGACCGTTCGGAGCCTGGCTGCGGACCATCGCCATCAACAAGGCCCGCGACCGCGGACGGCGGATGGTCGTGCGTCGGTTCATTTTCGGCGCCGCCACGCTTGAGGGAACAGAGGCCATGGCCACGGCCGACCCGAGCAAGGCCGCCGATCGCGCGATCATCGAGGATGAGCAGACCCGCCGCCTCGATCGGGCGATCAGCCGGCTACCGCCGGCCTTGCGGGCCCCTTTGTTGCTCACGGTGTTCGACGGCCAAACGCAGCAGCAGGCCGCCAGAGTGCTTGGGGTATCCACCAAGACGATCGAAACCCGGATCTACCGCGCAAAGAAGCTGCTGGCCGAAAGGCTGGGAGCCGGCATGCGCCCGTCCGCCGAGTGAGCCGATGGAACTGGCGGCGGCGGCGCCAGATATACTGATCGCCGCCTGGCGGCTCCAAAAGGACGTTCCTATGCCCCGGCCCCTCTTACGACTGACCTTGGTCGTCACGCTCATGACCGGCGCGCCCTCTGCACTCACGCATCCCGCGCCGCTGCCGGCGCCCATCCGCGCCGGCAGCGCCGTTGGCCTATCGCATGACGCCGCCGAAGCCGCAGCCACGGTCGACGCCTTTCACGCGGCTCTGCGGGCTGGGAACACCGCCAAGGCCGCCGAACTTCTGGCGGACGATCTTGTGGTGTTCGAAGCTGGCTTCGCCGAGCCGTCCAAGGCGGTCTACGCCGCGGAACACCTTGCCGCAGATGCCGCCTTCGAGAAGACAGCCGGTGAGCGCCTTCTGCGCCGTGTTGGCCAGGCCAGCGGCGGCATGGCCTGGATCGCCAGCGAGGGCGTGACGCGCGCGATGGTCGGCGATCACCTCACCGAGCGGCTTACCACCGAGAGCATGGTCCTGCGCCGCACGCCGGCCGGCTGGCGGATCGTGCACGTCCATTGGTCGTCCCGGCCGAATCCGAAAGTTCCCGCCGTCAAGTAGCAAACCCCCCGTCATGCTCGCTATGCCAGCCTCGGACTTGATGGACGCCATGGACATGAAGGAGGCCATGCCGCCCTATGAGACCAACGAGCTGTCCGGAGATCCAGGACCGCCTGGACGCGGACCGTCGATCCCCTGACACATTAGTTGACCCGGACGTCCCCGCGAATGTTCATCCAGCCGATCGACGTCTTCCTGGCCGCCTGGTTCGTCGTGGCCCTCGCTTCGGCGCTCTACGTCGGGGTCGACCAGTACCGGAACAATCCCGAGCCCCTGGTGATGAAGTGGGGCTTCATCCTGGTGACGCTCTACACCGGTCCCCTGGGCCTGCTGCTCTACGTGCTCGCCGACAAGGAGCCGCGGCCCGGCGAGCACGAAGCCTACACCAAGCCGCTCTGGAAGCAGGGGATCGGCTCGACCATCCACTGCATCGCCGGCGACGCCACTGGCATCATCCTGGCCGCGGTCGTCACGGCCGCCTTCGGCATGCCGATGTGGATCGACCTCATCGTGGAATACCTGGCTGGGTTCGGGTTCGGCCTGTTTATCTTCCAGGCTCTGTTCATGAAGTCGATGATGGGCGGCTCTTACTGGGAAAACGTCCGGCGCAGCTTCATCCCCGAGTTCATCAGCATGAACTTCATGATGGCGGCGATGGCTCCGGTCATGAGCTTCCTGATGATGGGGCGCGACATGCGCGCCATGGACCCGGCGCAACTGATGTTCTGGGGCGTGATGAGCCTCGGTGTCATGGCGGGCTTCGTCCTCGCCTTTCCCTCCAACGTCTGGCTGGTCTCGAAGTCGCTGAAACACGGCCTGATGACCGAGCGGAAGCCCGGGTCGAAATTCGATCTGAAGACGGAGAAGCCGAAGCCCAAGGGAAGAGCGGGCTCCGAAGGCCGCCAGTCCAAGACCGCCATGGCCGCCCATTCCGGTGGCGAGATGACCATGAAGATGGGCGCCGAGGGCGGAAAGGCCGCCGGCGCTCACGGCGGCGGGCACGCGATGAAATCCGACGCCACGACCCCACAGATCGCGGCCCTGGGGATGGTCTCCGCCCTGGCGCTGGTCGCCGGCATGGTCTCGCCCTGGAACTGGCTGAACATGACCCTTTCCGTCCGCGATGTCGGCGACGCGATCATGCCGCCCGGCATGGTCATGGAACGCGACCTTACCGGCGACGCGATGCGCGACATGGCCGCCGCCAACCCGAACGACGACCGCGCGCCCTATGGGCTCGGGGTGCGGGGCGACCGCGAAGCGGCCTTCCGACTGGTGGACGGCGTCAAGGTGTTCGACCTGACGCCGTCAGCCGTGAAATGGACCATCCTGCCCGGCGTCACTGTAGACGCCTACGCCTACAACGGGATGATTCCCGGGCCTCGGATCCACATCCGCCAGGGTGATCGGGTGCGGATCGTGTTGCACAACAAGCTGCCCATCATCACCACCGTGCACTGGCACGGCCTGATCCTGCCGAACCAGATGGATGGGGCGGCCTATATGACCCAGGCCCCCATCAAGCCCGGCGGCTCCTATGTCTACGAGTTCACCGCCGTGCAGCACGGGACCTATTTCTATCATCCGCACGCCAAGCCGGACCGCACCCAGGCGTTGGGCCTCTACGGGGCGCTGATCATCGATCCAGCAAACCCGGCCGACGAAGTCCCGGCCGACCACGACTACGTCATCCAGCTGCAGGAATGGCTGAAGAAGGACGGGTTGACCTTCCCGGCGATGCCGATGGATGGCATGCAGCCCAACTACTTCACCATCAACGGCAAGGCCTACCCGTCCACCGACGTCGTCCACCTGAAGGTCGGCGAGACCCTGAAGGTCCGCTTCATCGGCACCAACGCCGGCTTCATCCACCCGATGCACATCCACGGCGGGCCGTTCCAGGTTGTGGCCCGCGACGGCGAGACGATCCCCGCCTCCGCGCGCTTCATGGCCGACACGGTCAACGTCGGGCCGGGCCAGCGCTACGACGTGATCTGGACCGCGCGCCGCCCCGGCATGTGGATGATCCACTGCCACATCCCGCACCACACCGAGAACAACAACACCGAGACCATGGGCGGCGGGGGCCTGATGGTGATGATCGACGTGCAGTAGCGGCGCCCTCTCGCGCCGGCGGCCGATCCTGCCGGGGGGATGTGGGCTGCTAAGGCTTGGGGCCCAGCTGGTCCTGGGCGCCGGCCGATGGGAGCCCGCGGCTTCAACCCAGTCGCGACGGCTGCCATCCGCAAACAACTGATGCACCTTCCATTCGATCTGTGTGCCGGTGCCGGTGCCGGTGCCGGGGTTCGGGGCGACGAAGACAGGTTTTCGGCCTTCCCCAGGTGAAACAACGACCTCCCAAACGATGCCGACGACGCGGCCTTCGGCTTTCACCATCCGATACTGCTCGGCTGGCGCCGTCACTTCGAGAACGATGACGTCAGGGGGAACATCAAGCTCGACAGACGTCGTCGCGCTGGCCCCCTGGGCGGCGGACTGTTGATGGTAATCGACGTCAGTCGAAGGCAACACCGCCCACTTCGAGCTGACGTCTCGCGCGTCGCGGTGGCCTCGGCGAACGGAACGTGACCGTGTGGCGCGCGTTCGCCTCTCGAGCGGTCCGATCCGCAGAATCCGAGTATCGCTCCACCACCCTATGCACCCGGGTCCCGCGAGACGAGCCATGCCATCGCTCGTTCAGGATGCGGAACGGAGGTGAGGTTTTGTTGAAGTCTACCAGCGCAGCCAGGCCCGGCGATCAGGAGGTCGATGAGGACCGGCTAAGGAGTAATGATCGGTACGTCGCTTACTACCGGCGCATCGCGACAGTGGGGGCTACGGCGGAAGCTGCGCTGGAGGCGCAACGAGCCGCCGTTGGGCAATTCATCAAGGAAGACGAAGTCCTCGCCGCGTTCGTCGAGGATATCGTCGGATCTCGACCCGAGAGACCGGCTCTCGATGCCGCTATCTCCCTCTGCCGCCAACACAATGCCACTCTGATCATCGCCGAGCTGGGTCGGCTTGTGAGGTCCGCCATATTCACGGGCCTCCTCCGAGACGCCGGTGTCAAATTCCTCGCCCTCGACACCTCGTACGCCAGCCCCGGCAACATCGGTGCACTGGCTGAGGCTGCGGCTCGTAAACAGGCGCAAACCGCGCACCGGATTAGCGTCGCTCTTGCTGCCGCCAGGGCGGACGGGAGGATGTTCGGCAACCCCGAGGGGGCCAAGAATATGCGGCGGTACGCTGTTGAGGCGCGCGAAAAGGCGATTGCCGCCCGCAGAACCCGCGCCGCCAGCCGCGCGCGCGGGTTGGCCAGCGTAATCGAAGAGATCAGAGCGAGCGGTGCGTCGTCGCTCAGTCAGGTCGCGATTGAACTAAATCGACGCGGTCTCCCCGCGCCACGGGGCGGCAAATGGAGGTCGATCCAGGTCTAACGCACTCTCACCCAGTTGGCTTGGTGAACTCGCTGTTGCCAGCAGGCGTGAACGGAACATGACTGTCCATCTCAGCGTTGGCTCACAGTGTCCATGTTGAAACAAGGGACATGCCCGAAACGGGCGAAGAATTGGAGCTAACGATGAAACGGCTTTTGATTGCCTTGCTGGCTACGTCCACGATGGTCTTCGCGGTCCCCGCATTCGCCCATCCGGAGGACGCCCACGGGACGCCTGCCGCCGACGAGCAATGGAACAACGGTGGCGCCACCTACGCGGACTTCAGCCAGGAATATCAACACATCTGGGACCGCATCCAGCACGGCCTGAGCGATGGGTCCTACACCCGGTCCCAGGCCCAGCAGTATATGCGCGCCATGCAGGACATCCGCGCCCGCGCCGACGCGATGCAACGCAATGGACGTTACGACCCGCGGGACACGCAGGCCCGCCTGGAGCGGCTGCACGAAACCATGCACGACGCGCACACGGAGGGCCACGCCATCCAGGACCGCGCTCAGTCCGGCGGCAATTGGAACAACGGCGGCGAAACCTACGCCGAGTTCGACCAGGAATATCAGCACATCTGGCAGAACATTCAGCACGGCGTTAGCGACGGTTCGTACACGCGCCGCCAAGCTCAAGGTTTCTACCGAGCGATGCAGCAGATTCGCGCCCGCGCCAACTCTATGGAACGGCAGGGCCGTTACGATCCGCAGGACACCCAGGCTCGGCTCGAACGCCTGCACGAGACGATGCACGCCGCGCACGAGCGGGGTCATCAGTTGCAGGATCGCTACGGCGACAACAACTACCGCCGATAGTACGCAAAGCCAGCCCGACGAATCAGACCGGCCAACGGGTCAAAACGAAGTGGCCCGGCGAACCCCTCGCCGGGCCGTTTTTTTCATAGCTGCAATGTTCAGGTCTAGGGTGACGGCACTCTTTATTCGAAGACCGGATGCGTAAAGTGAAGCCGTGCGCTCGCAGACGGCTTAGGCGTCGGAAAGCCTCCGGCGTGCGAAAGCACCTCCGGGAGGCACGCCGCCTGTTTGGTCGCGAGGATGAGCACGGCGCTTTCCGATTCCGGTTCGGACGGCCTGGCGATGAGCTTGGCGTCGAAGCCGGCGAAAACGGACGAGGCAAGGACATCGGCGAGTGCGGGAAACCGGTAGACGTCCGCCGGAAACGCGCGAACAGCAGCTTCGTCAGCACTGGATCGGAAACACAAAACAAGGCGCCCGCCAGGCTTCAGCACCCGGCCGATTTCTCGTAGGGCCGCATCCAGATCGGTCCAGAAATAGACCACGTGGACACAGAGCGCTTTGTCGAACGACCCGTCGGGAAACGGCAGCGCTTCGACACCGGCTTGCGCCACGCCGACCCGGCCGGCCGCGATGAGTTGGCGGTTCCTGCGCGCGGCGCCCGCCACCATGACGTCTGAGGGATCGACGCCCACGACGCGCCCGCTTGGCGCGCGCGCAGCTAGTTCCGCCAGGCTGCGACCCGGACCGCAGCCAATGTCGAGGATCTGGTCACCGAATTCGATCGCCAGCGCATCGATCGCGCGTTGGTTTTCACCCCAGGTCTCGAACGCCATGACAAAGGCGATCAACCGCCCGAGCGGCCCTCGGGCGTGACGCGCCTGTTCGGCGATGAAGCGCGGCCTACGCATGAGGGTTCAGGACCCTCCCGAACCTTGACCTGCCGCCGGCGCGTCCCACGGCCTGCGCCAAGTCTGCGTCTGGCAGACGAGCCTGAGCGCGCACCCGCGCAAGGCCAGGCCGCCGGCCCGGAGACGGACCGTGCCCGTATAGGTGCGACCGTCGTCCGGATTGTAGAGCTTGCCGCCGCTCCATAGGCCTTCGCCGGTTTGGCGCAGGCCCCGCACGATCTCGACGCCCAAGAGCGGGCGCGACCGCATTGCCCGGTCCGGGTTGTGTTGGTCGGTTCGGCGCCGTCCTGAGACGTCGTTCTCTTCCCGCAGCCAGACGATGCGCCCGCACACCGTCGTCTCCGCGCCGCCGCAGGGATGGAATTCGACGACGGAGCCGAAGCCCTGCGTCGCCCAGCGACCGGCGAGGTCCGCCGGTTGCGCCCGGGCATCGACAGCTGCTGCGATGCTTGCGGTGACCGCCGCCGAC
>JBBQTP010000087.1:0-17373 GCA_038213205.1 Caulobacterales bacterium
CGGGTCAATGACCACATGGCGTTGGCCGCGCGCCCTCGCCGTCTCCATCCGCCGGTAGAGCACCGGATGGGTCCAGGCGGCGTTGTGACCGGAGAATATCACCAGGTCGGCGAGGTCGAGGTCTTCGTAGCAGCCCGGCACCAGATCGGCCCCGAACGCCAGCTTGTGGGCCACCACGGCTGAGGCCATGCAGAGCCGAGAATTGGTGTCGATATTCCCCGACCCGATGAAGCCCTTCATCAGCTTGTTGGCGACGTAGTAGTCCTCGGTCAGAAGTTGGCCGGAGACGTAGAAGGCTACCGAGTCCGGCCCGTGCCGCGCGATGGTCTCCGAAAACCGCCCCGCGACGCGGGTGATCGCCTCGCTCCAGGACGCCCGCCGCGCACCGATCATCGGGTGCAGCAAGCGGCCTTCCAACCCGACGGTCGAGCCGAGGGCCGCGCCCTTCGAACAGAGGCGGCCGAGGTTGGCCGGGTGGTCGGCGTCGCCCTCGACCTTGGCCCCACGCGCGCCTGCCGCAGCGCGCACACCACAGCCCACCCCGCAGTAGGGGCACGCTGTGCGCACAGATGGGGCGACCGCGTCGGCCATGACCTCAGACGCGACCCAGGAAGAGCCGCCCGTCGCGCACCTCCAGCGGCACGACCGGGGCGCAACCCTTCCCGTGGTCGGCGCCTATGGGCTCGCCGGTCGCCAGCGAAATCTGCCAGTTGTGCAGCGGACAGGTCACCGCGTGTCCGTGGACGATCCCCTGGCTGAGCGGGCCGCCCTTGTGCGGGCAGCGGTCGACCAGGGCGAATACCCGCCCGTCGCCGGTGCGGAAGATGGCCACGTCGCCACTCGCCGTCGGCACGCGCCGCGAACCACGCAGCGGCACGTCGCTGACCGCGCCCACGTCGGTCCACTGAAGGGGGTCGATCACCAGAGCGTTCATGCCTCTTCGAACTCCATGCGGCGGCTGAGCGGGTTGAATTCGTGGGCGTCGCGGCCGGCGACGCGCTCGGCCCAGGGGTCGACGCGGGAGAAGCGCTGCGAATAGGCGAAGCGGTCGTGCAGGGCGCGGCGCGCGTCCGGGTCTTCGACCTGAGTCTGGATCCAGGGAAGGCCCACGCGGTCCAGCCACTTGTAGATCCGCTCCAGATACCAGCCGGTCTCTCGGTAGAGCTGCATCACCGCGCAGACGGTCCAGACCGCCTCGTCCTCGTTGGCGACCTTTGTGAGCACCTGCGTGCCTCTGATGTGCAGGCCCGCCGCGCCGCCGATGTGCACCTCGTAGCCGCTGTCGACACAGATCACGCCGATGTCCTTGCAGGTGGCCTCCGCACAGTTTCGCGGGCAGCCGGAGACACCGAGCTTCACTTTGGCCGGCGACCAGGAGCCCCACATGAACTTCTCCAGCCGCACGCCCAGGCCTGTGGAATCCTGAGTCCCGAAGCGGCACCAGTCCGTCCCCACACAGGTCTTCACGGTCCGGAGACCCTTGGCGTAGGCGTGGCCGGAAACCATGCCGGCGGCGTTGAGGTCGGCCCAGACCGCCGGCAGATCGTCCTTGGGAACACCGAGTAAATCGATGCGCTGGCCGCCGGTGACTTTCACGGTGGGGATCTCGAACTTGTCGACGACGTCGGCGATGGCCCGCAGTTCGGCCGCTGAGGTCACCCCGCCCCACATGCGCGGCACCACCGAATAGGTCCCGTCCTTCTGGATATTGGCGTGGACCCGCTCGTTGATGAACCGCGACTGCTTGTCGTCGCGGTAGTCGCCGGGCCAGACGCAGAGCAGGTAGTAGTTGAGCGCCGGGCGGCAGGACGAACAGCCGTCGGGGGTCGCCCATTCCAGCGCCTGCATCGCCGCCGGGATCGACTTCAGGCCCTCTTCGACGATGCGGCGGCGAACCTCGTCGTGCCCGCGCGGCGTGCAGCCGCAGACCGGCTTGGGCCCGGTGTGAGCCTGGAAGGCGTCGCCGAGGCTGAGCTTCAGCAGCTTCTCCACCAGGGGCGTGCAGGTCCCGCAGGAGGCCGAGGCCTTGGTGACCGCGCGCACGGCCTCCAGGTTGGTCAGGCCCTGGCCGGCAATGGCGGCGGTGATCTCGCCCTTACAGACGCCGTTGCAGCCGCAGACCTCGGCCGTATCGGCCATGGCGGCAACGGCGGCGCTAGGGTCGAGCCCTCGAAGGCCCTCCGTCACAGCCTGGCCGAACACCAGCGTCTCGCGGATCGCGGCCACGTCCTGTCCAGACCGCATCAGGTCGAAATACCAGCCACCGTCCGCGGCATCGCCGAACAACACGGCGCCGGCGACCTTGCCGCCCTCCAGGACGATGCGCTTGTAGACGCCGCGCCCGGCATCGCGGAACACGATGTCCTCACACTCCGTCCCGCCGGTGTGCTTGCCGGCGGAGAAGACATCGACGCCAGAGACCTTCAGCCGGGTCGAAAGGCTGGAGCCTTCATAGGTCGCCGTCCCATCGGTAAGTGCGTCGCCCAGGGTGCGGCACATCTCCCAGATCGGCGCCACCAAGCCGTAGCACTGGCCCCGGTGCTCGACGCATTCACCGATGGCCCAGACCGCCGGATCGGAAGTGCGCAGGGTGTCGTCCACCACCACGCCGCGATTGACCTCCAGGCCCGCCGCCTTGGCCAGGCCGGTGGCCGGGCGGATGCCCACGGCCATCACCAGCAGGTCGCAGGGCAGCACCCGGCCATCCTTCAGTCGAAGCCCGGCCACCCGGCCGTTTTCACCGACGATCTCCTCGGACTGAGCCTCCAGCACCGTCTCAACGCCCTTCTCGGCCAGAGCTTCGGCGAGCAGGAACCCCGCCGAGGCGTCGAGTTGGCGCTCCATCAACACGTCCAGCAGATGGATCACCGTGGCGGACATTCCGCGCTTGGAGAGCCCGTAGGCCGCCTCGATGCCCAGCAGGCCGCCGCCGATCACCACCGCCCGCGCGCCGGGCCGCGCCGCGTCGATCATGGCGTCGACGTCGTCGAGGTCGCGGAAGGTGACCACGCCGGGCAGGTCGGCGCCTGGAAGTGGCAGGCGGATCGGGTCCGACCCGGTCGCCAGGATCAGCCGGTCGTAGGCGGCCTCGACGCCGCCGGCCGCGCGCACCACCTTGGCGTCCCGGTCGATGCCCTCCACGGCCCGGCCCGCGTGCAGGGTGATCCCGTTGTCGCGGTACCAGGCCTCATCGTTGAGCACGATGTCGGCGAAGGCCTTCTCCCCCGCCAGCACCGGCGACAGCATGATCCGGTCGTAGTTCACCCGGGGCTCGGCGCCGAAGATGGTGATCTGGTAGCGGTTCGGGTCGCGCTTGAGCACTTCCTGCACCGCCCGGCAGCCGGCCATGCCGTTGCCGATGACGACGAGTCTTTCCTTAGCGGCCATCGCGCCGCTCACAGCCGCAGCGCCGCACCGGCCAGTTCCGGCCAGGTCTTGCGCCAGCGCGCCTTGACACCGAGCAGACCGACCAGGGCCAGCAGGGCCAGCGCGGCGAAAGCCAGCAGGCCCGCCTGATAGGAGCCGGTCAGTTGCTTGGCCCAGCCGAGGCTGGCGGCCAGGTAGAAGCCACCCGCGCCGCCGGTCATGCCCACCAGGCCGGTGACCACGCCGATCTCCTTGCCGAACCGCTGCGGCGCGAGCTGGAACACCGCCCCGTTGCCGGCGCCCAGCGCCGCCATCGAGAACATCATCAAGCCCAGCGCCAGCCACGGGCTGGGCTGCTGGAAGCTCGCGAGCGCCAGGCCCAGCGCCGCCAGGAGGTAGACGACGGTCAGCGTCCGCACCCCGCCGAACCGGTCCGCCAGCGCCCCCCCGACCGGCCGAATGAACGAGCCGGCGAAGACGCAGGCCGCGGTGAAGAAGCCGGCGGTCACCGCCTTCAGCCCGTATTCCGAGTTGAAGTAGATGGTCAGCGAGGAGGAGAGGCCCACGAAGCCCCCGAAGGTCACGCCGTAGAGCCCCATCAGCCACCAGGCGTCGGGGATTTTCAGGACGCCGAGGTACTGGGCCAGCGTCTTGGCCGGCGGGCGGTTGGGGGCGTCCTTGGCGAAGATCAGGTAGACCACAAAAGCGACGGCCAGCGGCAGCGCCGCCAGGCCCACCACGTTCTGCCAGCCATAGGCCTGGGCGAGGCTTGGCGCGAACAGCGCGGCCAGCGCCGTGCCCGAGTTGCCCGCGCCGGCGATGCCCAGCGCCAGGCCTTGGTACTCCGGCGGATACCAGCGAGAGGCCAGCGGCAGGGCGACGGCGAAAGAGGCGCCCGCCACGCCGAGCAGCAGGCCCAGGATCAGCACCTGGTTGTAGCTGTG
The DNA here is from genome assembly GCA_038213205.1 of Caulobacterales bacterium. GTDB lineage: Bacteria > Pseudomonadota > Alphaproteobacteria > Caulobacterales > Caulobacteraceae > Phenylobacterium. The sequence continues at coordinate 4,311 of JBBQTP010000087.1, forward strand.
CACGCCCAGCATCCAGGCCGCGCCGAGCCCGGCAAGCACCATCAGCTGCAGGATCAGCCCCGTCCGCTTCGGCCCGATGTGGTCGACCATGACGCCAGCGAACAGCCGCAGGACCGCGCCCGACAGCACCGGCACGGCCACCATGAAGCCCTTCTGCGCCGGGCTCAGGCCGAACGACTTGGAGATCGCCACGCCCAGCGGGCCCAGCAGGACCCAGGTCATGAAGCTCAAGTCGAAATAGAGGAAGGCGGAGAACAGGGTCGGGGTGTGCCCCGACTTCAGGAACGTGCGATCGACCATGGGAATGGGCCCTGAGCTGGAGTGAACAGGCGGCGTCGCCAAGGGTGGATGGCTCATCCTTGAGCCGAATCCAGGGGCCGCAACGCCGTTGCCACGGGCCTGATCGCAGGATGAAAGGGCGTTTCGCGCCGCGTCACGCGGCATCGCCCCGCCGCACCGCAAAATCATGTTGCAGCGCAAAAATTCGGTGCCGCCTGGGGCCGCCTGAGCAGAAACTGGGCGCGGGCGGCGCGGCGGCTAGAGCCTGTACTCCAGGGTGAGCCACACCTTGGTGCGCGACGCCGGGGGCGGCGCGCTGCCGGTGGGCGTGACCCGCACCCGCTCGAGATCGGCGTACTTCAGCGCCACCGAAAGCTTCGGCGTCAGGGCTCCCTGGATCTGGGCGTCCCACTCGTGGGCCAACCTGGCGCCGGTCCGCTGGTCGTCGAAATCGTGGAAGCGGACCAGCAGGGCTGGCTTGGCGAACGGACCGAAGGTCGTCCTGGGCTTGGCCTCGAACGTCAGGTTGAGGTCCTTGAGGCCATCGACGAAACTCTTGTTACCGCCCAGCGGCTGCACCCAGGCGTCAGCCCAACCCTGGAAGGCGTGAGTGGTGGCGAGCGGCGTCGTGAACCCCCGCGCCCCGTTGCCCTCCAGCACCTCGTAGTCGAGCTTGCCGCTGTAGATGCCTCGGGCGGCGGACACCGCGGCCTGCCAGTAGCCGAGGTCGTAGGCCGGCGTGTTGCGGCGATAGTCGCTCTGCCGCGCCCAACTGGCCTCGTAGGCCAGCTGGTAGAGCCCGGCCGGCGCGCCGCCCGCGACCTTCACCCCGCCGGTGATCGAGGAATTGGCGGCCGAGTTGCGGAAGTCGAGGGCATAGACAAAGCCCTCCACGCGGAAGCTCTTCGACGCCGACCACGTCAGGTTGGCCAGGTGGCTATCGGAATGCCAGTCGCGCAGGTCGCCCAGGACGCGGTTCACATGGGTGACGTAGGCGTAGACGAATTTCACCTGGCCGACGGTCGCGTCGGCGCGCACCGCGTCGAAGGTCTGCTCGTCCTGGCGCCAGCCGGCGTTGCCGACGAAGCGCTGGTCGTCGATCAGGACGCGCTGGCGCCCGACGGTCAGGTGGAAGGCGGCGCTGGGCGCCCAGGTGAGCTGCAGCCGGTTGAGCTCGTTCACGTCCGGGTCGTTGACCAGCGGATACCTCGCCTTGTCGGCGCCATTGAGCGGCGGCATGGCGGCGCCGGGCGTGTTCACCGCGAAGCGTTGCCGCCCGACGTGGCTGACGTTGGTCACCTCGACCAGTCCGCGCAGCGTGTTCCACTCCGCGGTCTCCCAGCCCAGGCGCGTGCGCACGGTGAGCGCGTCGGCCGGGTCTGTCAGGGTCGCGGTCCGGGTCTGGTCCACGGATTCCTCGCGGGCCCGCACCTCCAGCAAAAGCTTGCCGGCGGCGATGGCCTCCAGCGGTCCAGCCGGTGGCGGCCCAGCGGGCGGCGGATCGGCGGCCCAGGCCGCGGAGCCGCCCGCCAGGGCCAGCCCCAATCCCGCCGCGCCGGCGCTCAAGGTCGTTCGAATTGACGTCATGGCTCATCCCCTTTGAAGCCAAAAAAAACGTCCGCGCGAGAGCGTGAGCTCTCGTGCGGACGTCGGTGTCCGTGCAATCGCGGCGCAGGCATTGCGCCGCTGGCCGGTGCGGAACATCAGCGTCCCGCGCGGCCAGCCTCAGCCCGTCATGACCCGGCGGCCCGCACAATGCGCCGGCGCCGCCGTGGCCCCGGGAACCGGCCTTGTGCGGAGGAATTGCTCAGGTGGCGCGCCCGGATTGCTGCAGCGCACAAGTTCTAGGCGTCGGCGATGCGGCTCATGGCGGCGCGCGCCGCTTCGGTGCGGGCCTCGGCCAGGACGAAGGACCCGACGTGGGAATAGCCCTCCAGCACCTGCGGCGCCTCCGCCGGCCCCAGGCCCAGCTCGGCGAGCGTCGTCTGGAAGAGGTCTGGCCGATAGACCCGGGTCGCCGCGGCGGGGATGTCTGTCTGCGGCGGTACATGTCCCCAGCGCATCATCTGGCTGAGCAGCCAGCCGGCGTGAACTGGCAGCGGCGCATTGGCGCCCTGCGCATGGAAGATCATGTCGGCCAGGGACGCCTCAATGATGTCGACGTCGGCGCCGACATAGCGGGGCTGGGCCAGGATCGTCGCCAGCGCGCGCCGGTTCTCCGTCGCGTCAGCCCAGGCCGCGGCGCGGGTCAGCGCCCGCAGGATGGCCTGCAGCCGCTCAGGGTTCCGTTGGCTCCAGGCCTCGGCAACTCCGAAGACCTTGTCCGGCGTCCTTGGCCACAGCTGCGAGCCGCGCACGGCCACGACGCCCGCGCCAGCGGCCACGGCGGCGCTGTCCCAGGGTTCGGTGACGCAGAAGCCCTCTACCACGCCGCCGGTCAGCAGCTCGGTCATCCGCGGCGGCGGCGCCACGGTCAGCCGCACGTCCCGGTCCGGATCGATCCCCGCGCCCGCCAGCCAGTCGCGCAGCAGATAGTTGTGAGTCGAGAACGGGAAGACCACGGCCAGGGTGATCGGGCTCGCCCCCTCCTGGCGGCGACGCGCGATCAGCCGAGCCAGGCCGTCGGCGCGGCGGCCGTCGCCCGACACCACAGCCAGGCGCGAGGCGAGCGTGATCGCCGGACCGTTCAGAGCCAGGGCGAAGGGGGCGATGATCGGCGCGGGTTCCCCGCCGGCGACCCCCAGGGTCATGGCCAGCGCCAGCGGCGCCAGGATATGGGCCCCGTCCAGGGCGCCGAAGGCCACCTTGTCGCGGATCGTCGCCCAGGACACCTCACGGCTCAGCTCGACGGCCAGGCCCTCGGCGGCGAACAGGCCCAGCTCCTGCGCCACGATCAGGGCGGCCGCGTCGTTCAGGGGGATGAAGCCCAGCTTCAGGGGCGGGCCGCCGCTCATTTGTCATCCCCCTTCAACACGCCGGCGAACGCCAACAGGTCGGCGGCCACGGCGCCCAGGGGCCGGCCGGTGTCCATGGAAAGCTTGCGCAGCAGCCGGTAGGCCTGGTCCTCGGGAAGGCCGCGCTCGGCCATCAGCAGCGCCTTGGCCCGCTCCACGGTCTTGCGCGAGGCGAGGTCGGCCTTGGCCTTGCGGAGGTCCTGGCGCAGCTGGTTCATCAGCTGAAAACGGGTCATCGCCACCTCCAGCACCGGGCGGACCCGCGCGGCGGACAGGCCGTCCACCACATAGGCCGAGACGCCGGCCAGGACGGCCTGCTCGGCCAACCCCGGCTCGGAGCGATCGACGAACATCACCACCGGACGCAGGTTGGCGCTGGTGGCCTCGCGCAGGTTGTCGATGGTGTCGCGATCCGGACTATCCGAGGCCACGACGATGACGTCGGGCTCAAACAGGGCGGCCTCGGTCTCGTCGAACGCCACGGCATGGCGCACTTCGAGCGGCTCGACGCCGGCAAGGCCCTCCGCGACCAGGGCCGCGCGGGCCGGGTCTGGATCCACCACGAGCACTCGCATCGGCCGCGACTAAGCGTCGAGCCGACGACGGGCGGCAGTCTCTGCGTGGAAATCCGGCAAACCTTCCGTCTGGCGCCGAAGCCTTGATCAGTCGGCGCCGCCCGTTTGCACACCTTCCGCCTCGATGAGGGCAGCCAGCAGGGCGTCTCGCTCAATCGGCGTATTGGCGCCGCGCAAGCGCGCCTGAGCGTCCGCGGGGCATGGTAGCCGCATGAGGCCGATGATTTCGATCAGCCGCCGCATGGGCCAGCCTTGCCCGGCTCCGATGGTCAGGGCGTTCACATTGGTCACGAGCGGGAGATGCAGGCCCTCGAAGCAGCCGCCAAGAGGCGCCGCAAGCAGGGGCTGCAGGTCTTGTCGCCTGATGGTTGGCGCGTCGACGGCAAGAACCAAAAGGCGGTCGCATCCCTGGCCCGACAGCACCGCCGCCGCCGCGAGCAGCCCCGCCGCGGGGCCGGCCCCTGGAGGGTCTTCGATGACGTGCGCAAAGCCATAAGAGTCTGCGCCGGCCGTGAGCAGCGCCTTGGCGCCAACCGCGTGGGCAAGGTCAGCCACCCGATCGACGGCGCGACGGCCGTTCCAATCGAGGACGGCCTTGTCCGTCCCCATCCGAACAGACGCGCCGCCGGTCAGGATGATCGCGCCAAGCATCGTTGTCCTGGGTCGCCCGACAACGGTCCGGACGCAAGCCACCATCCTCATGGTAGCTTCGAGCGTGTCGATCAGCAGACGTTCTCAACGTGCCCGATAAGTCAGAAGCGGTCGTCACCGGCCCGGGAGTTGCGTTCCGTCGCTGTGATGCAGCACCCGGTGCTCCCGGAGCCTCGCTGGTGGGCCCGACAGGACTCGAATTTCTTAGGCAGAACTATGAATTTCGAGAATTTGTACCAACAAATGTACCAACACGCGTGCTGAGGACGAACGAACGCCCGCTGGCGGTTGTCGAGACCTTCTCACAAGCCGACCTGTCGAAGGTCCGAAATGAGCGGAAAGAAGACATTCGGTTTTGCCAGAACACGCCCAAAGAAAGCCCCGGCGTTCCTGGGAAGCCGGAGCTCTGCTTCAGCGATCCTGGCGTCGGATCAGACCACGAGGGGCGGCATCCACCGGTTGCCGCCCTTACGGTACTCGCGAATGGCTTAAGGCCAGATCGAAGCGATCAGCATTCATCACTTTGGTCCAGGCTGCTACAAAGTCCTTCACGAACGAAGTCTGCGCATCCGCGCAGGCGTAGACCTCGGCCAGCGCCCGCAGTTCCGAGTGGGAGCCGAAGATCAGGTCGACGCGCGTACCTGTCCACTTCGGCGCCTTGGTCCTGCGGTCGCGACCCTGAAAACGATTCTTATCGTCCGTGGCCTCCCACTCGGTCTCTGTGCTGAGGAGGTTGACGAAGAAGTCGTTCGTCAGTGCGCCGACGCGATCGGTGAGGATCCCCTCCTTGGTGCCCTGAGCATTGGCGCCCAGAACGCGCAGCCCGCCGACCAGAACCGTGAGTTCAGGCCCGCTTAGCATCAGCAGTTGGGCGCGATCCACCAGGGCTTCCTCGGGGCCCATGAACTGCTCGCCGGCGGCGCGGTAATTGCGGAAGCCGTCGGATATGGGCTCGAGCGGCGCGAAGCTGTCGGCATCGGTCTGCGCCTGGCACGCGTCCATTCGGCCGGGGGTGAACGGCGCTTCGATGTCGGTTCCCGCCTCCTTGGCAGCCTTTTCGATCGCCGCCGAGCCGCCCAGCACGATCAGGTCGGCCAATGAAACCTTCCTGCCGCCGGCAGCCGCGGCGTTGAACCGCGCCTGGATGGCTTCTATCCTCTGGAGCACCTTCGCCAGTTCGGGAGGGTTGTTCACCTCCCAATCCTTCTGTGGCGCAAGCCGGACGCGCGCACCGTTGGCGCCGCCGCGCTTGTCGGACCCGCGGAAGGTCGAGGCTGAGGCCCATGCGGCCCCGATGAGCTGCGGCACGCTTAGGCCCGAAGCAAGTATCTCCGCCTTGAGGGCGGCGATGTCCTGGGCGTCGACCAGTGGGTGATCCACGGCAGGGATCGGATCTTGCCAGATTAACGACTCCTTCGGGACGAGTGGGCCGAGGTAGCGCTGGACCGGGCCCATATCGCGGTGGGTGAGCTTGAACCAGGCGCGGGCGAAGGCGTCAGCGAACTGCTCCGGATGCTCATAGAAGCGCCGAGAGATCTTTTCATAGGCAGGGTCGAAGCGCAGCGCCAAGTCAGAGGTCAGCATGGTGGGGACATGCATTTTGCCGGCGTCGTGAGCGTCCGGGATGTTGGCCGGTGCGTCCTTGGCTTGCCACTGCTGGGCGCCGGCCGGGCTCTTGGTCAGCTCCCACTCGAACTTGAACAGGTTGTCGAAAAAGTGATTGCTCCATCGGGTCGGCGTCTGGCTCCAGGTAACCTCCGGGCCGCCGGTGATGGCATCCGCGCCCACACCCGTGCCGTGTTTACTGCGCCAGCCGAGGCCTTGGTCCTCGATGACTGAACCTTCCGGCTCGGCCCCAACAAGAGATGGATCGCCGGCTCCGTGGGTCTTGCCGAATGTATGGCCGCCGGCGATCAGGGCGACGGTTTCCTCGTCATCCATCGCCATGCGGGCGAAGGTATCACGGATATCTCGCGCCGAGCCAACGGGGTCGGGATTGCCGTTGGGGCCTTCTGGATTGACGTAGATTAGGCCCATCTGCACTGCGCCCAAAGTCTTGTGCAGTTGACGCTCGCCGCTGTAGCGCTCGTCGCCCAGCCAGCTTCCCTCAGGACCCCAGTATAATTCCTCTGGCGCCCACGTGTCGGCCCTGCCGCCGGCGAATCCGAAGGTCTTGAAGCCCATGGACTCCAGGGCGACGTTCCCAACCAGGACATAGAGGTCGGCCCAGGAGATTTTGCGACCGTACTTCTGCTTGATTGGCCAGAGCAGGCGCCGCGCCTTGTCGAGGTTGGCATTATCCGGCCAACTATTGAGCGGGGCGAAGCGCTGTTGGCCACCGCCGGCGCCGCCGCGGCCGTCGGCGATGCGGTACGTGCCAGCGCTGTGCCAGGCCAAGCGGATGAACAGGCCACCGTAGTGGCCGAAGTCGGCGGGCCACCATTCCTGGGAGTCGGACATCAGGGTGTGAAGGTCGGCGATCAGCGCATCAAGATCGAGGGTCTTGAACTCGGCCGCGTAGTCGAATGTCTCGCCCAGGGGATTGGATCGCGGCGAACGCTGATTGAGACCTTCGAGGCGTAGGCCGTCGGGCCACCAGTCGCGATTGGTCCGGCCACCCCTTCCGTGAGCCACCGGGCACCTGTTCGCTGCATCGTCTGCCATGTGTGTCTCCACCCGATCGGAAATGTGAATGCGGTCCTGACGCGCCCTTGAAAGCGGGTGTATCCGGCCGAAAGCCCACTAATTCTGCTCGAAAGAAGCATATGTAAAATCGATTGTTACGATGGTGACGATTGAGACAATCTATTCCGCCTTGGGGGTGGTTTTGCTTTCGGCGCGATCGACGCGCGGCGACATCAAAAAAGGTCTCCTACCTGGACCATCACTTCGTTCCGACGCAAAAACCAAGGCGTCCAAGGCGGGTTGTATTGTGCGAGCGTCACCGGACCGCTCGCGAGCACATGATGGGACTTTGTCGCTGCGAGAAGCTCGGTGCTTTTCGCATCGACGTCACTCTTACCGGCCAAGCCAGAAAATCGAAGGGTGGCGACACGCGTTGCCGGCAGACGTCGTAGTTGCACCTTCGGATCATTCGGTTCGGGCAGCGCCTCCATTTTGTAGGCGCGAGGCATCGTAAAACGGACGATCCAGGCTCCGGCGTTCTGGACCTGCGTGACCGGCGCCGTCATCGCGATCTTCTCGCTGACCGGCTCCTGCTTCACCGGCGCGGTCATGGCTATGCTTTGGCGGCGTTTGTTGCCGCCGAAGATGTAGCCGGCGAGCAAGCGGAAACCCCTGTTTGCAGCTTCCTTCTGCTCGCCCGTGACAGTGACCTCCGCGACGATGAGACCGGGGTAGTCCCTGACTTCAAACGCGCCGTCGCTGAGCACGGTTTTAAAGGCGGGTTCCTCGACCGCTCGTGCAGGGCCTCCAGCGAGCGATAGCGCCCCCGCGAGCGTCAGCGGCACAAAGATCGTCCTCATCGTTTGCTCCCAGAGCCTTTTGCAAATGAGAATGGCGGTCACTCGGCCGATCACCATGGGACGGTGGGGTGCGCCGTGGACGGCGGCAGACCCGTGCCGTGGGCCGCAGACCCGGACGCCTTAAGTGAAGACAGGGCAGCGAGGGCCCTGGCGCGGGCGACGGCGTGGTCGACGATCGGGTGCGGATAGTCGACCCCCAGGCGAACTCGCCCGGCGGAGAGTTCCAGGGCCGAGGCGGTCCATGGGGCATGGAGCAGGTCGTTGGGCAGGCGAGCGAGTTCCGGAACCCATCGCCGAACGTATAAGCCGTCGGGATCGAACTTCTCGCCTTGGGTTATGGGGTTGAAGATTCGGAAATAGGGGGCCGCGTCGGCGCCGCTGCCGGCCACCCACTGCCAGCTCGCCGCGTTGCTGGCGAGGTCCGCGTCCACCAGGGTGTCCCAGAACCAGGCTTCGCCTTCGCGCCAGTCCAGCAATAGGTGTTTGATCAGGAACGAAGCGACGATCATCCGCACACGGTTGTGCATCCAGCCGGTCGTCCAGAGCTCGCGCATTCCGGCGTCGATGATAGGGTAGCCGGTGAGGCCCTTTTGCCAGGCGATCAGCGCCGCGGGGTCCGACCGCCAGGGAAAGCGCGCGAACTCCGGCCGCAGGGGCGCGACGGGGATCGTCGGGAAGTGGAACAGGAGGTGGGCGGCGAACTCTCTCCAGGCGATTTCCGACAGGAAGGTTTCGACACCGGCGGGGAAGGGATCGCCGGTCTGGGCCGCCGCGGCGGTGGTGGCCGCGCGCCAGACCTGCCAGGGGCCGATTTCACCGAAGTGCAAATGGGGCGACAGGCGCGAGGTGCCCGCCTCGCCCGGAAGATTGCGGCGCTCGCGGTATGCGAGCATGGCGTTGTCGACGAAATCGTCGAGTCGGGCCTGGGCGCCGGCTTCCCCGGGCGTCCAGAGAACGTCGAGGCCGCCGGCCCAGTCGGGCTGGGTAGGGCGCAGCGCCCAGCTTTCCAGGGGATCGCCGGCGGGGGCCTTGGCGAGCGGCGACAGGTGTTTCGGAGCCGCGATAGGCGTGGGCGGCAGGATGGTAGCGCGCAGGGCTTTCCAGAAGGGGGTGAAAACCTTGTAGGGCTGGCCCTGCAGGTTGGCGAAGTCGGTTGGCTCGCATAGCAGGGTGGCGTTGAAGGATTCCGCCTCGACGCCCTGGGCGTGCAGAGCGGCCCTGATGCGGGCGTCGCGGGTGACGGCCCACGGCTCGTAGCGGCGGTTCCAGACCACCGCATTGGCGCACGTCTCCGCCACCAAGCCGGCGATCGCCGGCTCGGCCGGGCCGCGGCGCAGGATCAGGCCCGGGCCGCCAATCTTGCGGAGATCTCGATCGAGGGCCTCGAGGGATCCGTGGAGCCACCAGCGCGAAGCGCCGCCTGAGGCCCAGGCGTGCGCGTCCTCATCGTCGAGAATGAATACCGGAACGACCGGCTCACCGCGGTTCACGGCGTTGGCCAGGGCCGGATTGTCAGCCAGCCGCAAATCGGCTCGAAACCATAGAAGCGTGGTCATGTTGGGGCGTGGGCGGCGGCGTGCGCGCCCTGGCGCCAAGCGAGGACCCCGGGGGCGATGTCCGCGAGGCTTCGCAGGACGCTGACCCCGTCGCGAGCCCGCAGGCCCGGGCAGGAGCCGCCGGCCCAGATCTCCACGTCAGGGTCCATGGTCCGCCGCAGTTCAGCAAGGCCGCCGTTCGCCTGGGCGCTGGTCATGCAGGCGGAGAAGGAGAGCGCCACGATCTGCGCCTTGTGGGCGCGGGCCGCCGAGGCGATCTCCGGAATCGGCATGCGGGCGCCGAGGGACACGGTGGCGCAGCCCTGCAGCACGAATACCGCCTCGGCCATCAGAATGCCGAGAGCGTGGGGCTCCTGCGGGAAGGTGGTGAGCAGCACCCGGGGCGGGTCGCTGGACAGCCGGCCGTTCAACACTCCGTTGATGGCGCTGCGCAGCACCGCAGTGAGCTGTTCGGTGAACAGGTGCTCCTGATGGATTTCCAGGTCGCCGCGGGACCAGGCGGCGCCCACCGCCTTGGCGAGATCGGGGGCCACTTCCATGGCGAAGGCGCCCAGGCCGTGTTGCAGCACCTGCCCGGCCAGCGCGTCGCGCAGACGTTCGGTTCGGTGGGCGCCCAGCAGGTCAAGGATGTCGCGGACCTCGGGGCTCTCTGTCGCGGCGGTCCGTCCGGCGGCCGGCGAGGCGAGCGCGTTGAGCTCTTCAACGGAGCGGGTGACGATCTTGCTCGGCCGGTGCCCGGCGTCGATCAGGCGTCGCAACAGGCGCAGCTTCCCAACCTGATCGGCAGGATAGAGGCGTTCGTCATGGTCGTCGCGGAGCGGGGCGGGGAAGCCGTAGCGGCGCTCCCAGACCCTCAAAGTATCCTTGGACAGGCCACAGTCACGCTCCACTTCCGCGATGCTCATCGCCGACGCGCCATCGCCTTGGTGTTTGTAGATTGTCATGGACAAAACATCATATACGTCTGGACTGGGCCTGTAAAAGGCGTATTTGTCCAGGACAAACATCTCTTTGTCTCTGCGAGCTCCCCATGGATATGGTTCTGCCCACCCTCCCCGACGTGCAGTCGAGCGCCGACGGCCGCAACGTTGTCATCCAGCGCGTGGGGATCAAATCGGTCACCCACCCGATGGTGGTGGCGACCCGCGGCGGGACACAGCCGTCTGTGGCGGTGCTTGATATGTATGTGCGCCTACCGGCCGAGGTGAAGGGCACGCACATGTCGCGATTCCTGGAGGTGCTGAATGAGATGCACGCGCCGCTTTCGGCGGTGAGCCTGCGCGAGCTGATGGCGGCCATGCTGCAGCGGCTGGGCGCCGAGGCCGGCTTTATCGAGATGCGGCTGCCATATTTCGTGCGCAAGACCGCCCCGGTGTCTGGTGTCGAAAGCCTGCTGGACTATCAGCTGACACTCCGTGCGGAGCAGCTCGACGGCCGCCTGGAGATTACCCAGCAGGTGCTGACGCCAGTCACAAGCCTGTGCCCCTGCTCCAAGGAGATCTCGGCCTACGGCGCGCACAACCAACGCTCGCACATCACTATCGCGGCGACGCTCCGCGACGGCGCGGCCCTACCGGTGGAGGACCTGATCGATATCGCCGAGGCCAGCGCGTCGTGCCAGCTGTGGGGCCTGCTGAAGCGCCCGGACGAGAAGTACGTCACCGAGCGCGCCTATGAAAATCCCAAGTTCGTGGAGGACCTGGTCCGCGACATCGCCGTCGCCCTGGCCGACGATCAACGGATTGCCCGCTATGAGGTGTCCTCGGAGAACTTCGAGTCGATCCACAACCACTCAGCCTACGCCTGGCTCGCTGGCCCGCGATGACCGTGCACACCGGCCGGCCGCTCGGAGCGGCCCCGCCGATCCCGCGGACGGTGCTGGCCTATGGTCTGGCGGGCGTCCTACCGTTCCTTGCCTGTCCGCTGTCCGGGGTCTTGTGGTCGGATGCGCGCGGTGCGGCGGCGGTGGTGCTGGCCGCCTATGGAGCGCTGATCTTGTCCTTCTTGGGCGGAGCGCGTTGGGGCCTGGAGGCCTCGAAGGTCGCGCCCCGCCCCAAAGTCGTGGGCTTGGCCATGCTGCCGACCCTGGCCGGGCTGGCGCTGCTGACCCTGACTGGCGTCGCGCCAGGAATGCAGCTTCTGGGCCTGGCTGTGGCGCTGGCCGCGGTTTGGGTCTGGGACCTGCGCGGCTCTGGCCTACCCGGCTGGTATGCCCGGCTGAGGTCGATCCTGACTCTCGGCGCCGTCGTCGGCCTCTGCGCCGGCGCGGCGGTCCTGCACAGCTAGACCCTTGGCCGCGGACCCTCAGACGGCCGTGGTGGTGGGTGCAACGGGGGGTATCGGCAGCGAGCTGATCGTCCGACTTCAGGCCGCTCCCAGCTTCGGACATGTGGTCGCGCTGTCCCGGCGCCGGCCCGATGAATGGCCGGAGAACGCCACCTGTTCCTGGTGTCCGGTGGATATTCTCGATGAGTCCAGCCTGGCCGGCGCCGCCGAGCACGCCGGGCGTCATGGACCGGTGACGCGGATCATCGTCGCCACCGGCCTGCTGCATGCGCAGGGGCTGGCGCCCGAGAAAACCCTGAGCGCCCTCGACGCGGTGCAGATGGCTAAGGTCATGGCCGTCAACGCCATAGGTCCGGCCCTAGTCGCCAGGCACTTTCTGCCGCTGACGCCCCGCGACCGGCCCAGCGTGTTCGCCGCCCTTTCGGCCCGCGTGGGCAGCATCGGGGACAACAGGCTGGGCGGCTGGTTCAGCTATCGGGCGTCCAAAGCCGCGCTCAACCAGCTGATTCACACCGCCGCGATCGAGCATCGCCGGACCCGCCCGCTGGGCGTGTGCGTAGCCCTGCACCCCGGCACCGTCGAGACGGCTCTCAGCGTCCCCTTCACGGCTACACTTCCAAAGTCGCGCCTGTTCGACCCATCCGTCGCGGCCCGTCATCTTCTCTCGGTAATGGACAATCTTGGCCCGGAAAACACCGGCGGCTTCTTTGCCTGGGACGGCGCGGTCGTGCCGTGGTGAATAACACCTCCAGTTTGATCGTCTGGCACGATGGTGGGTGCCCGTTATGCCGCCGCGAGATCGCGCTGATGCGTCGGCTCGACCGGCGCGGCGCGATTCATTTCATCGACGCGGCCACCACGCATGAGGCGGCCTGCCCAGTCGATCGCACCGAGTTACTCGCGCGCTTCCACGCTAGCGAAGACGGTATTCTGTTGTCTGGCGCGGCGGCGTTCGGGGCGATGTGGCGCGTGATCCCGCTACTGCGTCCGTTCGGCCTGGCGGCGCGCGTGCCGGTCGTCCTGGCGGTGCTAGAACTTGGCTACCGGGCCTTCCTACGGGTCCGCCCGAGGCTCCAGCGCCTCGTTGCGCGTGCGAGGCTTGCATGAGACCGCGGCCTGATCCCACGTCCCCCGGCCAGGAGAGCGTTTGGGCCTATCCGCGTCCTGCGATCGCCGAGCCCAGCGGCGCGCACATCTTGATTGAGCATGCTGGCATAGTGGTCGCCGACACGCGCGCGAGCATCCGGACGCTCGAAACCAGCCATCCGCCCAGCTAT
>JBBQTP010000088.1:0-17184 GCA_038213205.1 Caulobacterales bacterium
CAGTAGCCGGCAAGGAACAGCATCATCATCGTTCCCTCCAGCCCCTTGGGGCAGGAGCGCATGGCGAGGTCGGTGAACGCCGCCTGGCCGATGCCGCCCAGCAGTCCCATGGGGATGGCGGCCAGGAGCGCGCCCTCGGCCGAGTGAACGAAAAGCAGGCTGGCCATCTGCGGAACCGCCAGGATCGCGCCGATCCACAACAGGGTCCCCAGCCTGAAGCGCCGGGCGAGCCAAGCGTAGAGCAGATAGACCGGCAGAAAGCCCACGTAGAAGATGGCGAAGAAGGCGCCCACCTGGGCGTCGGTGGCGTGCAGGTCGTTGGCCATATGGTACTGCATCGCCAGGTTGGCGCCCGGCGCGAACTGCCAGAGCAGCTGGATGATCATCACCGGATAGATGGCGTAGGTCTTCAGGAGTCGGAGCGCGTCGGCGCCGAGGGTGAGGCGCTGAGGCTCCGCGCCCTTGGCGGCATCCTCGAAGAGGCGCTTTGGCCCGAAGGCTCCGAAGGCGGTCATGCCCAGCATCAACGCCGCGCCGAGGAGGAAAAGGATGCACGCCGCCGTGGTCGCGCCCGCGCCCTCCAGCAGGCCCGAGAGCACACCGCCCAGCAGCATGGCGGCGACCTGCGGAGCGAGCGTGGCTAAGTTCATCACCGTCGACATCTGACCAGACATCGCGTGGTGGCGACCGACCGCGGAGGAAAGTCCCGCCGCGGCGCCGGCGACGAACTGCATCAGAGTGGTGACCAGCAGCACCCCGCCAAGCAGGACGACGTAGGTGGGCTCGACGAAGGCCAGGAGCGCGTAGACGGCCGCGGTGAGCAGGCCGAAGACCACGAGGTGGCCGCGATCGCCCTTGCCGAATGGGCTCCAGCGGTCACGGACGAAGCCGAACAGAAAGCCCAGCATCAGCGGAATGGCGATGATCAGGTTGAACTGGGCGTTCTGGTTGGCGTCCAGGTGCAACTTGTTTTTCAGGAAGAATGTGATCGGCAGGCCGATCAGGCCGAGGTAGGGCGCGGCGAAGTTGATGATCAGGATCGGGACGCCGGCGTAGACCAGGAGGCGAAGGCGGCGCGCCGTGGAAAGCGGGATGACCTCGGTCGCGGCGGGGACCGTGATGTCGGCGGCGCCCGTGTTCATGCGGTCAGCCTCACGACATGGTCGGTCATCGTCATGCAAGTCCCCCAAACTGCGTTAGGCGTAGCGCGCGCGCCATATTGGCGAAAGAGGGCCGGGGCGAAAGAGCCGTCTGCCACAAGGCGCCTCGCGCCCCTCGCGAAAGCGATGCTAGGGTTGTCTCAACAAAATAGGTTGGGGAGGATCGAGGCATGCAGCGCAGGACAGTGATTTCGGGCCTGACAGCGCTCGCGCTGGGCGTGCCCGCACTTGGCTTCGGGGGCGCGGCCATCGCTGCGGTTCCGGCCAACATAACCGCGGCCCTGGCCGACAAGGCGCGTCCGGCGGCCGACACCGCCCGCGACGCGGCGCGCAAGCCAGGGGAACTGCTGGCGCTGGCCGGCGTAAAGCCCGGTCAGAAGGTCGCCGACTTCATGATGGGCGGCGGCTACTTCACCCGCATCCTGGCCCCAGCCGTGGGCGCGACGGGCAAGGTCTACGGCTATCAGTGCACCGAGTTCATCAAGTTCCGCGCTGCCTACGGCACGGAGCAGTCGGGCGTCGTGGCCGACTACAAGAACGTCACCGCGGTGACCAATCCGCTGGCCGCCACCGGCCTGCCGGACGGTCTGGACCTGGTGCTGACCGTCCAGAACTACCACGACTTGCACCTGAAGCCGTTCGCGGCCGACACCGCCGACAGCGTCAACAAACAGATCTTCAAGGCGCTGAAGCCCGGCGGCATCTACCTGATCGTCGACCACGCCGCGGCGGCGGGGGCGCCCATCGAGACCTCGGACAAGCTGCACCGGATCGACGAGGCGGTGGTCAAGAAGGAGGTTGAGGCGGCGGGCTTCAAGCTGGTGGCGCAGGACGACAAACTGCTCGGCAATCCGGCCGACGACCACACGATCAACGTCTTCCAGCCGGCGATCCGCGGCAAGACCGACCAGTTCGTTCTGAAGTTCCAGAAGCCGAAGTAGGCGCCAGGCGGGAGGCCTTCCCATGCCGATCAAGATGCTGTTCTCCGCCAACGGGTCGATCGTCGTTGGCGGCGACCTCAACGAACTGAAGATGGTCGATTCCACCGGCCAGCCGATCGACATCTCCGGCCAGGCAAAGATCTGGCTGTGCCGCTGCGGCGCCTCGAAAACCAAACCGTTCTGCGACGGCAGTCACGAGACTATCGGCTTCCAGGCCGCCGAGAAGGCGTGCCCACCGAGCTAAAGGGTCTTGGTGAGACTCAGGCGGCGAGTTGGCGGCGGCGCAGCACGGCGTCCACCGCCGCAAAGCCCGTGAGGAGCATCGTCCAGACGCCCGGCTCCGGCGCGGCGACCGAGACCCCGTCGAGGAAAGCGACCGGCGGCAGGTTGGCCTGCGGCGCCGTGCCCACCGACTGGAATTTCAGCAACTCGAAGCGACGGAAATCTTCCCTTTGTCACCGCCTCGCGCCTTGCGGTTGCAGCGCCGGCCGCACACTTGAATAGAGACCCGCTAAAGCTGTGAGGATGACCCAAATGTTCGATCACCTGTCCGTCGGAGTCCGTGACCTGGCCCGGGCTCGCAGCTTTTACGACGCCCTGTTGGCGCCCCTGGGTCACGCCCCAGCCCATCAAACGCCGGCCGAGCTGGCCTATGGGCCGGGCGGCATGGGCGCCCAGTTCTACCTCTACCCGGTGAACGGCGAGCAGGTGGCGGGCCTCGGAACCCACATCGCCTTCTCGGCCGACACCCACGCAGCGGTAGATGAGGCCTATGCCGCCGCGGTGGCGGGCGGGGCGACCAGCGTGCGCGCGGCCGGGGCCCATCCGGATATCGCGCCGGACTACTATGGCGCGATCCTGTTCGACCTGGACGGCAACAAGCTGGAGATCGTCGCCGGCCCCATGCACTAGGACGGGCGCGCCATCGTGCGCGCAGGTTTAGGCGACAGGGTCTAGGTGCAGGCGCCGGGGCGGTCCTCGGCGCCAGGCCGGCGCAGGCTGCCCGCGATGGCGATGAAGCGGCCGCCTTGCCAAAGCTCGGCCCGCACGTCGAGCGGACCCGGCGGGCGCAACCGCACCACCGCCTCCTCGTCGGTCGTGCAGTAGAAGCTCTCGTCGGGCTCCAGGCGTCCGTCGTCGTGAACCAGGTAGATGCGGTAGACGGCCATGCTCTTTGGCTCCTTCGCGCCCCGGACGACGGCATAATCCGCTCACGCGACGAACGTATGGCGCTTGCGCGACGGGTCCGTCATGCCCCCGCCTTAGTTGTGGCGGAGCTTGCGTCGCGCGCAGGCGTTTGTAGAGATGAAGGCCAAGCTCCGGCCGTTCGGAAAGGCGACTGTCCGTGTTCCGACCCCTGATCCAAGCCTTCACCAGCCCGGTGGCCGGGCCGGTTGGCTTTGCGCTCGCGCTCGTGATGTGCGCTCTGCTGGTTGCGACGTCGCTGTCGGCGGCTCGCCATGAGGCCGCCCTGCGCGCCCGCGTCGGCGAACTTTCCGCTCAGAACCTGCGCACCGGCGCTGTCCTGCACGCCCGCCTCGCGGCCTGCGAGGGTGCGACGCCCGGCAGCGCGCCGAACGGGGCGGGCGTGACCCAGACCAGCGCCCAGGCTCGCGCCGAGCGCCTGGCCGGCAGCCCCGCCGGCTTCGACGTCTGCGCGCGCATGGAAAGCGCCGACCGCGCGGTGCTCGAAACCCTCAGATGAGCCGCCGCGTCTGGACATCGGCCGCCGCTCTGGCGGCGTGCGGCCTGGCGCTCAGCGCCTGCTCGACTTTCATGAAGCCCAAGCCTGCGCCGCCCGCGCCGACGCTCACCCAGGCCGTGCCGCTCGCCGCGCCGCCGCTCCCGGCGCCACCTGTGGTGGTGAAGGTACAGGTGCCGGTAAAGGAGGCCTGCGTCCCGAAGGGCTTGGCGCGGGCGCCCAAATACCCTGACAGCGACGCGGCCCTGCGCGACGCGGGCGGCGCGGCGGACCGCTATCAGCTGCTGGCGGCCGGCCGGCTGCTCCGTGAGCGTCGGTTGGCCGACCTGGAAAAGGTGGTCGAGGGTTGCCGCTAAGCTAGAGGCCGCCGCCCTTCTTGTGCCCGCCGTGATGGCCCCCGCCCAGGCCGGAGAGATCGTCACCGCCGCCATGGTGACCGCGTCCGCCGCCGAGGCCGGAGAGATCGCCACCGCCGCCGCCGTGTTTGCCGCCGCCCGTGACGAGGCTGGAGCCGCCCAGACCGCTGCCCAGACCGCCGCCTGTGGTCAGCGTCGAGCCATCCAGCGAGGCCCCGCCGCGGCCTTTCCGGCGGCTGCTGCCGCCGCCATCCAGCGTCGCGAAGTTCGGCATCCGAGATGAGGCCGCCGCGGTGAATCCGCCCGGGGCCCGTCTCGGCTGCGCCTTTGCGTCAGCGGCGCCTGCGACCATCAGGCTGGCGGTGACGCCGACCACAACAAACAACTTCATCATGCGGGCTCCAGGTTCATACGCGGTAACTGACCACAGGAAATCGACCTGAGTGTGGCACGGCGGTTGCGGACCGACACGAACCCGCACCATAGCTATTGCGAGCCGCCTCCGGCCGCCGCGGCCATGGCCGCGTTCAGGGCTTCCTTCTCCTCGGCCCGCGCGCCGGCCAGGATGCCGGGCAGGGCGTAGTTGCCCTCGTGGCCGCCCTGGAACCGCCCCTTGAACCTGCGGCCCGGCTGTGCGAGGCGAACGCCATGACCGACACCCTGCCCGACCGCCTCTCCACCGACCCCGACAGCCCGTTCTATGACGCCGACGTCCTGGCGAAGAACGTCGGCATCCGTTTCAAGGGCGAGGACAAGACCAACGTCGACGAATATTGCGTCTCCGAGGGCTGGGTGAAGCTCGCCGTCGGCAAGACGCTCGACCGTCGCGGCAAACAGCTGACCATCAAGCTCTCCGGCCCCGTCGAGCCCTACTTCCGCGACGCCGACTGAGCGACGTTTCGCCCGGCCCTTAACGGCTCCGACACCCAAACCGTGCGCTTCTAGGCTGCAGACCCTACGACCGCAGCCATCGCGCGCCTTCCGGCGTTAGGTGGAACAAGGCGGGTGGCGGGATGGAGCGGAGAGCGCGATGTTCGATCTGAGCGTGGTGGCGTCGCAGGGGCGCTGGCTGCTGCTGGACGAGGCCGAAGGCCAGCTCGGCGCCTTCGACACCAAGGCCGAAGCCCTGAAAGCCGTCAGCGATTTCGCGGTCGCTGATCGCGAGCCGCGCCACGTGCTGATCCTCGACGGCGGGGAATGGGATGAGGCGCTGGTCGAACCTTCGCAGCTGAACTGAGACGATGCCGGGCCGCGTCCTCATGGGCGGACCGCCCTGTCTTCCGGCAATCTCGCCCCGATGCGCCCGCGACATGCGCAGGCCCGCGTCTTTGCCGCCCGTATGCGCGTTGAAACATTGGCGCCCGATCCAGGCCATGATCCTGGGGGAGCAAGGCTAGGCCAATGGCCACGCGCAGGAGCACGAGCCCAATGCCTACTCGGATCTGGCCGAACCTGATCTGGCCCAGCCTGCGGCGACCGGACATCGGCACGGCCGGCGCCGTGGGGCGGGTGATCCACTGGGCCTGCGTCGTCCTGGCGGGCCTTTGCCTGCTGCTGGCCGCCGAATTCGCGATCGAGGGCTGGGCGGACGACCTGGGCGTACAGCTGCTGGTCGCCGCGGTGGCCCTGGCCGTCGGCTCGCGAGCCATCCTCTACGTCCTGGCCCGCGAATAGCGCACGGTTGCCCCCCGGCGGTTGCCAAGGCCGGCCGGCCAGCGTTTGCTGGCGCCATGAGCCAAGACACGCCTGAAGCCCCCAAGGACGGCTGGAAACACTCTGGCGTCCGCGTCGTGCCCGGCGACCAGCTGGGCGAGGTCAGCGCCACGACGCCCGGCATGGACCGCGCCGTGGCTATCGACCGGGCCCGCATGGGCGCCCAGAAGCTCTGGGCCGGCACCGTCCACATCCACGCCAACGCCAAGACCGGCGCCCACCACCACGGTCCGCTGGAGAGCGTGATCTATGTGGTCTCCGGCCGCGCGCGGATGCGCTGGGGTGAGAAGTTGGAGTTCACCGCCGAGGCCGGGCCCGGCGACTTCATCTATGTGCCGCCCTTCGTGCCGCATCAGGAGATCAACGCCTCCACCGACGAGATCCTGTCCTGCGTCCTGGTACGCAGCGACTCGGACAGCGTGGTGGTGAACCTCGACATCGAGCCGGCCGAAAAGCCCGAAGGCGTCGCCTGGATCGACCCGATCCACAAATCCTGAAGCCGGTTGTCGGCGCAGCGACGCGCTGACCGTCCTTGGGGTAGAGCAACCCTCAAGGAGACAACCCGTGCGCTATCTGACGATCTATCGCCCCGAAGCCGGCGAGGAAGGCGGCATGCCCAGTCCCGAGCACATGGCAGACATGGGCCGGCTCATCGAGGAATGGACCGCCAAGGGCAAGCTGATCTCCACCGAGCCGCTGACCCCACGCGACCAGTGCGCCCGCGTGCGGCTGTCGGACGGCGCCTACACCGTCAGCGACGAGACGGTGCGGGCCGGCGGCTTTGCCTTCCTCAACGCGGACTCCCGCGAAGAGGCCATTGAACTCTGCAAGCTGTTCCTGAAGGTCGCTGGCCCTGGAACCTGCGAGATCCGCCAGATCCTGGAGTTCGCGCCGCAGCCGGCCTGACAGATCAGGCTTCCGCGATCATCGCTATGGAGACCATCAGCCCCGGGATCTTAACCGGCAGCTTGGCCCCCTGACGGGCCGGTGGGTCCTTGGGAAACCAGCGGACCCACTCTTCGTTCAGCGCGGCGAAATCGACGTCGTCGGCCAGGATCACTGTGGCGCTGACCGCCTTGTCGAGGCTTGAGCCCACGGTCTCGAGGATGGCGGAGATGTTGCGCAGACACTGGGCGACCTGATCGGCGATCGTGCCCTCGACGAGCTTGCCGGTGGCCGGATCGCTGGGCGCCGTGCCGGAGACGAACACCAAGCCCGCGGCCTTCACAGCGTGGCTGTAGATCGGCGGCGGCGGCGCGACGTTGGGCGAACGGATGATCTCGCGGGGCATGACGGCTCCTGGGCGGTGGCGTTGGCATGAACGACGGCGCGTCGCCGGGTCAAGCTCCGCGGCTCGGGAAACCGGCCGCGGAGCCGTCCCCTTCAGGCTAGGATAAACGCCAGCAGGTCGGCGTTGATCTGGTCCTTGATGGTCGACGCCATGCCGTGCGGCGCCCCAGGATAGACCTTCAGCTGGCCCTTCGGCAGAAGCTTGGCGCTCTTCTCGCCGGTGATGGCGATCGGTACGATCTGGTCGTCGTCGCCGTGCATCACCAGGACCGGGATGTCGATGGTCTTGAGGTCCTCGGTCATGTCGGTCTCGGAGAAGACCTTCACGCACTCGTAGTGGGCGTTCATCGCGCCCAGCATGCCCTGCAGCCAGAAGCTGTCCTTCAGGCCCTGGCTCACCTTTGCGCCGAGCCGATTGGCCCCATAGAACGCCTCCGGGAAGTCCTTGAACAGCTGCGAGCGGTCGGCCAGCAGGCCCGCGCGGATGCCGTCGAACACCTCGATCGGCACGCCATCGGGATTGCTGTCCTTCTTGATCATCACCGGGGCGACGGCGCTGATCAGCACCGCCTTGGCGGCCCGGTCCGTGCCGTGCCGGCCCAGGTAGCGGGCGACTTCGCCGCCGCCGGTCGAGTGACCGACGTGGACGCAGTCCTTCAGGTCCAGATGCTCGACCAGGGCGCGCAGGTCGTCGGTGTAGGTGTCCATGTCGTGGCCGCCGGAGGGCTGGCTGGAACGGCCGTGACCGCGCCGGTCGTGGGCGATGCAGCGATAGCCCTTGCCGACCAGGAACAGCATCTGGTCCTCCCAGGCGTCGGCGCTGAGCGGCCAGCCGTGGCTGAAGACGATGGGCTGGCCGGCGCCCCAGTCCTTGAACCAGATTTCGGTCCCGTCCTTGGTGGTGATGGTGGGCATGGTGAACTCCTTTACGGCAGGGGATTTCGAAAAAAAGTGAGCGGCCGATGCGGCCCTAGTGGCCTTCGATGGCGAAGAGGATGTCGCTGAAACCTGGCACGGTGGCGCCGCGGTTCCAGTCACGTTGCAGTTCGCAGATCAGCTGTACCCAGCTGGTGGGCTGGGCGCCCGCCTGAACCAGGCGCTCAAGCCCGGCGTTGTGCGCTTCAAGCGAGGTGCCGCCGCAGGCATCGACCACAGGATAGACCTCGAAGCCCTCGGCCAGGGCGTCCAGGGCCGGGTGGACCAGGCAGACCTCGGTCCAGAGCGCGGCCACAATCAGCTTCTTGCGGCCGGTGGCCTTGATGGCGGGACCACGTCTGCGTCTTCCCAGGCGTTGATCGAGGTGCGGTCGAGCGGGGTGACATCGGTCAGCATCCCGGTGATCTGATGGATGGTCGGCTGGTTGCGGCCGGTGGCGACGTTCACCGTGGAGAGCACGATGGGAAGGCCGTAGAGCTTGGCGATGCGGGCCAGCGCGGTGATGTTGGCCACCAGCTCGCGCTTGGAGCGCGAGGCGATGGAGCTCACCTGCACGGGCTGGAAGTCGATGATCACCACGGCGGCGTTCTGCGGGGTGAGCAGGTGGTCGGCGAGCGGGTCACGAATGGTCGAAGGCGAAGTCATGGAAATTCTCCTGGATGGACCTCGCGGTCATTTGAGCGCGTCTAGGCAGAGGCGTCGGCGCGGCGGCGGTTGATTTGGCTAGTGCAGGAAGTTCGTGACGGCGGTGATCACGGCCTTGGGGTTTTCCTCCGTCACCCAGTGGCCCGAAGCCGGGACGACGAGGCCCTGGACGTTGGTGAAGGCGGCCTTGGCGACCACCGTCATTTCCGGGCCGAAGGACTTTTCGCCACCGATCGCCAGGACCGGCATGGTCATCGGGCCTTTGGCGAGGAA
Organism: Caulobacterales bacterium; assembly: GCA_038213205.1. Lineage (GTDB taxonomy): Bacteria > Pseudomonadota > Alphaproteobacteria > Caulobacterales > Caulobacteraceae > Phenylobacterium. The sequence continues at coordinate 9,017 of JBBQTP010000088.1, forward strand.
GGCGTGGTTGTCGATGGCATCCTGATCGAAGGCGTGGAACTGCTCGAAGCCTGAATGCATGGCGCCGGGACGGGCATAGAGCTTGGCGTAGTGGACGCGGCTCGCCTCGTCGAAGTGCTTCGGGTCGGCGGAGAACTCGTTCCAGAAGCGGTCGAGGTAGATGCGCTCGCGGCCCTTCACCAGGCGCTCCATGTCCGGTCCTCCGAAGCGGAAGTGCCAGAGCAGCGGGTTCTTGAGGATTTCCTCCCAGGGCCCCACGCCGGGGATCGGGGCGTCCATCAGCACCAGGTGGGTGACCCGCTCCGGCTGCTCGGCCACGAAGGCGTAGCCGACCATGTTGCCGATATCGTGGGTGACCACGTCGACCTTGCCGACGTGCAGGGCGTCGAGCACACCGGCGACATCCTTGCCTTGAGTCTTCTTGTCGTAGCCGCCGGCGGGGTGGCTGGAGAGGCCCATGCCACGCAGGTCGGGGACGATCACCGTGTGGGTCTGGGCCAATGACGCGGCCAAGGGCCCCCACATGTCGCCGGTCTCACCGTAGCCATGCAGCATCACCACCGCCGGCCCGTGACCGCCGCTGCGGACGAAGATCTTCGCGCCGTTGGTCTCGATCGTCTGGCTCTTGAATGAGGCTGGGAAGGGTTGAACGGCCGCGCCGGCCGAGGAGGCCAGCAGGGTCGCGCTCAGGGCGATCGAAGCGATCTTCAGCATGTGGGTAGCTCCCGTTTCGTTTGGGCCTGTGGGTCGGCGTTGACGAATGAGTGCCCCGATAATTTGAACGTGTAAATATAAAACTTGAACAAGTGATCAGTTTTTTGTATTACGTTATTTCATGGCAAAACGGCCGGACGTGTCAGCGGGAACCAGAGCGATGCCGAGGACCAGGAAAGACGGGGAGCGCGGCGCGGAAAACGCGCGTGTGCGCATCCTGAAGGCAGCCGAGGAGGTGTTCGCCGACCTCGGCTTCGACGCCGCGTCCCTGCGCCAGATCGCCGTGCAGGCCGACGTTCCGGTGGCGCTGGTGAGCTATCATTATGACGGCAAGCTCGGGCTCTACCGCGAGGTGTTCCGGGCTCGCTATCCGCGGGCGGTGGAACAGCGCAAGGCGGGGCTGGCCCTGGCGCAGATGGAGGAAGACCCGAAGCGGCGCCTTGAGATGATCCTGCGCGCCGTTCTGGCCCCGATGCTGACGCTGCGCCACGACGAGGCGACCAGCAATATAGGCGTGCTCCTGGCGCGGGAGGCCACCGATCCGAAGGCCGCCGAGCGCGGCATCATCGCCGAGATGTTCGATGGCCTGGCCGAAGGCACGATCAAGCTGCTGCGCGCGACCCTGCCGGGCCGCAGCGAGGCCGAGATCGTCTGGAGCTTTCAGATGATCATCGGGACCATGGTCTACATCATGGCCGACAGTGGCCGCACGGCCTTCCTCAGCGGCGGCGCCGCTGACCCGAGGGACGTCGACGCAACGTTGCGCACCATCGTGGCCCTGTTGCTGAACGGCGTCGCAGGCGGCGCGGCCGCCTAGGGCTGTCCCAGATAGGTGTCGAACCAGCCGAGGATGCGGCGCTTCAGATCGGCCTTGTGCTCCGGGTCGCGGATGCCGTGGCCCTCGCCGGGATAGATCATCAGCGAGTTGGTGACGCCCATGGCCTGCAGGCCGTGCCAGAACTCCACCGACTGGGCCGGCGGGCATTCAACGTCGCGCTCGCCGACGTACATGAAGGTCGGGGTCTTCGCCGCCTTGATGTAGCGGATCGGGGAGAGGCGGTCGTAGACGCTGGGGTCGTCATAGGCGGTCGAGCCGAAGAACGGCACCATCCACTGGTCGATGCCGTTCTGGCCGTAATAGGCGACCCAGTCGGCGATGCCGGCCCCGGACACCGCGGCCTTGAAGCGCTGCGAGTGGGTGACCGTCCACATGGTCATGAACCCCCCGTAGGAGTGGCCGTAGATGCCCAGGCGCTTGTCATCGACGGGCGCCTGTTTCTCCACCGCGTCGATCCCCGCCAGGATGTCCTTCAGGTCGCCGCCGCCGAAGTCCTTCACATTGGCCCGGGTGAAGGCCTCGCCCTGGCCGAACGAGCCGCGCGGGTTCGGCAGGAAGACATAATAGCCGTGGGCCACGAAGTCGAAGGTCGCGCCCTTCCATTCGAAGGTCGGCTGGGTGGCCGAGCTCGGCCCGCCGTGCACGGTGACGACCATCGGGTATTTCTGGCTTGGCCTGACGTTGAGCGGCGACAACAGCCAGCCCTGCACATCGAAGCCCTCGCTCTTCCAGGTGATCGACTTCGCGGCGAGCTGCGGGGCGACAGCGTCGTTCTCGTGGGTGATCTGGCGCGGCGAGGACAACGGGCCTGCGCCGATGTGCGGCGGGGTCGTGAAGTCCTCCGCCACGCCCGCCAGGAGCTTGCCGTCGCGGTCGATGGAGAAGCGCCCGTCGCCGGCCTGGAAGGTCACCGGCCCGGAGAACAGGGTCTTGGTCGCGCCGGTCCGCGGATCGACGGTCAGCAGCGCATTGTGGTCGCCGACGATGGCGCTCGCGAACAGGGCGGATTTGCGCCAGATCAGCGAGGAGAAGCTGCCCTTGAAATCCGGCGTGCGGTTGGTCGCCGCGCCGCCGGCCAGCGGTACGGTCCACAGGTCGCCGCCCACCGGGCCGAAGTCGGAGTGCAGGCCGCCGATGAAGGCCACGGTCTTCCCGTCCGGCGAGACCCGCGGGTACTTCATCTGCACGCCGGGGTTGGCGATCTCGCGGAACGATCCGTCGACGCCGACGAAGGCCAGCCGCGCGATCCACCAGTTGTTATCGCCGTCGCCCTTGGCCTCGGTGGCCGCGAAGCCCTTGCCGTCCGGGGTCCAGTCGTACTCGTAGACGAAGCGGTCGGCGGGGGAGCGGAAGGTCAGCGGGCCGCCCGCCCCACCTTGAGCCGTTACGGCCATGAGCGCGATGCGCTGCTCGTCGGTGGCGCCGCCGATCTCGCCGACCACCGGCGCGCCGGCCTGGGTGGCGCCGGTCTGCTTGCGCGGCTTGTCGGTGGCGAGCACGGCGATCCTGGCGCCATCCGGCGACCAGCGCGGCGCCTCCAGCAGGCCCGGGAAGTCCAGCAGGGTGGCGATCTTGCCGCCCTGGACCACCTGCAGGGTCGCGGTGCGGGCGCGGCGGTTGGAAGCCACGAACACCAGGGTCTTGCCGTCCGGCGACCAGGCGGCGTCGGTGTAGAACTGCCCGGGGTTCGGATCGTAGGTCGCCAGGATCTTGCCATCGGCGCGGGCCCGGATCACCACGATCTCGTGCGGCTCGGCTTCGGAATCCAGCGCCTCATCGGCCTCAACGGAAGCCACGCGCTCGCCGTCCGGCGAGATCATCACGTCGTGGTAGAGATGCACGTGGTCCGGCGGGCCGGAGGACGCCGGCCGCGCCGCGCCTACAGGCGCCGGCTGCACCGCCAGCGCGAACGCCATCATCAGGCCGACCATCAGCACACCCCGCTAATCCCAGGCCGCTTTGGCTATGGGATTAGGGGGCGGGCTTCAAGTCCCCAGGCGTTGCAGATCAGGCCGCGTCGACCAGCACCACCTCGGCGTCTTCCAGGGCGGTGATCTTCAGCGAGCTCTCGCCGGTGATCGCCGCGCCATCGCGGGCGTCGAGACGCACGCCGTTGACCTCCACCGAACCCAGCGCCGAGACCAGATAGGCGTGGCGGGACGGGTCGAGGGCGTATTCGGTGGTCTCGCCAGCCTTGATCGTAGCGCCGGCCACCCGGGCCGAGGTGCGGATCGGCAGCGCATCCTCATCGCCGGGCAGGCCGGAGGCCAGCGTCACGAACTTGCCGGCGCGGTCGGCCTTGGGGAACGGTCGCGCGCCCCAGGACGGCGGGCCGCCCGTCTGGTCCGGCTCGATCCAGATCTGGAACAGCCGGGTGAGCTCGGGCTCGAGATTGTACTCGGCGTGACGCACGCCGGTCCCGGCGCTCATCACCTGCACGTCGCCCGGGCCGGTGCGGCCCTCGTTGCCCATTGAGTCCTTGTGGGTGATGGCGCCCTCGCGGACGTAGGTGATGATCTCCATGTCCGCGTGGGGGTGCGGCGGGAAGCCGGAGTTCGGCGCGATCTCGTCGTCGTTCCAGACGCGGATGGCGCCCCAGCCCATCCGCTTGGGCTCGTAGTAGTTGGCGAACGAAAAGTGGTGCTTGGCCTTCAGCCAGCCGTGGTCGGCGCCGCCGAGGCCGCCGAAGGGTCGTTTGTCGATCATGGTGTTGGTCCTTCTCTCAGGATCCAAGATAGTCTTTCACATCGCGTGGGAAAGCCGGGCTGCGGCAGAAGATTGTTTCCGAAATGGATGGAGTGGGGACGATGAAGCGGCTGTTGGCCTGCCTGGCGGGCCTAGTGCTGATCGGTGCGGGCAAGGCGGAGCCGGACTGGCGAGCGCTTGATCCGTCCAATACGCTGGTGATTGAGACCTCCCAGGGGCGGATCGTCGTCGAGATGCGGCCCGAGTTCGCGCCGCTGGCGGTGGCGCGGGTCAAGCAGTTGGCGCGCGACGGCGTCTACGATGGCTTGCTGTTCCACCGGGTGATCGACGGCTTCGTCGACCAGACCGGCAATCCGAACAACCACGACGGCGGGACGTCGAAGTACCCCGACCTGCCGCCGGAATTCAGCTTCCGCCTGCCGGACGGCGCGGCGAGCCTCGTCGTGCGCCGCGGCGATGCGGTGGAAGGTTTCGTCGGCGCGACGCCGATCATCGGCGTCTCGGCGGCCGAGCAGGCGCTGGGGACCGATCACCGGCTCCGCGCCTGGGGCGCCTACTGCGACGGGGTGGTCGGCATGGGCCGCCAGGCGGAGATCGGCACCGCCAACAGCGAGATCTTCTTCATGCGCGCCCCGGCTCGCCGCCTCGATCACGACTATGCGGTCTGGGGCCGGGTGGTGCAGGGCCAGGGCGTGGTCCGCGCGGTCGCGGTCGGCGAGCCGCCCAAGGATCCGGACCGCATGGTGCGCGTTCGCCTGGCCGCCGACCTGCCCGCGGCGGACCGGCCGAAGCTTGAGGTGGCCAACGAACGCGGCCCCGCCTTCCGCGCCAGGGTCGCCGCCATGAAGGCCAGGAAGGCCGCCGCCTTCAGCGTCTGCGACGTCCCGATCGCGGTTCGCGGAACGCTGCAACCTTGGCGATAGAGATCGGCTCCTGCGACAACCGGTAGCAGGCCGTGCTTTCCACGCATTAACCCTGCGGCCCCACCCTACAGGCAATGTCGGGCAGGTTGAAATGAAGTACGCGGTCGTGGAAGCGGCAGGCGAGTGGATCGTGCAGCGCGAGGGCCTGGAGCTGGCCCGATTCCGCGACCAGATCGAGGCGCTGACCCATGTGGCCGAGCTGCTGCGTGAGGCCGATCACCCCGACGGGAGCTTCTCGCTGGCCATGCGCTACCAGGCGCGCGCCTGAGCTTCAGACCCGCATTTCGAAGTAGGCGACGTTCGACCCGGTCGAATGTCCCAGCACCGTGATCCGGAACGCCTGACCGTCCTCCAGCTTCAGTTCGGCCTCGCCGGCGCGGAAGGCGTCGGCAGCGATTTCCGGCGTCGCCGTCAGCGAGCCGCGCAGCCGCAACGGTCCCAGCCGCAGGCTCGAAGGTTCGCCAAGAACCTCATAGGCCACCGGCCCCTGGAAGCCGCCAAACCGCAGCTCGCCTGAACCGAGGTGCGCGGGAAGCTGTTTACGCAGACGCGTCATCGAATCTCCGGAGTCTCTTGTGGGGCTACGGGAACGCGCAAGGCGCAGCTTCGATCCCTGGCGCGCGGGGTTTGGCGCGATAGACCCCTTGCCGAGGCGGCCGGGACGGCGCCTGATCGCCGAACGTCGCGTCGGGGAGGATCGTCAGCTTGAGCCAGACCGCAGTGGAAGCGCCGGAGAGCCCTGGAAAGCGACTCGGGATCTGGCGCGCGATCGGCTTCAGCGGAGCGACCCTGCCGGTGACGGCGATGGACACCGCGCTGCTGATCTACCTGCCGCCCCATCTCAGCGGGCGGCTCGGCATTCCGCTGACCGTGGTCGGCGTGTGTTGGGCGCTGGTGCGGATGCTGGACATCGTCGTCGACCCGCTGCTGGGCGTGACCATCGACGCCACGCGGACCCGGATCGGACGTTACCGCCTGTGGATGCTGCTGGGCGTGCCGGTGGCGATGCTGTCGACCTGGGTGCTGTTCTTCGCCAAGCCGGGGGTGGGGCCGGTGTTCCTGGTCATCTGGCTGTTGGCTCTCTATCTGGCGCGGTCGATCCTGCACATGGCCCACCCGGCCTGGGCCTCGACCCTGGCGACCACCTACAACGACCGCTCGCGGCTGTTCGGCGTGATGTCGGCGGTCAGCGTGATGGTGATCGTCCTGGTGCTATTGATCCCGGTGCTGAACGCCCAACTGCTCGGCGGCAAGGCGATCAACATCGAGCTGATGGGCTGGTTCATCATCGTGCTCGGTCCGCTCAGCGTCGGCTGGGCGGTGTGGCGCACCGGCGAGCGGCTCAACCCCAGCAAGGTCGGCGAGCGGCCGCGGGCGAGCGACTACCTGACGCTGCTGACCAAGCCGGACCTGGTGCGGCTCTATGGGGCGTCGACCCTGCTGACGCTCGGCCCGGGCGCGATGAGCGCGCTCTACATCTTCTTCTACCGCGACCATCACGGCTTCACCGAAGCGCAGGCCTCGGGGCTCCTGATCTTCTACATCATGGCCGGCCTCGCGGGGTCGCCCCTGGTTGCGCACCTGGCGACGCGGATCGGCAAGCACCGCACCTTGATGATCGCGACGACGGCCTATTCGGTGGGCCTGACCACGGTGCTCTTCACGCCGCACGGCTCGCTGCTGGGCAACCTGCCGACCATGCTCTGGTGCGGGTTCGCCGGCGTCGGGTTCGAGCTGATGGTGCGCTCCATGCTGGCCGACCTGGCCGACCAGGTGCGCCTGGAGCAGGGGCGTGAGCGGCTGTCGTTGATCTTCGCGCTGAACACCCTGACCACCAAGATCGCCACGGCGGCGGCGGTGATCATCACCTACCCGCTGCTCCAGCGTATCGGCTACTCGCCCAAGGCTGGCGCGCACAATTCGGCCGACGCGATCAATGGGCTGGGCCTGATCTTCGTCGGCGGGCCGATCCTCTTCGTGATGCTGGGCGGCGCCTGCCTGATCGGCTGGAAAATGACCGCCGAGCGCCACGCTGCGGTGCGCGCCGAACTGGAACTGAAGGACGCCGCGGCCGCCTCGGAGGCGGCGCTGGGTCTCGCTGAGGGCTAGCGCTTCTTGCCCAGCTCGGCGGCGATGTCCTTGGTCAGGCGCCCGACCTTGCGGTGCGCCGCGGTCAGCTGGTCCTTGGTCACGCCCCAGCGCTTCATCCAGTATTCGACCGCCTTGCGCTCGGAGAGATCGAGGCGTTCGCGGTCGATGAACCCGCGCTTGTCCTTCAGGCCGGCCATGGGGCGCTCCTCCGCAAGCGCATCAAGGTAGGGAGCTTCCTTGCGCGTGTGAAGCGCGCCAGCCTAGGGTCGCCGCTTCGGCGTGGAGATCTGAATGCTGCGATTGTTGAGCGTGCGGGTGTTGATCGCCCTGATCGTCGGCCTGGCCCTGGGCGCGGCGGCGGCGGCCTATGGCGGCGCGGGCGTCAAGCGGGTGATCGAGATCGTCGAGAGCTTCGGCGGCCTGTGGCTGAACAGCCTGCGGATGACCGTCGTGCCGCTGATCTTCGCGATCCTGGTCACTGGCGTCAGCGGCGTGGCGGACGCCGCCGCCACCGGGCGGCTGGCGGTGAAGACCCTGGTGCTGATCCTGATCTTCATGACTTGCAGCGCGCTGTTCGCCCTGGTCTGGCAGGTCGCGTTCTATGCCGTCTGGCCGGTCGGCGCCGCCGGCGCGGCGGCCCTGAAAGCCGGCGCGACCAGCGCACCGGAACTGCTCAAGGCCGCGCCCAGCCTGACCGACTTCGTCAAGAACCTGGCGCCGTCAAATCCGATCAAGGCCGCCAGCGAGGACTCGATCCTGCCGCTGGTGGTGTTCGCCGGTTTCTTCGGCTTCGCCGTGACCCGCCTGGAAGAGGCGCGCCGGCGGGCCATCACCGAGTTCTTCGACAGCATCTCCCAGGCCATGGTGACTATCGTGCGCTGGGTGCTGGAGGCCGC
>JBBQTP010000089.1:0-16758 GCA_038213205.1 Caulobacterales bacterium
AGCAACAAGGATGGCAGCTATCTGACCTCGACCTGGGAGCTCCACCAGACGTCGAAGGCGCTCGGCCGCGTCACCCAGGCGGAAGGTCTGCGGCTGCAGCTGTTTCACGGCCGGGGCGGCGCGGTGGGCCGGGGCGGCGGCTCCAGCTTAGACGCGATCCTGGCGCAGCCTGGCGGCACGGTGAACGGCCGCATCCGCATCACCGAACAGGGCGAAGTGGTCGCCAACAAATACGCCGACCCGGAGCTGGCGCGGCAGAGCCTGGAGACCCTGACTGCCGGCGTCGTCCTGGCCTCGCTGCGCAAGGCCGCGGAGGCGGACGTTGCTCAACCGCACGCCAAGGCTATGGAGGCCCTGTCGCAGGGCTCGATGGCCGCCTACCGAGCGCTCGTCCACAAGACACCGGGCTTCGTCGACTACTTCTATGGCGCCACCCCGATCACCGAGATCGCCGACCTCAACATCGGCAGCCGGCCGACCTCGCGGCAGGCGACCCGTAGCATTGGGGGCCTGCGCGCTATCCCGTGGGGGTTCTCATGGTCGCAGAGCCGCACCATGCTGCCGGGCTGGTACGGCTTCGGCTCGGCGGTTGCCAATGCGGGCGTCGACCTGAAGGCGTTGGCCGAATTGCACGAGAGCTGGCCGTTCTTCTCCTCGGCGCTGGCCAATATGGAGATGGTGCTGGCCAAGGCCGACATGGCCATCGCGGGGCGCTACGCGGGCCTGGTCGAGGATCGCGCGCTCGCCGACCACGTGTTCGGCCAGATCAAGGCGGAGTGGGAGCGGACGACAGAGGCCCTGCTGGCGATCACCGGCCAGACGGCGTTGCTGCAGAACAACCCGGACCTGGCCGCCGCCATCCGCTCGCGCCTGCCCTACATAGACCCGCTGAACCACCTGCAGATCGAGCTGATCCGCCGCCGCCGGAGAGGCGACACCGACGAGGCGGTGGTCGAGGGCGTGCACCTGACGATCAACGGCATAGCCGCAGGCTTGAGAAATACCGGCTAAGGACCCTAATTGCCGGACATTCTTCGCATGAGAAGCGAAGTCTTCTTACCAGCGGTGAAGGCCTTTGATCTTACCGCCGACGGGTGGGATGGGTCAGGCCTCGCGACCTCGGCCCTGCTGGCCCGGCGCAATGACGGATCGAGGGCTGGGCTATGAACTTAAAGATGTTTGTCGCGGGCGCTGCGGTGGCGCTGAGCGCCACGATGGGCCTGACGGCAGTCGCCCAGGCGGGCACTGTGTTCGGACCGAACCTGCCCTATACGAGTTTCAACGACACCCCTTTTAAGGGCCAGTCGTTCGGATACTTCCACCTCGAGACCTTCGAGGACAACGCTCTCAACACGCCCGGTGTGACCGCGTCAAACGGCGCGGTGGTCGGGCCGGGCCCGCTCGTGGACTCGGTCGACGGCGGTGGAGACAAGGGCCATTCGTTCTTCGACATCAATGGCGCCGGCGGCATCACCTTCACCTTCGACGCCACGCAACTCGGCGGCTTCCTGCCGACCAGCGTCGGGATCGTCTGGACCGACGGCGATGTTCCGGCCCGCCACTTCTCGGCCTACGACGAGAACAACCTGCTGATCGGCACGATCGACGACGCGGCGGGCAAATTCTATTCCACCGGCGGTGACGATCATCCCGAAAACTACCGCTTCTACGGGGCGACCAACGCCGGCGGCATCCACAAGATCTTCATCTCCAACGACAGCGGCGGCATCGAGGTCGACCACCTGCAGTACGGCGGCCCGGTGACCCCCAGCAACAGCGTGCCGGAACCGGCGACCTGGGCCCTGATGATCGGCGGGTTTGGCCTGGCCGGCGCCGCGTTGCGCCGGCGTGTGGCAGTCGCCGCCATCTGAGCCGGCAGCGCCGTCAAGTATGCGCCGCCGATCGCAAGGTCGGCGGCGTCTTCGTGTCCGGTCCCGTGAACCATAGGGTTTGACCTCGCCGCGGCTTTCGATGAAGTCCGTTGTCGGACGTCGTGGGGAGTGCTTTCGATGCGGATCTGGCCGACGATTTGCCTGGTGCTGATGCTGGGCGCGCCTGCGAGCGCCTTCGCGAAGGCGCCACCGGCCCGCGGCTCGGCCGATGCGAGGTTCGTGGGGATCTACGAGCGCGAGTGGGCGTGGCGGGAGAACGAGTTCCCCGGCAAGGAGCGCGGCGACGCCCCGGTCGCCGACCGGCTGGCCAAGGTCGACGCGGCGTCTCAGGTCCGGCGGCTGGCCTATTGGCAGGACGTGCTCAAGCAGCTCAAGGCCGTTCCCGAGGCAAGCCTGTCGGCTGAGCAGCAGGTAAACTACGAGGTCTACGTCGACCAGGTCATCACCCTGATCAACCAGCAGACATTCCGCGAGTACGAGAAGCCGTTCAACTCCGACTCCCAGTTCTGGTCGAACCTCGGGTTCACCGCCTCGCGAACCTTCCACGACACCCAGGACTACAAGAACTACATCGCCCAGCTGAACGACATCCCGCGCTACTTCGCCGAGGAGACGGCGAACATGAAGGTCGGTCTGGCGCGGGGATTCACCGCGCCGCGGGCGACGCTCACCGGGCGCGACGCCTCGGTGGCGCTGATCGCCGACGCCAAGACACCGGAGGAGATCAATCTCTACAAGCCCTTCAAGGCGATGCCGGCCTCGGTGCCGGCGGCCGAGCAGGCTGCGCTCAGGGCTGAGGCCAAGACCGTGCTTACCCAGAGGGTGCAGCCGGCCTACCGCCAGCTGCTGGCCTATATCCGCACCGACTACATCCCGCATTCCAACCCGGTGCTGGCAGCTGAGAGCCTGCCGGACGGCAAGGCCTACTACCGCGCCCAGATCCGCGAGTTCACGACGCTGGATATGGACCCCGAGGCGATCCATCAGCTGGGCCTCTCCGAGGTCGCCAAGATCCACGCCCAGATGCTGGGGGTCATGAAGGAGACCGGGTTCAAGGGCGACTTCCCGGCCTTCCTGACCTTCCTACGCACCGACCCGCAGTTCTATGTGAAGGACCCGCAGGAGCTGCTGAACCGGGCCGCCTGGATCGCCAAGCGAGTGGATGGCAAGCTGCCGGCCTATTTCGGCTGGCTGCCGAGGAGCCGCTTCGGCATCGAGCCGGTCGATCCGCAGATCGCGCCCTTCTATACCTCGGCCCGGGGCGGCACGATGACCTACCTGCTGAACACCTACGACCTGTCGTCGCGGCCGCTCTACAACCTGACGGCGCTGACGATGCACGAGTCCGCGCCGGGCCATTCGCTGCAGGGCGGGCTGGCGGAGGAGCAATCCGGCCTGCCGGACTACCGCCGCGAGGTCTACATCTCGGCCTATGGCGAGGGCGGGGCGCTTTACTGCGAGCGACTGGGGATCGAGATGGGGATGTACGACACCCCTTATGACCGGTTCGGAATGCTGACGTTCCAGATGTGGCGCGCCGCGCGGCTGGTGGTGGACACTGGCGTGCACCACAAGGGCTGGACCCGCGAGCAGGCGATCAAATACCTGCACGACAACACCGCGCTGGCCGACCACGATATCGAGATCGAAGTCGACCGCTACATCTCCTGGCCCGGCCAGGCGCTGAGCTACTACTTGGGCGAGATGGCCATCGTGGATCTCCGGGCCAAGGCCGAGGCGGCGTTGGGGCCAAGGTTCGACATCCGCGCCTTCCACGACACGGTGTTGTCGATGGGCGCCGTACCGCTGCCGGTGCTGCGCAAGCGGATCGACCGCTTTATCGCCGAGGGCGGGCGTGATCCGATGCCGGTGAGCTGGCAGAAACCGGCGAAAAAGTAGGCCGCCCTACTTGTTGGGCGACGCCCCGCCGGCCGACACGCCGTCGATGGTTCGGCCTTCTAGACGCCGCGCCGCGGCCAGCATGCCCGCAAGTGCATAATTGCCCTCGTGGCAGGCGTACTCATAAATCGGCCCCTTGGTGGTTCGGAGCAGCATCTCGGCCTGCCACGTCTGGGTGTAGCGAGCCGGGTTTGAGACGGTGAACGCGTAGAGGATTTCGGTGGGCGAAAGCCGGGTCAACCGCTCGACGATCCGCATATCGACGCGAGGGTCGCCGTCGGGAGCCTTGACGTCCTGCGGGCGGAAATTGGTCGTTTCGATGGTCAGGGTTTTGCCCTCCCAGTGACCGATGGAGTCGCCCATCGGCAGGCGAATGGCCTGTGGCGGATGACGGGCATCGCCGTTGCCTTCGGACACCAGACGCACGATCCGCACGGCGTGCATCCATTCCGCCGAGACGACCAGGTGATCCGGCGTCTGAACGAACTGGAAGTTGTCGTTCAGCCCACCGTTGTTGAGCGGTGGCCCGGCCGCGTCGATCGAGGCGCAACGCTCATCGAGATCGCGCGATTCCGGCCCGTCTAGGTCGACCCTCTGACGGCTACGTGTGGCTTTGTTGGCGGCCCTGGCAGCGGGCGTGAAGGGAAGGGCGCCGTCGGCGGGGGAGACGATCCAGGAGGTCCTTAGCTGGCCGCGAATGCGCGCGAGGCTGACATCACGCTCCCACCATTCGGAGTCCGGACCGCCGACGGGATTGGTCTTGTCGCCGATCGCCGGCGGCTTGCCGCGGTTGGCTTTTTCGAAGGCGTTGGCCTCGCCGTCAGTTGCCACCAGGGCCTTGAAATCATCCGGCCGCTCGAGTTCGGTGAGCGAGTTGTTGGTCCATAGGCCACTGAAATTAGGGGGCCGGTGGGCTGCGCGATGTCCGCCTGCATTGGCCCGCGGGCCTAGCAGCGCCGCCACGGCGACAAGCGCCAACGCCGAGATGCCTACAGTTTTGACCATTGCCACTCCCCCCCCGCGGCTCAATCTATCGCCTGCGGCCGCTGAAGGCGAACAGGCGACTGGCGCGGGGCCCTTTGGGGCCATAAAGGGGAAGCATGACGAACCTCTACGAGGTCCTGGCGGCGGGCTTCCCGACCGATCTCGCCAAGCCGGCGTTCCTGCTGAGCGACGGCTCGCAGGTCAGCTACGGTCGCTTGGAGGCCGAGGTCGCGCGGGTCGCCGGTCATCTGGTGGCGCAGGGCGTCGAAGCCGGCGACCGCGTCGGGCTGCAGGACGAGAAGTCCGTGGCCGGCGTGGTGATCTATCTGGCGACCCTGATGGCCGGAGCGGTGTTCCTGCCGCTCAACGCCGCCTACACGCCCGCCGAGGTGAAGTACTTCGTGAAGGACGCCAGGCCGCGCCTCTTGATCACCGACTCCGTGCGGTTCGTGGCCGAGGCCGCCGAGGCGACGCCGCTGATCGACACCTATCCGAGCGAGGACGGCGACCTCGCCGCGATCATCTACACCTCGGGAACGACGGGCCGGTCCAAGGGTGCGATGCTCAGCCACGGCAACCTGATCGCCAATGCCGTGGCGCTGCATCAGGCCTGGGGGTTTACGCCCGACGATGTGCTGTTGCACGCCCTGCCGATCTTCCACGTCCACGGCCTGTTCGTGGCCCTGCACTGCGCCTTCCTGAGCGGCGCGCCGATGGTCTGGCTGCCGAAGTTCGACGACGGCCAGGTGTTGGCCGGCCTGGCGAAGTCGACGGTGATGATGGGCGTGCCGACCTTCTACACGCGGCTCTTGGGCAACCCTGAGTTCACCGGCGAGCAGGCGGCGCATATGCGGCTGTTCATCTGCGGCTCGGCGCCCCTGCTGGAGAGCACCTTCGGCGAGTTCGAACTGCGCACCGGCATGCGCATCCTCGAGCGCTACGGAATGAGCGAGGCGGTGATCATCACCTCCAATCCGCTGGAGGGCGACCGCATCCCCGGGTCGGTCGGCTATGCGCTGCCGGGCGTCGAACTGCGGATCAGCGGCGGGGAGGAGACCGGAGTCATCGAGATCCGCGGGCCCAGCGTGTTCGGCGGCTATTGGAAGATGCCGGAGAAGACCGCCGAGGAATTCACCGCCGACGGCTTCTTCATCACCGGCGACGTGGGCCGCCGCGATCCCGACGGCCGCGTCTGGATCAGCGGGCGGGCCAAGGACCTAATCATCTCGGGCGGCTACAACGTCTATCCCAAGGAGGTCGAGCTGGTGCTCGACGAACTGGCCAGCGTCACCGAGAGCGCCGTGGTGGGCGTGCCGCATCCGGACTTCGGCGAAGGCGTGGTGGCCGTGGTCATTGGCGCCCCAGGAAGTGAGGCCGACGAAGCCGCGATGATCGCCGAATGCCGCCGCCAACTCGCGCCCTATAAGTCGCCCAAGCGGATAGTTTTCGTGCGTGAGCTGCCACGGAACGCCATGGGCAAGGTGCAGAAGAACCTGCTACGCGACCGCTACACCGACCTCTTCAAGGCGGGCTGAAACACGAGGGAACGACGCGATGGACCTGCAACTCAAGGGCAAGACGGCGGTGGTGACCGGCGGCACACGCGGCATCGGCCGCGCCATCGCCGAACTGTTCGCCGACGAGGGCGCCAACGTCGCGATCTGCGCGCGCAACGCCGAGCAGGTGGCCGAGACGGTGAAAGCGCTGGAAGAGCGCGGCGTGAAGGCCTGGGGCGCGGTGGTGGACATCGCCGACGGCCCCGTGTTGCAGGGCTTCATCCGCGACGCGGCGACCAATCTCGGTGGGCTCGACGTGCTGGTCTCCAACGCCAGTGCCCTGGTGCAGGGCAACGGCGAGGATGCCTGGAAGGCGATGTTCGACATCGACATCATGGGCGCGGTGCGCAGCTTCGAGGCGGCCAAGCCGTTCCTGGAAGCCGCCGCCGAGAAGACCGGCGACGCGGCCTTCATCATCACCTCGTCGGTCTCGGCGGCGGAGACCGACAACCCCAATTCCTACGGCGCCATGAAGGCCGCCCTGATCCACTACGCCAAGGGCGTGGCGCGCGAGAACGCGCCGAAGCACGTGCGCTGCAACGTCGTCTCACCGGGCACGGTGTTCTTCGAAGGTGGAGTGTGGGGGAACGTGAAGCAGAACATGCCCGGCTTCTTCGACACCATGATCAAGCGCAATCCGACCGGACGGATGGCCACGCCGGAGGAGGTCGCCTCGGCCACCGTGTTCCTGGCCTCGCCGCTGTCGGGGTTCACGACCGGCATCAATATGCTGGTGGACGGTGCGATCAGCCGGCGCGCGAATTTCTAGGCCCATGGCCTTGAATTACAACTACTACGAGCTGTCGCTTAGTCGGGGTTCAACGGTTCACCGCACGCTCGCGGACCACGTCCAGCAGGCGCTCGGCGATCACCTCTTGGCGGTTTTCTCGCCGTCGCTCGGCTACGCGACCAACCAGACGCTGGTGCTCACCGACGCTGCGGCCACCGCCGGCGCGGTGACCGGCGCGCCGGGCGTGGTCTCGGCGCAGCATCATGGCCTGATCGCCACCACCCGGCCCAGGGCCGGACAGGCGCCAAAGGCCGGCGGCATCTATGTGCACCGTTGGCTGACGATCGACGGCGGCGCGGTGGACGAGTTCGTGGCCCTGTCCAACGAGGCGTGGGTGGGCTTCGAGGGCGGCTTCGACGCCGACGTGTTCGGCCTGTTCGCGGCGGAAGAGTCGGCCGCGGACAAAAAGGCCGGCGAACGGCAGATGCTGCTGATGACCCATTACCGCGACTTCGCCGTGTGGCAGGCGAGCCGCACGCCGGACCCCAAGACCGCCAAGGCCTTCCTCCGCCGTGAGGAACTGACCCGCGTTGCGCTGCCGCGGGCCTGCATCCTGATGTCCAGGAGCTGACCATGGGCGCGCTCTCCGGTCTGAAGGTGCTCGACTGCACCCATGTGATCGCTGGGGCCTACTGCTCGCTGGTGTTGGCCGACCTGGGCGCCGACGTGATCAAGATCGAGCCGCTGGCCGGGGAGTCGACGCGGGGCCTGCGGGCCGGCGGCTTCCGCGCCTACGACTTCGTCAACCGCAACAAGCGCGCGATCGCGCTGGACCTGTCGACGGCGCGCGGAGCCGAAGTGGTGCGCAAGCTGGCCGAGACCGCGGACGTCTTCGTCGAGAATTACCGCCCCGGATCGCTGGACCGCATGGGGCTCGGCTACGCGCAGCTTTCGAAGATCAACCCGCGGCTGGTCTATTGCTCGGTGTCCGGCTTCGGCATCGACGGGCCCTATCGCGAGCGCGGCGGCTTCGACCTGATCGCCCAGGCGATGAGCGGGCTGATGAGCTTCGTCGGCGAGCAGGGCAGTGACACGCCGTGCTCCACCGCCGTGCCGATCAGCGACCTCAACGCCGGCCTGTTCGGGGTGATCGGCGTGTTGGCGGCGCTGCAGAGCCGGGCGGCCACCGGCAAGGGTCAGCACGTGGAAAGCTCGCTGCTGGAATCCGCCCTGGCCGCCACGATCTGGGAGACCGGCCGGTTCCTGACCAGCGGCGAACTGCCGACCCGGACCGGCACGCGCCACCGGCTGGCCGCGCCCTATGAGGCCCTGAGGACCGCCAACGGCCACATGGTGGTCGGCGTCAATTCGCAGCGGCTGTGGAAGCGGTTCTGTGAAGCGCTGGAGGCGCCGGGGTTGGTCGATGAAGAGGGGTTCAATTCCCCCGCCGGGCGGATGCAGAATCGCGACGCCCTGCAGGCGCGGCTCGAGGCGATCCTGGCCCGCGACACCTCGGCCAACTGGGTGCTGAAGCTTGAGGCCGTGGGCGTGCCGGCCGGTCCGCTCAACGACCTCGCCCAGGCCTGGGACGATCCGCAGATCAAGGCGCGCGGGCTGTTGGCCGAGGTGGGCGGGCGGCGCTTCGTGCGCACGCCGATCAAGCTGCACGACACCCCGGTGGCCCTGACCCGCGGCCCGGCGGAAGTCGGCGAACACACCCGCGAGGTGCTGGCGGAAGCCGGCTTCGCATCGGACGAGATCGAGGCGCTGATCGCTGAGGGCGCGGCGGTGACAGAACGCAAGGAGGCCTCCGCATGAGTGGCGCGGTTCACGTTCAGCCGATCAGCGAGGCAGTGGTACTGCTGGAGATCGACAATCCGCCGATGAATCCCCTGGGCGTCGAGATGCGCCAGACCTTCATGGCGGCGCTCGACCAGGCGGAGACCAACGACGCGCTGCGCTGCCTGATCGTCACCGGCAAGGGCCGCGCGTTCTGCGCAGGCGACGACCTGAAGAATGTCGGGCCGGGCGGCGAGGACCTGGCTGGGTTCGGCCGGCTGCTGGACCGTCTGGAGCAGACGCGGGTGCCTGTAATCGCGGCGGTGAACGGCTGGTGCGTCGGCGGCGGGTTCGAGCTGGCCTGCTGCTGCGACATCCGCATCGCCTCGATGGAGGCGAAGTTCGTCTGCGCCGGGGTCAACGTCGGGCTGATGGCCTCGACCTATCGCCTGCCGCGGCTGATCGGCGTCTCCCGCGCCAAGGCGATGTTGCTCACCGGCCTGCCGCACGACGCCGAGACGGCGGAGCGCTACGGCCTGGTCACCGGCCTGCACGCGCCGGACGACCTGCGCCCCGCCGCCATCGCGCTCGCCGAACGGATCGCCACGCGCGCGCCCCTGTCGGTGGAAGCCACCAAGCGCACCTCCAACCGCGCGCTGGACCTGTCCGCGGAGGACTGGGGCCAGATCGCCGCGCCGGAGCTGCGGATCTTACGCAAATCCAACGACCACCTCGCCGCCGTCGCCGCCTTCCGCGAGCGCAAGGACCCGGTGTTCACGCGCAGCTAGCAGCGTCAGGTTGACGAACCTTCCCGGGCGAGAAACGGCCTCATTGAGTCTCCGAGTGGGTTGGCGCCCGCCGTAGGTCGCGCCCCAGCGCCGCTGGGGATCGACTGCCGGCGGAGTGTAGGCGAGGATGGCCCAATGACCCATTCGGATGACGTTGAGTGTGCGGCTACAGAATACGGCGCACCGCCTCGCTCAAGCTGGGCCAAGCTTGTCTGCGAGTTGCTCGTTGAGGACCTAGCCATCAGTCGTTCCTTCTGGGAGGGCGTCTTAGGTTTTGAGGTCGCGTACCAGCGGCCTGATGAGCGCTTTGTGTACCTTGAGCGTGCGGAGGGCAGTCAGATCATGCTCTGTCAGCGATCCGGCAAATGGGAAACCGGCAGCCTTGAGCGACCGTATGGTCGTGGCGTTATGTTCCAGGTCTACGTGGATGGGCTGGCGCAGGTTCTTGCGTCGCTCACCCAGGCCGGATGCGTCCTTTACGCTGGTCCGCGCGAAGTGTGGCGACGCTGGGGGGACAGAGAGGGCGGGAAGCGCGAAATCGTTGTCCAGGACCCCGACGGTTACCTAGTGATGCTGGCCGAGAACTTGGGGGAGCGACCGATAACCCCGCCAACGGCCTAAATCGATCGAGAGCATCCTTTCCGGGTCGCATTTCGCCCTTTGAACACGCCGGCCAAGCCGACTCTTGTGTCGATAACAGTCCCCTAGGAGCTCCGCCCTTGCGTTACGTCCGAATGCCCATCGAGGTGGAGTCGCCTGAGGAGTACGGCTACGCGCGCATCCGCTTCAACCTGTCTGAGAGCTCGATCGCCGACCAGAGGCTGTCGGACCTGGGCCTGACGATCCCCGACATGCCGCTGCTCTATGGTGAGCACCGCGGCCGCCTCCGATTGCGCGAGCTGATCGCGGCGGACGGGCAGGGGCTGTCGCCGGACGATGTGTTGATCACCACGGGTGCGGCCGGAGCGCTGTTCATCATCTCGACGGCCCTGCTCGGGCCGAAAGATCATCTGGTGGTGATCCGGCCCAACTACGCCACCAACCTGGAGACCCCGAAGGCGATCGGCTGCCAGGTCAGCTACATCGATCTGAGCTTCGAAGACGGGTTCCGCGTCGATCCGGAACGAGTGGCCGCGGCGGTCACGCCGGCGACCAAGATCATCAGCGTCACCTGTCCGCACAATCCGACCGGCGTCATGCTCGCCGAGCCCGAGTTGCGGCGGCTTGCGGAGATCGCCCGCCAACACGGCTGCTACCTGCTGGTCGACGAGACCTACCGCGACCTCAGCTTCGACGCGCGCCTGCCGGTGGCGGCCTCGCTGGGGGAGCATGTGATCAGCGTCTCGTCGCTGTCGAAGGCTTATGGCGTGCCCGGCATCCGGTCCGGTTGGCTGATCACCAGGGATCCGGCACTGCAGGAGATCTTCCTGGCGGCGCGCGAACAGATCGCGATCTGTGGCAGCGTCATCGACGAATGGGTGGCCGAGCAGGTGCTGGAGCAGCGCGCGGAAATCCTCGCCGTCACCCTGACTGAGATGCGCCGCCGCCGCGACCTGGTCAGCGCCTGGATGGCCGGGGAGGACCTTCTGGAGTGGGTGAAGCCCTCCGGCGGGGTAGTCTGCTTCCCGCGCATGAAGGCCGCGCCCCCCGGCGGGACCGCCGCCTTCTATCGCCGCCTGCTGGAGGAACACGGCGCCTACGTCGGCCCAGGGCACTGGTTCGAGATGCCGGACAGCTATTTTCGGGTCGGCTACGGCTGGCCGACTGCCGAGGACTTGACCGCCGGTCTGGCCGCGATTTCGGCGGCCCTGCGCGGCTAGGATTGCGGCGCGGGCCGGTTTGGCGTCTTCTGGCGGCGGAATAGCAAGGGGATGCGGTCATGGCCGACGACGCCGGCGCGCTGAGGGATCAGGCCAGAGCCAACGCCTACGCGGTTCCGCTGGAGGACATGCATCCGGGCGATCCGGACCTGTTTCTCAACGACAGCTTCTGGCCCTACTTCGAGCGGTTGCGGCGCGAGGCGCCGGTGCACTGGTGCCACCACGGCGAGTTCGGCCCCTATTGGTCGGTGACCCGCTACCAGGACATCATGAGCGTCGACACCAATCACCAGGTGTTCTCCTCGGACGCCGCGCTGGGCGGCATCACCATCCGCGACGCGGCTAAGGACCTGCGCCGGCCGAGCTTCATCGCCATGGACCCGCCGCGCCACGACGTGCAGCGCAAGACCGTCAGCCCGGTGGTCTCGCCGGCCAACCTGCAGAACCTCGAGCCGATCATCCGCGAGCGGGCCGCCAAGATTCTCGACGCCCTGCCGATCGGCGAGGAATTCGACTGGGTCGACACGGTCTCGATCGAATTGACCACCCAGATGCTGGCCACGCTGTTCGACTTCCCGTTCGAGGAGCGGCGCAAGCTGACCCGCTGGTCGGACGTGGCCACCTGCCTGCCGATGCCCGGCGGCATCTGCGAGACCGAGGACGACCGCCAGGTCGAGCTGATGGAGTGTCTCGAGTACTTCACTCGCCTGTGGAATGAGCGCATCAAGCTGCCGCCCGCAGGCGACCTCGTCTCGATGATGGCCCACGGCGAGCACACCCAGGGGATGACCCCTCAGGAATACCTGGGCAACCTGATCCTGCTGATCGTCGGCGGCAACGACACCACGCGGAACTCCATCTCCGGTGGCGTGCTGGCGCTGAACAATTTCCCGGCCCAGTACGACAAGCTGCGCGCCGATCACGGCCTGATCACCTCGATGGTCCCGGAGATCATCCGCTGGCAGACCCCGCTGGCGCACATGCGGCGCACCGCGACCGAGGACATCGAGCTGGCCGGCAAGATCATCAAGAAGGGCGACAAGGTGGTCATGTGGTACGTCTCGGGCAACCGCGACGAGACCGAAATCGAGCGAGCAGACGAGTTCATCATCGACCGCGCGCGGCCCCGCCAGCACCTGTCCTTCGGCTTCGGCATCCACCGCTGCGTCGGCAACCGCCTGGCCGAGCTGCAGCTGAAGATCGTCTGGGAAGAGATCATGAAGCGCTGGAGCTTCGTCGAGGTGGTCGGCGAGCCGAAGCGCGTCCGCTCCAGCTTCGTGAAGGGCTACGAGACCCTGCCAGTGAGAATAACAGCCTGATTTTCCAATATGAACGGCAGATAACAATCGCCTCAGACCCGGTTCAGCGGCCGGGGTTCAATTTCCAGTCCATGAGCGGCGCCGGGTCTTCCGGCTCCGCCCCAACCAAGGACGGAGTATAGACATGAGAGTCGTCGCTATTTCTGGCGCTGTGATCGCCGCCCTGGCGGTCGGCGCTGTCGCTACCCCGAGCTTCGCGCAGGATTACCGCTACGGCCAGGACTGCCGCCGCAGCGACGGCTCGGTCGGGACCATCATCGGCGCCCTCGCCGGCGCCGCCCTGGGCTCGAACCTCGCCGCCCACCACGGCGGACGCGGTGGCGGAGCCGCGATCGGCGGCGTGGCCGGCGCCGTGATCGGCAACAACATTGCCCGCAACTCGTCCTGCGGCTCGCAGGGCTACAACAGCCGCTACTATAACTCGCCGGCCTATTCGAACGGCTACAGCTACGCCCAGCCAAGCTACGGCTATGCCCAGCAAGGCTACAGCTACGCCCAGCCGAGCTATGGCTACAGCTACGCCCAGCCCAGCTACGCCCGACCGAGCTACGGCTACAGCTACGCCCAGCCGAGCTATGGCTACAGCCGCGGCGGCTACGACAGCCGCTACAGCTACGGCAGCGATTACGGGCAGCCGCGCTACAGTTACCGCGATCACCATCACGATCACGACGACAACTACGACTGGGACGACTAGCGGCGCAACGGCGCCAGCCTCACCCGACTGGCGGCCGCATCCACTCCGGTGGGTGCGGCCGCTGTCGTTTTCGCAGACAGCCTTGCGAACCTCGGGGGGTGGGCTCAGGAAGGCCGTATGGCCCCCCTGTTCTTCGACCTCCGCGCCACCCACAATCCGCACCGCTGGCACATGCCGTTGACCGACGGAGTTTGCGTCGGGCGGCCGGGCAACATGTTCATGTTCGGCGGCATCGGCCTGGCCTCCGCGATCGGCGCGATGGAGCGCACGACCGGGCGGCCGCTGATCTGGGCCACGGCGCAGTACCTGTCCTACGCCCGGCCGCCCAGCGTGGTGGACCTGGACGTCTGGGTGCCGGCGTCGGGCAAGTACAACAGCCAGGCCCGGGTGATCGGCCACGTCGGTGACAAGGAGATTTTCACGGTCACCGGCGCGCTCGGCGCGCGGCCCAGCGAGCTGTCGCAGCAGTGGCTGCAGATGCCCGACGCCCCGCCGCCGCAGGACTGCCCGGAAGCGGCGCACTGGCGCGACGACGAAGGCGGGCTGCACAGCCGGATCGAGGTCCGGGTCGCCAAGGGCC
Source organism: Caulobacterales bacterium (assembly GCA_038213205.1). Lineage (GTDB taxonomy): Bacteria > Pseudomonadota > Alphaproteobacteria > Caulobacterales > Caulobacteraceae > Phenylobacterium. Next base: position 14,045 of record JBBQTP010000089.1, read on the forward strand.
GCTACGGCTTCGACCGGCCCGGCCACCCCGAAGAAGATGGGCGGCTGTTGCTGTGGATCCGACCGCGCGAACGGTTCGCCATAGACGCCTCGATGCTGGCGATCATTGCCGACCATGTGCCGTCCGGCATCGGAAATGCGCTGGGCCAGAACGCCGGCGGCAACAGCCTGGATAACACCCTTCGCATCCGCCGGATCGTGCCCACCGAGTGGGTGCTGTGCGACGTCCGCATCCTCGGCGTCCACGGCGGCTTCGGCCACGGGGCGATGTACCTGTTCGCCCAGGACGGGGAGCTGATGGCGACGGCCAGCCAGTCGCTGATCGTGCGGGTGCGCGACGGCGCGGAGGATCGCTAGCCATCTCCGCTCATCCCGGCGAATGCCGGGATCCAGATCTCATGACTCAGCGCTGACGGAATTAGATCCACGCCAAGAGAGCCCACATCTGAGCCTTCTCATCTGGGTCCCGGCATTCGCCGGGATGAGCGGTGTTCAGAGCTATGGCTAGAAGGGCGCGGCCTTCACGCCGGGCCGCTCGTTGTCCCAGATCATCGAGATGATCCGCCAGCCGGCCTTGCCGTCGTTGTAGAGCTGGATCGAATTGATCCCGCGCCGCTCCGGCGTCGCGTCGTCGGGCGCGTTGCGGGCCTCATAGAGGCTCCAGACATGGGCCATGGCGCCCAGCACGTCGATCCGCCGGGCGACCTCGACTTCGAAGAAGTCGGTCGAGGCGAAGAAGGCGGCGGTGTCGGCGCCGTAGCTTCGCGGCGTCATGATCTTGATCCAGGGCGCCGCGTCATCCACGCCGGTGCGCATCTGGCGCGCGTCGGGATGGAAGACCGCGTCCTGCGTCGACCAGTCGCGGGGTCCCGCGGGCCCTGAGACCATGGCGTACATGGCGTCGACGACTGCGCCGATGGCGGCCTCTTCACCCATCGTCACAAGCGCCCCCTAGGCACGACGCGGAATGACGACGTTCATCCGCTCGTAGCCCTTCACGAAGCTCGAGTAGACGCGCTTGGGCTCGCCGACCACCCCGATGACCGGGAAGCGCTTGAGGATCTCTTCCCAGATGATCTTCAGCTGCAGCTCGGCCAGGCGGTTGCCGACGCAGCGGTGGATGCCGAAGCCGAAGGAGATATGGGTGCGCGGCCGCTCGCGGTCGATGATGTACTCGTTCGGCCGGTCGATGACCTCTTCGTCGCGGTTGCCCGAGACGTACCACATGATCACCTTCTCGCCCTCACGGATGGTCTTGCCGCGGAACTCCACGTCCTGCGTGGCGGTGCGGCGCATGTGGGCGAGCGGGGTCTGCCAGCGGATGGTCTCGGAGACCATCGAGGGGATCAGGTCGGGATTGGCGCGCAGCTTGGCGTACTGATCGGGGTTTTGGTTCAGCGCCAGGATCGAGCCGGTGATCGTGTTCCGCGTGGTGTCGTTGCCGCCGACGGTCAGCAGCACGATGTTCCCGAAGAACTCGCGCGGCTCCATGTTCCGCGTGGCCTCGCCATGCGCCAGCATCGAGATCAGGTCGCCGGTCGGCGGCGCATTGACCCGCTGGTTCCACAGCTTGGTGAAATAGGCGTGGTACTCGACGAAGATCGCCATCTTCTGCTCAAGGGTGTCGATCAGCCCCTGGCCGGGCGCGGCCGTGACCACGTCGGACCAGTAGACCAGCTGGCGGCGGTCCTCCTGCGGCATGTCGAACAGCGTCGCCAGCGTCATGCCGGTGAGTTCCTTGGACACCAGGTCGACCCAGTCGAACTCCTCGCCGATCGGCAGGCTGTCGAGGATCGCGGCCGCCCGCTCGCGGATCTGCGGCTCCATCACCGCCAGGCTCATCGGCGACACGGCGGGGCTCACCACCTTGCGCTGCACATCGTGCTTGGGCGGGTCCATGGCGATGAACATCGGCAGCGGGTCCATGTTGGACTGGCCGCCGGCGATGTTGATCCCACCCTTCATGAAGTCAGAGGAGAAGCGCTCGTGATCGGTGTCGATCGCCATGATGTCGTTGTACTTGGTGATCGACCAGTAGGGGCCGAAGTCGTGTTCGGCGGTGTAGTGCACGGGATCCTCGGCCCGCAGGCGCTCGAAGATCGGCCACATGGTGTCGGCCTGGAAGCGCGCCGGCTGGGCCGGGTTCAGCTTCTCCAAGGGGAGGGCGTAGGTCTCCTCCCGAGCCTGTTTCTGGGCCTGGGCGAGGTTCGCGAGATTGCCGTCGGCCATGGTCGGTCCTCTCAATGTTAGCATTGTATAGATCGTAACTTGACGCGAGCGTCAACTTCAATGGCGTCTGGAGGCTCGCACCTTAGCGTGACATGCAGTGCCATGCCCGCTGTCATCGCCATCGACGATCCCGAAGACCCGCGCCTTTCAGACTACCGCCAGGTCCGCGAGCGCGATCTGGTGGGCCGTGACCGCGGCTTTATCGCCGAGGGCGTTGTGGTGCTGGAGAAACTGATCCAAGGGCGGCGCCACCCGCTGCGCTCGGTGCTGATCGCCGAGAAGCGGGTCGAGGCGCTCGGGCCCCTGCTGGAGAGTCTGGGTGAGGGGGTCGAGGTCTATTCCGCGAGCCAGGCGGCGATGGACGCGGTGGTGGGCTTCCACATCCATCGCGGCGTGCTGGCCGCCGGCCGCCGCGCAGAGCCGGACCTGGCCACCCTGATCGCCGGCCTGCCGGAGCGGGCGATGGTGGTGGGCCTGGTGGGTATC
>JBBQTP010000090.1:0-16480 GCA_038213205.1 Caulobacterales bacterium
GGCGTCGCCGACCACCGCGATCTGGAAACGGTAGTTCACCAGCTTCTGCAGCACCTGCCCCGCCACCCCGGACGACAGCCGCAGGAATTCCGGGCCCAGCCGCGCCAAAGGCACGGCCACGATCCGCGCGCCGGAGCCGAACAGCTCGCCGACCAGGTCGGAGAGGTTGCGGTCCTCAGCCAGGCTCGGGCCCTGGTCGGCGCAGACATAGACCGGCGTCCCGGCGAGTTCGCGGACGCTCACCGTCAGGTCTCCGCCAGCACGTCGATCATCTTCAGCATCGCGGCGGTGTCGCCGGGCGAGCCGACGATCACGATCTTCAGGCCGCGCGTCGCCGGGTCGTAAGCCACGCTGAGATTCATCAGATCGGAACCGGCCGACGGGCCGGTCCGCAGGCTTGGCAGCATGCGCGCCAGGTGTTGCGCCCGCTGGGGCGTGACCTGTTCAAAATCGACGATGCTCGTGACGCGGGTCGTCGTCGGCGCCGAGCGCCGGCCGATCATCGCCTCGATCTCCGAACCCCCGACCTGATAGGCGGCAGGCACGAACCCGGTCATCGCCTCCATCTCGGTGCGCAGGATGCGATAGGACTTGCCAACCTTGACCGCCCGCAGCCGCCCGTCGCGGATGAACCGCAGCACGGTCTTGGGGTGCAGCTTCAGCCGTTCGGCGAACTGTTCGACGGTGTAGACTTCTTCCGACATGAGGAGTCGGGGCCTCTCGCGGATATTCCTTATAATTCCCTATCACTCCCTTCCTTGGAGTCAATTATGGTTCTGCGAGTCCTATTGGGGTCTATCGCGGCGGCGACGCTCGCGGGCGCAGCGCATGCCGCCGAGCCCTCGCGCTACCTGCTGGAGCCCGACGCGGTCTGGACCCCCGGCGACGCCGCCCCCCACGCCGGCTGGGTGGTCGCCGTCGAGGGCGACAGGATCACCGCCGTCGGCCCCAAGGGCTCGGTGAAGGCGGCCGCCGGCGCCCAGACGCTCGCCCTACCCGGCGCGACCCTGATCCCCGGCCTGATCGAGCTGCACTCGCACTTGCTGCTGCACGCCTACAACGAGGTGGTCTGGGACGATCAGGTGCTGAAGGAGGCGCCGACCTACCGCGCGCTGCGCGCCGGGCGCGACGCGACGCGAACGCTGATGAGCGGCTTCACCACCGAGCGCGACCTGGGCACGGAGGGCGCCGGCGATGCGGACGCGCAGCTCAAGCGCGCCATCGACGAAGGCATCATTGCCGGCCCGCGCCTGTTCGTCGCCACCCGCGCCATCGTCGCCACCGGAAGCTATGGCCCAAAGAAGGGCTGGCGCGCCGACCTCGACCTGCCGCAGGGCGCCCAGGAGATCTCGGGCGAGGCCCAGATGGTCGCCGCCGTGCGCGAACAGGCGGCCCTGGGCGCCGACTGGATCAAGCTCTACGCCGACTACCGGACCGGCCCGGACGGCTCGACCCGGCCCACCCTGACGCAGAGGGAAATGGAGGCCGCCGTCCAGGTCGCCCACGCCTCCGGCCGCCCGGTGGCCGTCCACGCCGCCAGCGACGAGGGCATCCGCAATGCGGTCAACGCCGGCGTCGACACCATCGAGCACGGCTACGGCGCCTCGGAAGCCACCTTCCGGCTGATGAAGGCCAAGGGCGTCGCGTACATCCCCACGCTCACCGCGCCTGAAGCAACCTCGATCTATTTCCAGCACTACGTCCCCGGCAAAGGCCCGCCGGCCCCGGCCATCGTCGCCGCCGAGAAGGCCTTCCGCCTGGCGCTCAGCGTCGGGGTGACGATCGGCGCCGGCTCCGACGTCGGGGTCTTCCCGCACGGCGAAAGCTGGCGCGAGATCGCCTGGATGGTGAAGGACGGCATGACCCCGACCCAGGCGCTGACCGCCGCCACCGCGACCAACGCCGCGATCCTCGGCCGCGGGACCAGCCTCGGTCAGGTGAAGGCGGGCTACCTCGCCGACCTCGTCGCGGTGGGGGGCGATCCTACCCGGGACGTCGCTGCGCTCAAGGACGTGCGTTTCGTGATGAAGGGCGGCGCCGTCTACCGCGCCTCCGCCAGCCCCGCCGGAGAGTCCCGCAAATGAGCGACACCTATCAACCTCACCCGCGCATCGCCGAGCGTGAGGCGCACGGACCGCAGACCACCAGGAACGAGCAGCTCGGCTTCAACGGCCGCGTCGCCATCCTGATCACCAACATGGTCGGCACCATGTGGTGCGCCTACGCCTTCGCGCTCCTGGCGATGATCAGCCTGCCCCAGGCCATTCAGTCGGGCACCGCGGCCCTGATCTCCTGGATCGCCCAGACCTTCCTGCAATTGGTCCTGCTGTCGGTGATCATGGTCGGCCAGAAGGTCTCCGCGGCGGCCTCCGACAAGCAGGCCCTGCAGACCTATAAGGACGCCGAGGCCCTGCTGAAGATCCAGGACGAGGTCCATCGGCTCCTGAGGCTCAACAACGACCTGACCACCCAGATCCACGCGGCGACCTGCATAGGTCCTGCCCCAAAGGTGACCCGAAAAGCGGTCGGGACGAAGGCTCCGGTGCGGAAGCCCTAGACCGGCGCGTCGCCTGCCACGGTCGTGCGGTGCATCAGCCGCAGGTGGCCGTCATAGCCGCCCTCGGCGAAGTGCATGGTGCAGCGGTTGTCCCACATCAGCAGCATCCCCTCGCGCCACTTGTGCCGGTAGATGAACTGATCCTGGGTCAGGTGCTTGAAGAGGTAGCCGAGCACCGCATCGCTCTCTTCCGGCCTCAGCCCCTCGATCCCCACCGTGTAGACCGGCGAGACGAACAGCGCCTTGCGCCCGGTCACCGGATGGGTGCGCACCAGCGGGTGGACCTGCGTCTTGTCCGCCTCTTCCGAGACGATGATCTGCATGGTCCGCGCCCGGGTGTCCTTGGCGAACACGCCCTGGGTTCCATAGGAGCGGCTGGCCGAATGGATGGCCCGCAGCGGCGCGATCATCGCCTGCAGGGTGGGTGACAGGGCCTCGTAGGCGCGGGCCGCGTCGACGAACAGGGTGTCACCGCCGACCGGCGGGATCACCTCCGAGCGCAGCAGGGTCGCGGCCGGCGGGGCTGCCTGGAAGCTCCAGTCGGAGTGCCAGCCGGCTCCGAAATTGGTGGCCTTCTCGTCCGGCTCGCGGCGCAGTTCGAGCACATTGGGGTGGCCCGCCATCGGTTTGATGTAGGGGTCGTGGCCGAACCCGCCCATGGCCAGCGTGAAGGCTTCCAGCGCGTCAAGGCTGAGCGGCTGGCCCGGGAAAGCCACCACGCCGTGGGCCGCCCAGGCGGCCTTGACCTCGGCCATCACGGCGGCCGGCAGGGGCTTGGAGAGGTCCAGCCCGGTGATCTCCGCACCGAACCCGGTGGGCTCAGCCTTCACCGTAATCGTGCGTGTCGCAACTTTCAGCATGGCGCCGTCTCCTTCGCCGCCCCATATCGCCAGCGGGGCGGTCCACACAAAACACCTGTTTGCTTCCGTCCCGGCAAGCCTGTAATCGAACCTCCGCCATGACAGCTTTCGACACTCAAGAAGACAAGTTGCTGACTCTGGTCCCCGACCACGAGCTCAATGCGCGCGAGACGTTCGGCGTGGATTTCGACGCCAAGGCGCCGGCGTTCACCACCCGTGACCCGCACGTGCCGGACCTCGACGAGGCCTACAAGTTCGACCCCGAGACCACGCGGGCGCTGATCGCCGGCTTCGCGCACAACCGCCGCGTGATGGTCCAGGGCTTCCACGGCACCGGCAAGTCGACCCACATCGAGCAGGTCGCCGCGCGCCTGCACTGGCCGCTGATCCGGGTGAACCTGGACAGCCACGTCAGCCGGATCGACCTGGTCGGCAAGGACGCCATCGTCCTGAAGGACGGCAAGCAGATCACCGAATTCCGCGAGGGCATGCTGCCCTGGGCGATCCAGCGGCCGATCGCCCTGGTGTTCGACGAATACGACGCCGGCCGCCCGGACGTGATGTTCGTCATCCAGCGCGTGCTGGAAGCGCAGGGCAAGCTGACCCTGCTCGACCAGAACCGGGTGATCCGGCCGAACCCCTATTTCCGGCTGTTCGCGACCACCAACACCCTCGGCCTGGGCGACACAACCGGGCTCTATCACGGCACCCAGCAGATCAACCAAGGTCAGATGGACCGCTGGTCGATCGTCACCACGCTCAACTATCTGGCCCACGACGTGGAAGCCGAGATCGTGCTGGCCAAGGCGCCGACCTACAACACCGCCGACGGCAAGCGCACGATCAACGCCATGGTCCGGGTCGCCGACATGACCCGCAACGCCTTCATGAACGGCGACATCTCCACGGTGATGAGCCCCAGGACCGTGATCACCTGGGCCCAGAACGCCGACATCTTCGACGGCGACATCGCACTGGCGTTCCGGATGACCTTCCTGAACAAATGCGACGAGCTGGAGCGCGGCACCGTCGCCGAGTTCTTCCAGCGCGCCTTCGGCACCGACCTGCCGGAGAGCACGGCGCGGGTGCGGGTGGCTTAGGGCCACCCCGCTTCGGACGTGCGCCGGCTAGGGCACTCGAACTTCTAGCGTCGGGTAATAGATCGAAATCGGATTGTCGGAGCTGTCGCTCTCCTCCAGCGCCTTACGGGTCTGTGCCGCGATTTCCGATTTGTAGAGCTCAAGCTTCGGCAGCAGCGAGTAGATGTCGGTGTTGTCGATGAGAACTGTCCTCATCTGGCTGATGTCGAAGGGCACCTTGTCGGCCACCCTAGAAATCTGCACGACTGGCTTCTTCAGCATGTGTCGCACCGCCAACTCGTAGAACACGTTGGGATTGTGAAGGGAGAGGTCGGCGATCACCAGGCGCGATCTCACCAAGTAGTCGAAGACCTGTCGAGAGATGATGCCGGGTTTGCCGATCTGGTCAGCGCGAACGACCTTCAAGCCAAATTGCTCAAGCGCAGGCTCTACGATGTGGCTGAGGAATAGATCGGAATGCTTTCGAAACTCGGTTCCCTCGTCGCCGATCGGTGTCACGTAGAAACACGTCGTCTCGACCCCCGCGCGCAATCCTGCAGGCATAGCTGCCTAACAAAAATCAGGGGAATAGATGACCAGGAAAATGCTGGCCGCGCTGTCACTGGGCGTCTCGCTCGCGATGGCCGGCGGCCATGTGAGCGCCCAGGCGGTGCAGAACAACGACTACGGCGACAAGGGTAACTGGCTGTGCTGGACCGGCAAGGCCGGCGACGCCTGCGCCGTCGACCTGACCACCACGGTGATCAAGGGCGACGGGTCGTCCACGGTGGAGACCTTCAAGGCCGATCCCAAGGCGCCGATCGACTGCTTCTACGTCTACCCGACGGTCTCCAACGACCCGGGCGTGCTCTCCGACATGCACGCCGACGCCGAGGAGCTGAACGTCGTGAAGGCCCAGCTGGCCCGCTTCGGATCCAAGTGCCGGATCTATGCGCCGATGTACCGCCAGTTCACCCTGACGGCGCTCCGCGCACGGATGAGCGGCAAGCCGCTGCCGCCCGGGCCGCCGGCCGGGACCACCGCCTATGACGATGTGGTCGATGCCTGGAACTACTACCTGGCCCACGAGAACAAGGGCCGCGGCGTCGTGCTGATCGGCCACTCCCAGGGCTCGGGCGTACTGACCCAGGTCATCCACAACGAGATCGACGGCAAGCCGGTGCAGGCCAAGCTCATCTCGGCGATCCTGATGGGCACGCGCCTGCCGATCGATAGGGGCAAGGACACCGGCTTCTTCCAGCACATTCCGCAGTGCAAGTCGGCGAGCCAGACCGGCTGCGTGATCGCCTATGCCAGCTTCCGCGACACCATCCCGCCGCCCGCCAACAGCCTGTTCGGCAAGGCCCCCACCGACAACCAGTTCGCCGCCTGCGCCAACCCCGCGGCGCTGGCCGGCGGCAAGGGCGAGTTGCACGCCTACCTGTCGAACGGCGCCCTGATCGCCGACAGCGGCGCCCGCAAGATCGAGTGGGTGAAGGGCAAGGCCAACCCGACCACGCCTTTCGTCTCAGTCCCCGGCCTGCTCAGCGCCACCTGCGTCGAGAAGAACGGCTTTTCCTACCTGGAAGTCCACGTCGCCGCTGACCCGGCCGACCCGCGCCTCGACGATATCGCCGGCGACGTGGTCCAGGCGGGCCAGGTCAACGCCGCGTGGGGCCTGCACCTGATCGACGCCAACCTCGCCATGGGCAACTTGGTCGACATCGTTGGCGCCGAGTCCAAGGCCTACCTGGCGAAGAAGTAGAAGAGCAGCCTTCTCCCCTTGTGGGAGAAGGTGGCCTGCGAATGCAGGTCGGATGAGGGGTCTCTCAGACCTCTCCCGAATGCGGCCGAGCCGCTCGCGCCGATAGCGGAGCGCGACCCCTCATCCGTCAGCCTGCGGCCGACACCTTCTCCCACAAGGGGAGAAGGGCCGGTGCATGCAGCTGCCCGAACAATTCCCTCGACCGGGCAGCGGGCACGAAAAAAGGCGCGGACCGAAGTCCGCGCCTCCCATCGAGATGACTGCGATCGCGCGGCTACCTGCCGCTCAACTTCTTGCCCGCCATGACCCCCAGCGCCAGGAAGACCACGAAGCCGATCACGAACAGGATGAACAGTATCTTGGCGATCCCCGCCGCGGCGCCGGCCATGCCGCCGAAGCCCAACGCGCCCGCGATCAGCGCGACAACCGCAAATATCAGAGCCCACTTGAGCATCTCGCCGCCTCCATGAATGTCCGCCTGCGGCGAACTTGCAGAAACAAACGCAGGCTTGGCCGTGGCGTTCCAAGCCCGGCGGCCCCAAATGCTTGTTTCGCCCCTGCCCCCGCCTGATCTAAGACGAGCCCGATGGCCAAGAACCCGGAAAGTCCGCTGGAGCCCTTCAAGCGCGCGCTGGTCAACGCGACGCGCTCGCTGGCCGAGTCGCCCGACCTGGAGATCGTCTACTCCGGCGAGGGCCCGCAGCTTTCCGGCAACCGGGCCGTCCTGCCCCATCCGCCCCGCGACCTGACCAGCATCGATGCGGCCCGCATCCGCGGCTACGCCGACCAGATGGCGCTGCGCATCGCCCACCATGACGCCGCCGCCCACGCCAAGGCCCGCCCGGCCTCGGCCCAGGGCCAGCCGATCTACGACGGCATCGAGCAGGCCCGCATCGAGGCGATCGGGGCCAATGCGCTGGGCGGGGTGCGCCAGAACCTGACCGCCGTGCACGAGCAGATCTGGGCCAAGCGCGCCTTCAACCAGATCGAGGCGCTCGCCAACCCGCCCTACGCCGACGTGGTCTCGCTGATGGTCCGTGAGCGGCTGACCGGCGAGAAGCCCCCGGCTATGGCCCAGCCGCTGGTCAACCTGTTCCGCGACGAGATCGAGGCCAAGGCCGGCCCCGACCTCGACCGGCTGAGCGAGACCGTCCAGAACCAGAAGGCCTACGCCCGCATCGCGCGCGCCATCTTGCGCGACCTGAAGATGGGCGACGACCTCTCCGACGCCCCCGACCAGGCCGACAGCGACGAGGATTCCGGCGAGGACGGCGAGCCGGAAAGCAGCGACGAGAACGACGAAGGCGACGGCGAAGGCCAGTCCCCGCAGCAGTCCTCGATGGACGATAGCGACGCCACCCACCGCGAGAGCGAGGACGCCGACTCGCAGATGATGCAGGCGGAGGACGATCCCAACGCCGAGGACAGCGACGAGCCGCCGGACATGGGCGAGGGCGAGCAGCCGGCCCGGCCGGACCTCAAGGGCGAGGGCAAGGTCGTCACCTACAAGGTGTTCACCACCGCCCACGACGAGATCGTCGCCGCCGAGGAGCTGTGCGACGCCGAGGAGCTGACCCGCCTGCGCGCCTACCTCGACCAGCAGCTCGCCAGCCTGTCGAACGTGGTCTCGCGCCTGGCCAACCGCCTGCAGCGCAAGCTGCTGGCCCAGCAGAACCGCTCGTGGTCCTTCGACCTCGAAGAGGGCATCCTCGACGTCGCCCGCCTGACCCGGGTGATCGTCGACCCGACCGCGCCGCTCAGCTTCAAGGAAGAGCAGGACACCGAATTCCGCGACACCGTGGTCTCGATCCTGATCGACAACTCCGGCTCCATGCGCGGCCGCCCGATCATGGTGGCCGCGGTCTGCGCCGACATCCTGGCCCGCACGCTTGAGCGCTGCGGCGTCAAGACCGAGATCCTCGGCTTTACCACGCGCGCCTGGAAGGGCGGCTCGGCGCGGGAGGACTGGCTGAAGGCCGGCAAGCCGCCGCAGCCCGGCCGGCTCAACGACCTGCGCCACATCATCTACAAGGCCGCCGACAGCCCGTGGCGCCGCGCGCGCCGCAACCTCGGCCTGATGATGCGCGAGGGCCTGCTCAAGGAGAACATCGACGGCGAGGCGCTGATGTGGGCCCACCAGCGGCTGATCGGCCGCCCGGAGGCCCGCCGCATCCTGATGGTCATCTCCGACGGCGCCCCGGTCGACGACTCCACCCTGTCGGTGAACTCCGGCCACTACCTGGAGCGCCACCTGCGCGAGGTGATCGGCGAGATCGAAGGCAAGAGCCCTGTCCAGCTGATCGCCATCGGCATCGGCCACGACGTCACCCGCTACTACCGCCGCGCCGTGACCATCGTCGACGTGGAGCAACTGGCCGGCGCGATCACCGACCAGCTGGCCGAGTTGTTCGAGGAAGAGCCGCGCCGGATGACCCGCAAGAACGCCGGCATCCTGCAGCCGCCGCCCAACACCGAAGGCCCCTCCGGCCCGCCACGCCGCTCGACCTTCAAGGAAGTGCGCCGGGCGGTGGCCTGATCAGGTGACCCGCATGAAGACCGACGTGAGCCGCGGCGGGCCTGACGCTCAGACCTCGGCGCGGGCCGGGGCGCCCTTGGTCCACTTGAACTGCTGGCGGGTCGAATAGGGCGCCTGTTCCAGCGTTTCCGGATTCCACAGCCGCCGGTCGGTCAGGTCGAAGTGGATATTGCCGTAGATATGGATGCTGCCCGACCCGGCCGAGGCGCTGTTGTCCAGCGCATGGATCAGGTCTTCCCGCAGGACCGAGACATCCGGCGCATGCACCGTCACCTCGCCGCTGGGCGTCAGGCGGCCGTCCACCACCTGGAAGTTCCTGTAACCCTCGGAGCCGCGGTAGACGCCGACCACGGCGACACAGGCGTGGTCGTGCGGCGGACTGACCAAGCCGGGCTTGCCCTCCACCTGGTAGATGGTCAGGTCGTCCGATTGCTCCCAGAGGTCGAAGCCCTTGCGCGCCGAGGCCCCGCGCTCGGCGATCAGCGCGTCGATGGCCTCAGGTTCGCGAACGGCCTCTTTCAGTAGCTCGGCGATGGCCTGCGCCCAATCCGGACGCGAGCGGACCGCGCGGCAATCGGCGACGAAGCGTTCGATGCTGAAGGCCATGGCGGTCATCCTGATGCGATCAGGCGGCCATGATGCGCCTGCTCCAGCCAGTCGCAAAAGACTAGACGCAAAAGAAAAGAGGCCGCCCTCGCGGGCGGCCCCTCCGGAACGACACGCCCAGAGCCTATCAGGCGGCGGGCTGCTCGGCCAGCTTGGCTTTCAGCTGGCGCTTGATCTTCAGCGCCTTGGGCGACAGCGCGTCGTCGGCCGCCTTCAGCAGGAAGGGGTCGAGACCGCCACGATGGTCCAGGGTGCGCAGCGCCGCGTTGGTGATCCGCAGGCGATAGGACTGGCCCAGCAGGTCGGATTGCAGGGTGGCGGGCGACAGGGCCGGCAGGAAGCGGCGCTTCGTCTTGATGTTCGAGTGGCTCACATTGTGGCCGACCATCGGGCCGACACCGGTGAGTTCGCAGCGACGCGACATGGAAGAGAACCTTCACGAGAATAGGACGCGGCGGACCCACCTGATTAGACAGGCCCCGCGCGAGAGCGGGCGATATAGAGGAACGACGGGCTCCACGTCAAGGTAGGGCGGGCGCTGCCGGCGGGGCCAAGGCGGGCAATATGCCATATCCTGCTCTGCGGGGCCCGACTCGCGGCCTGCAAGACGGAAACACGCGTGACGCGGCTGGCCATGGTGATGATCGCGAAGGACGAGGCCCGCGCCATCGCCCGCGCCCTGGCGAGCGCCCGCCCGCATGTCGACCGGCTGATCGTGCTGGACACCGGCTCGAGCGACGCCACCCGCGAGATCGCCGCCGCCGAGGGGGCCGAGGTGCGCGCCTTCGCCTGGTGCGACGATTTCGCCGCCGCGCGCAACGCTGCCCTGGCGCACTCTGACGCGGACTGGAACCTGATCCTGGACGCCGACGAATGGATCGAGGCCGGGGCCGAGGCCCTTGCCTCCGATGCGCTGCCGGCCGGCGGCGGCGGTTTCCTGGGCGAGGTCCGCGTCGCCAGCCGTATGGACCAGGCCGGCGCCGAGGGGCTGGGCCAGGCCTGGATCGCGCGCATCCTGCCGCGCGGCGTCGGCTACCAGGGCCGCATCCACGAGCAGCCGGCCAGCCCCCTGCCCCGCCGCCGCCTGGCGCTGACGCTGGGCCACGATGGCTACACGACCGAAAACCTGGCCAGGAAGGGCGACCGCAACGAGACCCTGCTGATGGCCGAGCTGCAGACGGCGCCCGAGGACGCCTACCTGTGGTTCCAGCTCGCCAAGGAGCATCAGGCGCGCGAGCGCGTCCCACAGGCGGTGCTTTGCTTTGCCGAGGCCCTGCGGCTTTCGCCCCGCGACGCCGCCTGGCGCCACGCCCTGGTGGTCCGCACCCTGATCGCGCTGAAGGCCGACGGCCGGATCGACGAGGCGCTGACGCTGGCCGACGCCGAGGTCGCCAACTGGCTGGACAGCCCCGACTTCTATTTCACCATCGGCGACCTCTACCTGGAGGCGGCCAGCCGCGAGCCGGACAGGGCGCTGGACCATTTCCTGCCCGTGGTGGAGCTGGCCTGGAAACGCTGCCTGGAGATCGGCGAGCGGCCTGACCTCGACGGCGCGGTGGCCGGGCGTGGCGGCTATATGGCGGCTCACAATCTGGCGGTCTTCTACGAGACCCTCGGCAAGACCAGCGAGACCGCCGAGTACCGGGCGATGGCTGATCGGCTACGCCACTAGAGCTTCTTCCTTGTGTCCGAAGGCCGTTGAGATACAATATCTTGCGGTGAACAAACACTGAATCTGGCGGAATCGCTGATTCGGTCCTGATTCGTTGCGGCCACGTTCCCGCGATTCACCCTCTTGCCAAGCCCTGACCGATCGTCGAGCGCGCGATCGGGTCTCCGCGCCCAGAATCCCTGGCTTGCGGCCGGCCGTCCCTTGCGTTAATTACTAACCCGTAAGTTATTAAGAGATGCGAGAATGACCCTCGAACCGGGCGAACCGAAGTTCCGCCGCCGCAAGGCCGACCGGCCCGGCGAGATCGTCGACGCCGCCCTGCACGTCTTCGCCGAGAAGGGCTTCGCCGCGGCGAAGCTCGACGACATCGCGCGCCGCGCCGGCGTCTCGAAGGGCGCGCTCTACCTCTACTTCGAGACCAAGGAAGAGCTTTTCCGGGCCGTGGTCGACCAGGCCATCGCGCCCAACATGCAGGTGGTGCGCGCCATGGTCGCGGCTCACCCGGGTCCGCTGTCGGACCTGCTGCGCCTGGTCGCCGAGCGGGTCGGGACCCTGATGGAGACCCTGCCGGTGGGCGGCGTCGTCAAGATGGTCATCGCCGAGGCCGGCAACTTCCCCGAGCTCGCCCGCGTCTGGCACGACGACCTGGTGGCCCAGATCCTGGGCGCCATGACCGACGCTATTGCCGCCGCCCAGGGCCGCGGCGAGGTCCGCCCGGGCGATCCCCGCATCTATGCGCTGGAGATCATCGCCCCGATGCTGGTGGCGGTGATCTGGCGCGAGACCTTCGTGCCGTCCGGCGCCCAGCCCTTCGATCTGCGCGCCGTCGCCCGCCAGCATGTCGAGACGATGATCGAGGGCCTGAAGCTTCGGGGGATCGCGGCATGACCCGCCAACGCGCCCTGGTCGTGGTCCTGCTGCTGACCGCCGTCGCCATCACCGCCGCCCTGCTGCTGTTCCCACGGTTCAACCACCACACGGTGCTCTCGGGCTACATCGAGGGCGAGCCGCTCTACCTCGCCGCCCCGGTCGCCGGGACCGTGAAGGCCATGTACGTGGTCCGCGGCCAGGACGTGGCGGCCGGCGGCAAGCTGTTCGTTGTCGACCCGCAGCAGGTGGCATCCGCCCGCGACCAGGCCGCCGCTCAGGTCGCCGCCGCCCAGTTCCAGGCGATCGACGCGCGCAAGGGCCAGCGGCCGCTGGAGTTGGCCGTGCTCGACGCCAACATCGCGGCCGCCGAGGCCAAGGCCCGCGACGCCAACGCCATGCTGCGCCGGGTCTCCGTCCTGGCCGCCAAGGGCTACGAGTCCAAGGCCGCCCTCGACGACGCCCAGGCCAACGCCCAGTCCGCCGACGCCGCCGCGAAAGCCGCCCGCAAGCAGCGCGACGCGGCGACCCTCGGCGCCCGCGAAGACCAGATCCACGCTGCCGACGCTCAGGTGAGCAACGCTCAGGCCGGGCTAGTCGGCGCGGCGGCCAGGCTCAACGACGTCGCCCCCACCGCGCCTGGCAAGGCGCGCGTCGAGGAGGTCTTCTTCCAGCAGGGCGAGTGGGCGCCGGCCAACCAGCCGATCCTGTCGCTGCTGCCGGATGACCGGATCAAGGTGCGGTTCTTCGTCCCCGAGGCCCAGCTCTCCGCCTACCAGATCGGCCGGACCGTGCGCTTCACTTGCGACGGCTGCGCCAAGGGCCTGACCGCGAAGATCGCCTATGTCTCGCCGCGCCCGGAGTTCACCCCGCCGGTGATCTACAGCCGCGAGGCCCGCGACCGGCTGGTCTATCTGATCGAGGCCATGCCCTCGGCCCGCCTCAACCCCGGCCAGCCGGTGGATGTGGAGCCGCTCAAGTGAGCCAAGCGCTGGCCATCGACGTCCGCGGCCTCAACAAGACCTTCGGCGAGAAGCACGTCGTCCAGGACGTCGACCTGCAGCTGGCCGAGGGCCGGATCTGCGGCTTCCTCGGCCCCAACGGCTCGGGCAAGACCACGACCCTGCGCATGCTCTGCGGCCTGCTGACCCCGGACTCGGGCAGCGGGACCTGCCTGGGCTTCGACATCCTCAAGCAGTCCGAGCTGATCAAGCTTCAGACCGGCTACATGACCCAGCGGTTCTCGCTCTACGAGGACCTGACCATCGCCGAGAACCTGGAGTTCACCGCCCGGGTCTACGGCCTCGATCACCGCGCCGAGCGAGTGGATGGCGCGCTTGAGCGCCTCGGCCTCTCCAGCCGGCGCGGCCAGCTGGCCGGCGCGCTATCCGGCGGGTGGAAGCAGCGCCTGGCGCTGGCCTCCGCCACCCTGCACGACCCCAAGCTCCTGCTGCTCGACGAGCCCACCGCCGGGGTCGATCCCAAGGCGCGGCGCGACTTCTGGGACGAGATCCATGTGCTCGCCGCCCAGGGTCTGACCGTCCTGGTTTCCACCCACTACATGGACGAAGCCGAGCGGTGTCATGAGATCGCCTACATCAGCTACGGCAAGCTGATCGCCCGCGGCACGGCCCAGGAGGTGGTCGCGGGCTCTCACCTGATCACCTTCACCGGCGAAGGCCCCGACGTCGACAAGCTGTCTCACGAGCTGACCGGCAAGCCCGGCATCGAGACCGTCGCGCCGTTCGGAGCCACAGTGCACGTCAGCGGCGCCGACCGCGCCGCCCTGGAGGCCGCCATCGCGCCGTGGCGCAAGGCCCCCTACCGCTGGAGCGAAACCCCGCCGACTCTGGAGGACGTTTTCATCAAGTTGATGGGCCAGGCGCAGGACAACTACGCATGAACGGCTTCTCTGGCGGCCGCGTCCTGGCCGTGATGATCAAGGAGTTCAAGCAGCTCACCCGCGACCGGCTGACCTACTCCATGATGCTGGGCCTGCCGGTGATCCAGCTCCTGCTGTTCGGCTACGCCATCAACACTGAGCCGCGCCACCTGCCGACCGCAGTGCTGGTGCAGGAGGACAGCGTCTTCGCCCGATCGATTGTCAGCGCGCTGGCCCACTCCGCCTATTTCGACCTGGCCGCCCAGGCCCGCAGCCCCGCCGAGCTCGACGAGATGATCCGCCAGGGCCGCGTGCAGTTCGCGGTGACCATCCCGGCAGACTTCACCCACCGCGTGGCGCGCGGCGACCACGCCCAGGTGCTGGTCGAGGCCGACGCCACCGACCCCTCGGCGACCGGCGGCGCGGTCGCGGCGCTGTCCGCCCTGCCCACCCAGGCCCTGGTCCACGACCTGAAGGGCGCGCTGGCGCCGCGCGGCCAGGTGGCCCCGCCCTTCGATGTGATCGTCCACGCCCGCTATAACCCCGAGGCCATAACCGCCTACAACATCGTCCCGGGCCTGCTGGGCATCATCCTGTCGCTGACCCTGGTGATGATGACCGCGCTCAGCGTCACCCGCGAGACCGAGCGCGGCACCATGGAGAGCCTGCTCGCCACGCCCGTCGAGCCGCTGGAGGTGATGGTCGGCAAGCTCGCGCCCTATGTCGCCATCGGCCTCGTGCAGACGGTGATCATCCTGATCCTGGCGCGGCTGCTGTTCGGCGTGCCGATGGAGGGCGGCTGGACCGGCCTGTCACTGGGCGTCGCCCTGTTCATCGTCGGCTCGCTCGCGTTGGGGTTCCTGATCTCCACCGTGGCCCGCTCACAACTGCAGGCCATGCAGATGAGCTTCTTCTACATCTTCCCCTCGATCCTGTTGTCCGGGTTCATGTTCCCGTTCCGCGGTATGCCGGCCTGGGCCCAGGTGCTGGGCGAGATCATCCCGGTCACCCACTTCCTGCGCGTGGTCCGCGGCGCCCTGCTGAAGGGTCAGTCGCTCGGCGACACCTGGCGCGAGCTCGCCGCCCTGCTGGCCTTCGTCTGCGTGGTTACGGCGCTGGCGATGGCCCGCTATCGGCGGACGCTGGACTGAGCAGGGCATGGCGCCTACACGTCTCCGTCCCTTGAGCTCGCCACGGGACGCATCCTTTCCATGACCGAGACCGAGATCGCTGCCGAACTGCGCCGGCTGCTCGACAACGCCCATGCGCCCTATTCCGGCGTGCATGTGGCCTGCGCGGTCGAGGGCGCCGACGGGCGGCTGTTCTACGGGGTCAATGTGGAGAACGCGGCCTATCCGCAGGGCCATTGCGCCGAGACCAGCGCCATCTCCGGCGCGGTGACCGCGGGGACCAAGACCCTGCGCCGCGTCTACGTCACCTCCTCCCTGCCTGGCCTGGTCTGGCCCTGCGGCGGCTGCCGCCAGCGGATCTTTGAATTCGCCTGCGAAGGCTGTGAGGTCGTGGCGATCAGCCCCGACGGCGAGGTCGGGCGCCAGACAATCGAGCAGCTGCTGCCCCTGGGCTTCCGCCTCGATCCGTCGCAGGTCGATCCGCACTAGGACGCCTTGCCCGACTCCCTGGCGCACCCCAGATTGAACACATGAGCGACCGGCCCACGGGCGTAGCCCCGCCGCGACTGGTGGCGGTGCTGGGTCCGACCAATACCGGAAAGACGCACCTCGCCGTCGAGCGAATGCTGGGTCACGCCTCGGGCATGATCGGCCTGCCGCTCAGGCTCCTGGCCCGTGAGATCTACGACCGCATCGTCAAACTGCGCGGGGTCCGCGCCGTGGCCCTGATCACCGGCGAGGAGAAGATCGTCCCGCCCCGGCCGCAGTATTGGGTCTGCACCGTCGAGGCCATGCCGCTCTCCCGCGAGGTCGAATTCCTGGCGATCGACGAGATTCAGCTTTGCGCCGACCCCGAGCGCGGCCACGTCTTCACCCACCGTCTGCTGCATGCGCGGGGAACCGCGGAGACCATGCTGCTGGGCGCCGGGACCATGGCTCCCCTGGTGCGGCGCCTGCTGCCGCACGCCGAGATCGTCACCCGCGAGCGCTTTAGCGATCTTAGATACGCCGGGCCGAAGAAGCTCACCCGCCTGCCCCGCCGATCCGCCGTCGTCGCCTTCAGCGCCGATCAGGTCTACGCCATCGCCGAGCTGATCCGCCGCCAGCGCGGCGGCGCGGCCGTGGTGATGGGCTCGCTCAGCCCGCGCACCCGCAACGCCCAGGTCGCCCTCTACCAGTCCGGCGAGGTCGACTTCCTGGTGGCCACCGACGCCATCGGCATGGGCCTGAACATGGACGTCGACCACGTGGCCTTCGCCGGGCTTCGCAAGTTCGACGGCCGGCGCAAGCGCTGGCTCCATCCGCCGGAGATCGGCCAGATCGCCGGCCGCGCGGGCCGCTACCAGCGCGACGGGACCTTCGGCGTCACCGGCGAGGCGCCCGAGCTCGACGCCGACCTGATCGAAGCCGTCGAGCAGCACAGGTTCGACCCGGTGCGCGCCGCGGAGTGGCGCAACGCCCAACTCGACTTCACCAGCATCGAAACCCTGCTCGCCTTGGCGCGGGAGCCGGAGATCCGCAGCCTT
>JBBQTP010000091.1:0-16291 GCA_038213205.1 Caulobacterales bacterium
CAGGGTGCGATAGCCCCGCCGCCAGAACCCGACGGCCAGCTGCAGCGCCACCGTCGACTTACCGGCCCCGCCCTTGCGGCTCACGACGGCAATGGTGTGCATGGCGGTCTCGCAGAAGGGCGCGTGAACCGACAATGCGCGATCCACTACAGGCATCACAGGTGCCGAATCGTCGCTTGCTTGTCCGGAAGATAGTGCGGCTAGGCGCGGTTTGCTGATCAGACCCGCCGCAGCTTCCAAGCGATCGCCGCCGCCTTTCGTCAATCGAGGCCTGTTCGACGACTGCTTCCAAGTCGGTGCTAGCCGCTATAATGCTGAGGGTGGCGGTAAACCGCCACGACTCGAGGAGAGCATCAATGTCCGCAAGAACTTACGTCGGCGCGATCGCCATTGCCGTGACCGTCTTGGGCATCACCGCGCAATCCTCTTTCGCCCAAGGGCACATTGCCGGAGGCGCAGTAGGCGCGGTCGCCGCTGGGAAGCACCACCGAGTGGCCGGAGCCGTAGTCGGCGGCGCTATCGGCCATCACATGGCAAAAACCAAAGCGAAAAAACAAGCCGCTGCTCCGCCCAAGTAAGTGAGTTCGCTGGGGTGCCTTTGTGCTCCAGCGATCAACTCACGCCGGAGCCGACTGCCCGCTTCAGTCCAAAGTCAGATGGCGTCGTGGCTGCAGATCTAAGACTCAGCCTTATCAGGCATATCTCAAGCGCTAATGCGACAAATGCATTTCGCTTCGCCGAATTAGAGCCCAACAGCCGAAGAATCGCGGAGTTGGAATTGTGGGCAACAGCTCGCATCATCTTCGCTGCCACAGTCGCCGCGAATATTGCCGACTCCTCGCGCGCCTTCACATCATGGGCGCGAGGCCGCCCCGGCGCAGCCGATCTATCTACAGCCGATGAGTCTCTTTTGACTTGCTGCCCTCGCTGAGCGGAGCGCTGCTGACCTTCAAATGAGGAGGGTCGGATGATCAGCGAAGACACGGCGGACGAGGGGGCAGCGCTGCTCTCCACGGCGATCGGGGAGCTCGCGGAGGACCTGTCCGCAGACGCGCTGACGATGACGAGCGGTGACCACACCGTCTACGTCATGCGGGCCGAGAGTCTGGAAGCAGCGGGGGTCGACATCGCCACCCTGGCCAAGGCGCTGCGCGTCCTGGCCCAACGCCGTGGGGCTACATAATGAGCGCCCCGGCCAAGCCAGCGACCGTGGCACAAACGGTGATCGGATGCGGAGTTCTTCTGGCGATCTGCATCGCGGTCCCGGCGGCGTGCACGTCCACCTGCGCCAAGCCTGCGCAGAAGGAGCCTGCAAAGGCTGAGGTGAAGGCCGACCCGCGAGTCCCTGCGCCTTACGAAGACTTCCTCGCGGCCGCTGTTCTCAGCAAGTATATGCGCGATCCGGAGAGCGCGAAGTTCTCAAATGTGACCCTGCGTCAGCGTCGGGGCCACGAGGTTCTCTGCGGCGACGTGAACGCCAAGAACGGCTTTGGCGGATATGGCGGCGTTCGGCCTTTCGTGGCCTCCAACACCGCCTTGACGATCCAGGGGGAGGACCTGTCAGGGGCGGCCTGGGACGCACTCTGGTCAGACCTCTGCGTCCAGACCGATATGTCGGAGGCGCGTGAGGCGAAGCCTCCTCAGAAAGTCGCTCATCGCCGCAGACACTGACTGGACTGCACAGCGCAACGGAGCGTGAGTGACCGTGCGCTGCTGCTGAGCAGCGCGGCCCCGGTGGAGCGTCGCCTCGCCGGGCTTCCGGTCGTGGGAGCGAACGGCTCCCGCTAACCGGAGCTCACACCATGGCCACCAGGCGTAAAGCCGCCCCTCCCCCGCAGCCTGAACCCGTGTTTGACCCGCCACCGGCTCCGCCCACAACCAAGCTAGAGGCAGTGGTGCGGGCCCTGCGCACCCCGGCCGGGGCGACCATCCCCGACCTCGTCGACCTCACGGGCTGGCAAGAGAAGAGTGTGCGCGGGTTCATCTCCGGCGCGCTGAAGAAGAAGCGCTCCCTGAACGTGGTGTCCACCAAGGCCGACGGGGTGCGGACCTACCGCATCGAGGAGCCCGCGGCGTGAGGGCCGCAGTCGAACGCGAGGTGCTGAGGCTTGAGGGGCTGGACCTCGCTGGCCTTCGGGACGCCTGGCCGGACCGGCTCGGTCTGCCGCCGAAGACCCGCTCTCCCGACCTCCTGCGCCGAAGCCTTGCCTGGAAGCTCCAGGCTGAGGCCGTGGGCGGTCTAGATGCGGAGACCCGACGGCTGCTGGCCAAGCGGACGGTGGCCAAGCGCGGGCCGAAGATCGGAGCGGGCACCCGGCTGGTGCGGGAGTGGAAGGGAGAGGCCCACGAGGTTGAGGTCGATGCCGAAGGGCGGGTGACCTACCGTGGGGCGGGGTTCGCCAGCCTCTCCGAAGTGGCCCGGGAGATCACCGGGTCGCGCTGGAACGGACCCAGGTTCTTCGGTCTGCGAGGTGCCGGGTGAACGCCCGGGTGGAGGTGAAGGCGCAGACGTTGCGGTGTGCGGTCTACACCCGCAAATCCAGCGAGGAGGGACTGGAGCAGTCGTTCAATAGCCTGCACGCCCAGCGCAACGCCTGCGAGTCGTACATCAAGAGCCAAGTCTCGGAAGGGTGGACCGCCCTCCCCTCCCAATACGACGACGGCGGGATCTCTGGCGGCACGATGGACCGCCCAGGGCTGAAACAGCTCCTCGCCGACATCGCCGCAGGGCTCATCGACGTGGTGGTGGTCTACAAGGTGGACCGCCTCACCCGGTCGCTGATGGACTTCTCTCGGATCATCGAGGCCTTCGACGGTGCCGGAGTGAGCTTCGTCAGCGTGACGCAGGCGTTCAACACCACCACGTCGATGGGCCGGCTGACCCTGAATGTGCTGCTGTCGTTCGCTCAGTTCGAACGGGAGGTCACCGGCGAGCGCATCCGAGACAAGCTGGCCATGTCCAAGGCCAAGGGCATGTGGATGGGGAGCATCACCCCCCTCGGCTACGACAAGGGAGACCACGTGCTGGTGGTGAACCCACCCGAGGCTGAAACCGTCAGAAACATCTACCGGCGCTACCTGGAGCTCCGCTCCGTTCACCAGCTCTGCGCGGAGCTCAAGGTGGAGGGGGTCCGCTCCAAACGGTGGGTGACTACCAAGGGGCGGGTGTTGGGCGGCGCGGTGATCAGCCGGGGGGCTTTGTTCTACATGCTGCAGAACCGCCACTACCTCGGTGAGATCCCACACAAGGGCCACAGGCACGAGGGCCTCCACCCCGCGATCGTCGACGTTGAGCTGTTCGACGCCGTGCAGCTCAAGCTCGCCGACAACCGGGTAGTGCGCCGGGTGAGGCGGGTGAAGGCGGCGTCCGCGCTCCTCACCGGGCGGGTGTTCGACGGGGAGGGTCGCCGGTTCAGTCCGACGTTCTCGACCGGCCGCACGGGGCGACTGCACCGCTACTACGTCTTGGCCGAGGTGCAGCAGGGGCGCGCTGGCGAGCTTCATCCCGACGCCATCGTTCGGGTGGGCGCGGAGGCGTTGGAAGGCTTTGTGTTGGCCGAGCTTCGGCGGCTCAGCGGGCGGCCGCAGCTGACGCCCGAGCAGATCCCGCTGCTGCTCCGCCGGGTGGAGCTGCGATCCGCCGGCACGCACATGATCCTGGATCGCGGTGAGCTGGTCGGCGAGGACCATCCAGAGCTGGCGCTGCAGGATCTGGAGGGGCGGCTTGGCTCACGCGAGCGGATGGTGGTCGAGCCGGACGGAGACGGCCTGCGGATCGCCCTCCCCCGGCGCATGAAGCTCCGCGGCGGCAAAAGCTGGACCGCATACGCCGGGGAAGCGCCGTCCGCGCCGAAGGTGGACCCGGCGATAGTCGATGCCCTGCAACGGGCGCACGTCATGGTCTCCGAGTGGCGGGACGACGAGCGCTCACTCTACCGTCGCCGGGTGCGCAGGCTCGCGTTTCTGTCTCCGACGCTCCAGCGTCGCATTCTCGAGGGCCGGATACCGGCTGGGGTGACGCTCGTGGACATGCTGCGGACCGAGCCGCCGTTGAGGTGGAGCGAACAGGCAGCGTGGCTGACGAGCCTGCCTGGCTAGGCAGGAACCAACGGGGACAAATGACTCATGGCTGCCGTTGGGAAAGTCCGCTTGTCGGCAACCCCCGGTAAAGCGCTGTCGACGTCATTGAGCAACGTTCCGCGAGGAGAACTGGGCACCCGCTACCCACGGGCGCTCACGCCCTGCCGCGAGGTACACCTCGACCCTTACCTTATAATTCCGAACAGCATTGCCACCGTTGAGGGAAGCCAACTCCTGCGGAAGCGCCGGATGAATACGGGGACTAGAGCTGGGCTGGATCGCACGCTAGGGTGTTAGCGGCCGGGGGGCCAACTCGTTGGAAACTGTGAGCAATCATCCGCGGCCACGCTGGCTTCGCGACCTGGAGCGGTTCCTGCCGCTGAAGAGCCAGTTCGTGCTCACCGGCAACGTGCGCGACCTGCAGGCCCGTTCTCTGGGCGGTGTTGTGACAACTGCGTCGCTGGCCAGCGTCATTGCGGCCAGCCTCGCCGACGCCGGCTATGGCGAGGTCCTGGCCTATGACCCCATTTCGGGCTTTCGACTGCTGGACCGGCCGGACGGGACTCAGGGCAACTTTGAGAAGGTGTTCGCTAGCCTGGGCCTGACCGGCACCAACTACGTCGCGCCGGCAGGCCTCGACCTGTTTGGCTCGGCCCTCGAACGGCTGGTGCAGCTGGACGGGCCGCCCATCGCCCTGATCGCCGATTTCGCCTCGCGCCTTGTTGTGCGCCACGACGCCCTTTCGCCGGCTGAGCACCAGCTGTTCACACGGGCACTGATCCTGAGCCAGACGGCAAGTGCTAGGCCGGTCGGTCCGGACCGCGCGCCGCGATTCAACAGCGTGATCTGGATCCTCGACAAGGAGGGTGACCTGCCGGATTGGCTAATCATTGACAATCCGCGCCTGCGGCACATTCCCGTTTCCCCGCCGGACCGCACGGTGCGCCGCGCTTTGGCGCCGCACCTCGTCCGCACCCTGCCGGGAGCAAAGACGGCCGCCGCAGATACGCTGATGGCCGCCGAAGACGTGCTCGTCGACGACACCGAGGGCCTCCTCTTGATGGACCTGAACGCCATCACCCAGTTGGCTCGCGCCGAGGCGGTCGAGGTGACCGAGATCGGCGACGCGGTGCGCCGCTATAAGGTCGGGGTCACGGAGGACGCCTGGAAGCTCATTGAGCGAGAGAAAATCCGGAGCGGGGCGGAGTTCGTCTCGCGCCGGGTGATTGGCCAGACCCGCGCCGTCACCCACATGCTCGACATCGTGAAGCGCGCGGTCACCGGCGTAGCCGGGGCAAAACGCAGCGGGCGTCCGCGCGGGGTGGCGTTCCTGGCCGGCCCCACGGGGGTCGGCAAGACGGAATTGGCGAAGGCCGTGACGGAGCTGCTGTTCGGCGACGAGAGCGCCTACATCCGCTTCGACATGAGCGAGTTCAGCGCCGAGCACGCCGATCAGCGGCTCATCGGCGCGCCGCCCGGCTATGTGGGCTACGACGTCGGCGGTGAGCTCACCAACGCGATCAGGGAGAAGCCTTTCAGCGTTGTGCTGTTCGACGAGATCGAGAAGGCGCACCCGCGCATTCTCGATAAGTTCCTTCAAGTTCTAGACGACGGCGTGCTGACCTCAGGCCGTGGCGATCGGGTCTATTTTTCCGAGGCCCTGATCATCTTCACCTCCAATCTGGGGATGTATTCGAGTGACGCCTCCGGCGCCCGGGTGGCCAACGTCACCTCGGACCAAGCATTCGCAGATGTCCAATCGCGGGTCCGCGCCGAAATCGAAACGCACTTCAAATTGGTGCTGAACCGTCCCGAAATTCTCAACCGGATTGGCGAGAACATCATCGTCTTCGATTTCATCCGGCCCGATGTGGCTGACCAGATCTTCGAGTCGATGGTGGCCGCGATCCTAGCGGACGCCGCCGGCGCCGGATATCGGCTGACCCTGGCCCCAGTGGCCAAGGCCGCCTTGCACGACCTGTGCGTCGCGAACCTGTCCAACGGCGGCCGCGGCATCCGCAATCAGCTGGAAGCTCATCTGATCAACCCGATGGCTCGCGCGCTGTTCGAGACGAAGGGAGACGGAGCGTTCATGATCGAGGCCCTGACTCCCGGTGTGGTCACGACCCTGACCCTGAGGCCTGCGTGACCGCGCTCGCCCTTTCGCGGCTGCACTTCCCGGTCACCACACTTGGCCCGGGCCGCCGGATCGGTATCTGGATGCAAGGCTGCACCCTTCGCTGCCCCGGCTGCATCTCCGCCGACACCTGGGCAGCCGGCCTGGGGGCCACGACCGTGGGCGCCGCGCTGCAGACGATCGCGGATTGGACTCCCGACGCGGACGGACTGACCGTCTCCGGCGGCGAACCCTTCGAACAACTTGAGGCCCTGGAGGCCCTGCTCCGAGGCTGGCGCGCACGCGCGTCCGGCGATGTGCTGGTCTTCACAGGCCTGGCCTTCGCGGCGGTGGAGCCCTGGCTGGCGGCGCGACCAGGGCTGGTCGATGCGGTGATCGCCGGGCCCTACCTGCAGGAAGCGCCGCAGACCTTGGCCCTGCGCGGGAGCGACAACCAGACCCTGCACATCCTGACGGGTGCCGGCCGCGCTTTCGCCGCCTACGGCCGCGCGGCCGGGCCGCAGGACCGCCGCCTCGATGTGATGTTCGACGCCGAGGGCGGCGCCTGGTTCGCCGGCATTCCGGCGCGTGGCGACTTTCAGCGGCTGCGGTCCGCCCTAAAGGCGGAGGGGCACCGTGTCATCCTCTCGGATCAGGCCGCCGCCCGATGATGCGGTTCTGTCCCAATTGCGAGACCGAGCGGCCGATCTCCGAGTTGGTCTGCGAAGGAGAGGTCGACGGACGTCCCTGCGCCTGGGACCTCGCCGGCCTGCCGCTGCGCGCCGAAGGATGGCGCCCGGCGCCGCCGGTGGTCGCTGCCGCAGTGTCGTACTCTGCGGTCTGCGCCAGTGGCCACCCCATGCCGCCCGGCGATCTCATCTGTCCAGTCTGCGGTGGCGATGCGCAGGAGCCCGTCGCCGAACCTGAAACACCGTCCGCCGATGTCACGGAAATCGCAGGATGGCGGCTCGAGCGGGCGCTGCCCGCGACCGGCGAAGCCGAAGCTCGCTATCTGGCCGTCCGGGACGGTCAGGAAGGCGTGCTGACTCTATATGGCCCCGGCCGAGAACCGGACGCCGAGGTCTATGACGTCCTGCGCAGCCTGCCGCGTGACCACGTGCCCGAGATTCTCGAAACGGGACGGTGGGAAGACCGCGCCTTCGAGGTCAGCGAGGACATGAAAGGCGGGACCCTGGCGGACCTCGGCTTGCTCAGCAACGACATCGAGACGCTGTCGCAGGTTCTGTTCGAAATCGGAAAGGTGCTCAGCGCCTTCGCGGAGTGCGGCCTGCGCCACCGCGACCTGCGGCCCAGCGCGATCCTCGTGCGCGACCGCGAGCCCATGGACCTGGTGGTCAGTGGGTTCGGGTCCGCTCGGCTATCGGAATTCGACCTCGATATCGTCTCGCCCCTGGAGACCACGCGATACACCGCTCCGGAAGCCCTGGCCGGCGGCGTCGCCGCCGCCAGCGACTGGTGGAGCCTCGGCATGGTGCTTCTGGAGCAGGTCACTCAGGGCGCATGCTTCGAGGGCGTCAACGATCAGGCGTTTCTGATCCACATTCTCACCAATGGCGCGCCCATTCCCGAGGACATCGATTCGTCGGTTGCGCTTTTGCTGCGAGGCCTCCTCGCCCGCGACCGGCACGAACGCTGGGGTTGGGACGAGGTCCAGCGGTGGCTGGCGGGCGATCCGCCGGAGGCGCCGGCCTCGGCCGGGGCTGCGACGGAAGTCGCCAGTCGTCATACGCTCCGGCTCGGGAGCCGCCCGTACCGCATCGCATCCCGGTTTGCCCTGGCGGCGGCCGAGGCCGCCAACTGGGATGAGGCCCGCGACCTGCTCCTGAAGGGCGAGCTCGCGACCTGGACGCAGGAGGCCGGGCTGGCAGGCCTGCACCGGGAGCTCAGCCAGCTGAGCCAGAACACTGAGCTCGCCGAGGATCTTCGACTGGCGCTTGCCTTAAAAGTCCTGAATCCGGCCATGCCGCTGGCCTGGCGCGGCGAGATCGTCACGCCCGGTTGGCTGCTCGACCATCCGGAAGCCGGTTACGCCCTGATCAGCGGATCCGCACCGGACTTCCTTAAGCGCCACGATGCCGAGCCCTGGCTGTCACGCCTCAAGGCGCGCGGCGAACAGATCCGCGAACGGGCCCGTCAGCTGGAAGTCGTGCTCAGCGAGCCTGAACTCCAGGTCCATCTTCTCTCCACATCGCGGGCGCGGCTGGCCGCGGTCTGGGCCGAGCGCCGCCGCCTGTTGCCCGACACCGACCACCCTGGCCTGAACGCCCTGCTGGAGCGCCGACTGACCGCCGAGGAGGACTACATCCTCCTCCTGAGCGCCGACGTCGGCCAGTTCCGGACCGCGGACGCACTGGTCGCAGAGGCGGCCGAGATCGCCGCCCGGGCCGGGGTGGAGGCGTTCGACCCCGAGGCTGCGACGGCCTGGCTCCAGGGGTCGCGCCGCGACCTCTACGCCGAGATCGAAAACCGGCTAGAGGGCTTCAGCCGCTGCGATCTGGAGCGCGTCGACGAATGGGCCGACCAGTTCCGTATGGAGCGGCGGCTGCCGGTCGGCCGCGCGCTGACACTACTGGCCGTGCCGCCGGACCGGTGGCGCGAACCGCCTCGCCAGGCCTATATGGCGACCCTTCTGGACTTCTTCTCAAAGCGGATCACCGGGGCGGTCCTACGCGGACCACTGACCCGAATGGTCATCGGCAAGACCACTGCGCGCCTCGACCTGGTAGAATTTGGCAGCCCGCGCCGCCCCGCGGCCGGCCTGTTGGACCACCTGCTGCTGCGCAACGACCAGACCGTCGATCTCGACCCGGACGTGCTGACGGCCGACCCTCGGGTAGAGCGGCGCGTGCGGACGCTCCACGGCCACGCCACGCTGTACCGGCGGGACACCGGCATCGACGGCCTCTACCTGGGCTTCCCCTTCCTGGTGCTGCAAGAGGCCCGAGCTTCCGTCCGGCCGCGGATCGCCCCGGTCCTGCTCTGGCCGATCAAGCTGAAACCAGAGGTCGGTGCGCGCGGCCGCATCACCTTGGCGTTCGACCGGGACCGCGAAGAAGTCCGGCTCAACCCGGCCTTCGAGGCCCTGCTCGGGCCCGACGCGGCGCGCCGATGGCGTGAGGCCGCCGACGAACTCCTCGGCCGGGCCACCGTCAACGCCGCCCAGGTCATGGAGGCCTTCTC
This sequence comes from Caulobacterales bacterium, assembly GCA_038213205.1. Taxonomy (GTDB): domain Bacteria; phylum Pseudomonadota; class Alphaproteobacteria; order Caulobacterales; family Caulobacteraceae; genus Phenylobacterium. Next base: position 9,398 of record JBBQTP010000091.1, read on the forward strand.
CGGCCTGGTGAAGGAGACGGCCGGCGCCGACCTGGTCGCGCTGCCGAGCAAGGACCTGCGGATTCCGCCCGGCCAGGATCAGCTGGTGTGTGCCGGGGCGCTCTTCCATCTAGCTTATCTGGGTCAGGCCGTGATGGAGGACCTGCGGCAACTGCGGCGGATTCCTCCGGTGGGCTCCAGCCTCGAGACCGCGCTCAGGGCCGGCGAGCAGGTGGAGCGGCCGCGGACCGAGCGGCCCCGTGAGCTCGCCCGCTACTTCACGGCGTCCAGCGATCCGTCCCAGGAACAGGCGGTGTTAGAAGCTCGCGACGCGCTTGGCCTGTTGATCGAAGGTCCGCCCGGCACCGGCAAAAGCCAGACCATCGTCAACATGGTCTCCGACGCCATCGGACGACAGAAGAGCCTGCTCATCGTCTGCCAAAAGCAATCGGCTCTGGAAGTAGTGCACAAGCGCCTGGTCGCCGAGGGGCTCCGCGAGCGCATCGTCATGATCAATGACGTCAACAAGGACCGCCGCGCGGTAATCCAGTCGATCCGCGACCAGCTGGAAGCCCTGTTCGCGCGCGCCACCGGCTCGACGGTCTGGCTGCAGCAGCGCCAACAGACGGCGGCCCGGATCGAGGCCCTGGAAGCCGACCTCGACCAGCATCATGCCGCGCTTCACGCGGACGACCCGACCAGCGGCTTGAGCTACCGACTGATGTTGGCGGACCTCATCGGCTTCGCCGCCGGCGAGCGCCCGCCGATCGACGTCCCCGCGCTGCGCGCGGTGCTGGGCCCGCTCGACGCCAGCCAGATTGCGACCCTACAGGAGGTCCTTGGTCCCCTCGCGCGCCTCTGGCTGCCCGCGGCCTATGAGGACAGCCCCCTGGAGGTGCTGAAGCCCTTCAGCGGCGACGAGGGCGCGTTGGCGGCGTTCCGCAGCGACTTCGCCGCATTCCTGCAGGCTGAAGAGGCGCGGTCCATGGCGCTCGCGGAGACCGCGCAGGCCTTTCCCATCGACGACCCAGAACCCTGGCGGGACTGGGAGGCGCAGCACGCCCGTGCGCTGCTGGACCTCGACGATGCCGCCCGCGAGCGGCTGGCGCGCTGGCTGGACCTCGCCGGCCGCACCGACGATCTTGAAGCCGCGCTGGCGGAGCTCGACGCCATCACCGCGAGCCTTTCCGGCCTCGCCAGCCGCGCGGATCTGACGCCGGCCGCTGAGGTCGCGGTCGGCCTCGAGGCCAAGGCCCTGGCTAACTGGGCCGCCGTCGCCGACACCCTCGCCGCGCCGCCCACATTCCTGCAGCGCTTGTCCCCCTCGCGCTGGATGAAGGGCCGCCGGCTGAAGACCTTCCTGACCGCCAGGGCCCTGGTACCAGACGCGTTCCGCAAGGCCCTGCACGACGAGATCGCCCTGCGCCCCTTCCGGCGGCGGGCCGAGGCGTCCCGGCTGCTCCTGTCCGAGCCGACGCTCGATCTCGGGGCGATCGCGCCGCAAGGGCTGCTGGACTTGGTGCGGACGCTGCGCGCGGCGCTGGCCGCGGCCGCCGACGCCCAAGGCCGGCTCGCCACGCACCCCGATGCATCGGCCGCGTTGGACGCCGCGCACGCTGCGAACCGCGAGGCGGTCGAGGCTCTCATCGACCGTCATGCGCAGGGCTATGTGCGGCACGAGGCGCAAGGACTCAGCCGGGCGGCCCTGGCGGGACTGGAGCCCTGGTTCGAGGACGGCTGGCGGGAAGGACGCGCCGAGGCTATCGCCGAGCACGGCCACAGTGGCCACGCCTTGGCGGCCATCGCCGGCGCGCTTCCGAGCCTGGCCGCCTACCAGCGCTACCGGCCTCGCGCGCGTCAGCTCGACGATCGAGGCCGCCAGGTGTTCCGAATCCTTCGGACCGTCGCGCCAGCGCTGGCAGCGCTGCCCGAAGCCGGCCTGGACGGTGAGGTGCGCCGCCTCCTGGGCCGCGAGTCGCGGCTGGCCTGGAAGATGCGGCTCGAAACCGCCTTCCCGGTGCTGCAGTTCGAAACCTCAGAACTCGACACCAAGGCCGTCGCCCTGGCGCAGGCGGACGGCGACATTCGCAAGCTGAATCGGCGGCTGCTGGTCGACGGCCTGGACGCTACGCGACTGCGGCCGGCGCGGGAGTGGGAAGACCTCACCCGCCTGACCGGCCAGCGGGCCAGGCGGCTTCGCGAGGTCCTGGACCGCGGACCCGACCTCGGCCTGATGACCTTGCGGCCGATCTGGCTGATGAACCCCGACGTGGCGAGCCGCCTGTTGCCCCTGAAGAAGGGCCTGTTCGACACGGTGATCTATGACGAGGCCTCACAGATGCCGATCGAATACGCCCTGCCGAGTCTATTCCGCAGCCGCTCGATGATCGTCAGCGGCGACGAGAAGCAGATGCCGCCAACCAACTTCTTCTCGAGCAAGGCCGAGAGCGACGAAGCCGAGGTCTTCGAGGGGGACGAGGCCGACGAGGGGATCGACGAGGTGGAGCGCGAGGCGCTCGTCGAAACCTGGAACCGCCGCGAGATTAAGGACTGCCCCGATCTGCTTCAGCTGGCCAAGACCGTGCTGCCGTCCACCACCCTGCAGATCCACTACCGCTCGCTCTACCGCGAGCTGATCGAGTTCTCGAACCCTGCCTTCTACGGTGGCCGGCTGTCCGTACCCGCCCGCCATCCCGACGCGGAGATCCGCCGAATCCGGCCGATCGAGCTGGTGCGGGTCGACGGGTCTTACATGGACCAGACCAACCCGGCCGAGGCCAACAGGGTGGTCGAGGTGGTCGCCGGGTATTGGAAGGCCGAGGCGGGCGCGCGCCGAACCCTCGGTGTTGTGACCTTCAACCGCAAGCAGGCAGACCTGATCGAAGAGGTGCTGGAGGCGCGGGCCGTGCGCGATCCGGCCTTTCGCGCGGCCCTGGCCCAGGAGCGGGACCGGATCGAGGAAGGCGAGGACATGGGGTTCTTCGTCAAGAACGTCGAGAACGTGCAGGGCGACGAGCGGGACGTCATCGTCTTCTCCTCCACCTTCGGCCGCAACGATCAGGGCACCTTCCGGCGGGCTTTCGGCGTCCTGGGCCAGGCGGGCGGCGAACGCCGCCTCAACGTCGCCGTCACCCGAGCGCGCGAGAAGGTAGTGCTGGTGACCTCGATGCCGATCGCCGAAATCTCCGACCTGCTCACCACGCGCCGCGCGGCCGCCAGTCCACGGGACTTCCTGCAGGCCTATTTCGAATACGCCAGGATGATCTCCGACGGCGAACTGGAGAACGCCCAGGGCCTCACCGCCCGCCTGATGGGCGATCGCCGCGACGACGCCCGGGGCCAGGACCTCGATCAGGACGGGTTCCAGACGGCGGTCGCGAACTATATCGCATCCCTGGGCTGGACGGCGCAGTCGGCGACCGACACCGGCGCCTTCACCCTGGACTTCGCCATCGAAGATCCGCGCACTGGCCTCTACGGCATCGGCATCGAATGCGACGCGCCGCGCCACGCCCTGCTGGCGGAGGCGCGGGCCCGGGAGATGTGGCGCCCAAGCGTTCTGCGGCGCTCGATCCCGGTGGTCCATCGGGTCTCCAGCCACGGCTGGTTCCATCGCCCCGAGGCGGAGAAAACTCGCTTGCGCACCGCCATCGCCCAAGCCCTCAAGTCGGGGCTCGCGGCATGAGCGGGCCAAAGGTCGTGCGCATCGTCACGCGGGAGGAAATCCTCGCCCTCTGCGAAGGCCACCTCGCTCGGGTCGACGCGGCGATGGCCGAGTGGCTGCGGATCGGCCGGCGCAACGACTGCGTCTCGGACGTCGACATCGCTCAGGCCGAAGGCCGCATGGCGCGGCTGCGCGCCCTACTGAAGGCAGACCGATTCATGGACCTTCAGAAGCAAGCGCCTCAGGAGATCGCCTTCCTGCATCAGGACATGCAGAGCCGGCTGGTGAAGGTCGCCGACGCGGCGGCCCAGGCCCGGTCGGCGTCACTGCGCCAAGGGGAGGCAGCAGCCGCCCTTTTGACGGCTCTGCGCAAGAAGGGCGCTGAACTCGCCCCGGATCTCGAAGCGGCCTTGACCAGGTCGGCGAACGGCCAGCCGGACCCCGAAGCACTGTCCCGGGGATTCGCCCTGCTGAGCGACGACACCCTCCCCAACGACGCGGCGCGCCATATCCTGGCGCAGAGCCTCAAGGACGGTGCCAAGACGCCCACGCTCGCCGAATGGATTTCGTGCCAGCAGGTGCCGCCCTTGGACCCCGTCCTCAACCGGTTCGAAAGGCGCCTCACTGAACTCGCCTTGCTGTCCGAGCGCCAGGAGGCTGACGCCTTCGCGACCCGCCTTGCCGCTGCCCTGGCACCGGCCGCCGAAGCACGCCGCAGCCTGCTCCTGGACAGCCTCGATCTCGACTTCACCGCCGCTCTGATTGCGGCCCGCCAGCGCCAGGCCCTGACCCAGGACCTCCGGCTCACCTTGGCGGAACTGACGCTGGCCGACGCCGCTGCCGCCCGGACAATCTCGGTCCGCGCCGAGCGCCCTGACGTCGACCCGGCCCCGCTTCTCGCCGACGCTCAGGCGGCCCTCGCCAAGGCGCGCGACGCCCTGGCCGCCCAGGCGCGCCGCGCCGCGGTCCTGCAAAGCCTTGCGGGTCTCGGCTACGAAGTCGGCGAGGGCCTGACCACGGCCTGGGTCGACCAGGGCCGGGTGGTCCTGCGCAAGGCGGCCCAGCCGGACTACGGAGTCGAGATCTCCGGCAACCCGGCCGGCGCGCGGATGCAGATGCGGGTCGTCGCGTTCGGCGATGACGCCGGCGCCGCCGACACGGTGCGGGACCAGGACGCCGAGACTCAATGGTGCGGTGACGTCGCCACCCTTCAGGCAAGCATGGCGGCGGCCGGGGGCGGCCTGGTCATCGAACGGGCCCTGGGGATCGGCGCTACTCCGGTCAAACGGGTCGCGGCGCCGAGGGGGACCTTGAGCCGCGCGGCTCGGGAAGGGCTCGCGCCGCAAACTCGGAGCCGGACATAGGGCGAACGCGGCGGGGGTCGATCCGACCAAATCAAGGCGATCGGCGGCGGACGGTGGCGCGTTCCAGATGAGCGCCCAAAGTCTCCTCTCCTCCTTCAGAGGATCTCAAAGTCCTCCGCTACCGGCGGGAAGACGCGGCGCGCCACAAACAGCCCGGTGATCGGTACGTTCGGGAAGCACTCATTGAGCTTGATCTTCATGGCGCGGAAATGCGTGCCGGCGGTCAGAACGTCATCAAGGATGCCAATAGCGCGGGGCGGAGGCACCGCGACGGCTTCGTTGATGACGTACAGATCCAAAAGCTCCTCGACTGTCACTCGGTCTTCACCGGCCCCGACCTCATGCGAAGCTGTGGTCGAATCGCCCTGGATGACCAGGGTTCGCACATCGAGTGCGGGCCTGATCTGTCGCGCGATCTGCTCCATGCGATTGTCGAAGTCGGGATGGGCAGATGACTTGGAACCCGGAATCGGAACGATGGTCGCGATGTCCAGCCACGCTGGATTGAGAGCCATGCGCAGGGTATTGGCGCATCCTGCAATCGCGTTGGTCTTATAACGGAGCTGGGCTGCGCTCGCGGTCGGCTTTTTCTTGAGATTATTGATCAGATTGTTGGTGGCGCTAAACGAGTAATCTCGGCCGCTGGTGTACTCATAGAGGTAGAGGCAGGCGTCCTCAGCCAGGAGGCGCGTGTGATCGACGCGATTGCTATCGTCGATCTCGGATAGCCTCATCGATCAGCCCAGTGCCGCCCAGAGATCGTTGGCAGTATAAACCCGGATCGCACCTTCGGCCTCGAAACGGGCCGGCCAGGTCAGGTTCTGCTTCTGGAAGCACGAGTCGAGAATGAAGAGCTTGCGGCCTTGGTGCAGGGCGGCCCGGGCCTGGGTCAGGCTGCCGGATGTCTCACCGGCTTCGACGATCACCGTCGCTTCCGTCAACGCGCTCATGGTGACATTGCGCTCTGGAAAGAACAGCCGGTTCTGCGGCGGCGCCTGGCGCGCATAGCGCAACACGGGCACCTGCGAGATGACGAGCTGTTCATTGGCGATGCGTTCCTGCAGCGCCCTATTGGCGGCGGGGTACACCGAGCTGAGGGGTGTGCCGAGGACGGCGATGGTGCGGCCATTCTGGGCGAGCGCCTCAGTATGTGCGGCGGTATCGATGCCTTCGGCGAGGCCGGAGACTACGGTGAAATCACGCTCGACCAGGGCGCGGGCGATTTGTTGGGCGCGCTTTACCCCCTCCGGCGAGGCCTTTCGACTGCCGACCACGGCGACGGCGCGCGCTTCGACAATCTCCCAGGCTCCCTGGTAGTATAGGAGTTCAACGGGATACCGGGCGTCGCGCAGCTTCTTGGGGTAGTCGCCCGCGTGGTTTATCCGAACACCGAAGCGGGCCACACCGGCCTTGGCGAAAATCGAGAAGACTTCGCTGGCGCATGCTTCCGCGGCGGCGCGTGACACCATGTCAGACGGCAGCGCCGTCGGATCCTTAGCAAAGCGGTCGGCGAGGCTTTTGAAGGTCGAGCCCTGTTCGAGCCAAAGCGCCTCGTAGGCGCCAATCTCGCGGCGCGGCGAGATCGGGGCTGCTAGAGCTGGACCGTCAGAACTGTAAGCCAGCAGCGCCATTCAATCTCCCGCCTACGCGTAACACCACACGATTCCAAGTCTCCCCCAAGGAGCGTCGGTTTGATGGCGAGCAGACACAACCGCGCCGCCCGTCTGTTCTTGTTATGTTCTTGTTCCTAGAGTCGGTCAACGGGGAGGCAGGAACGCCGCAGGCTCTTGAAGGTCGCCTTTCTGGCGCGAAGCCTATGTCCGTTGATGGCGCATCTCGGACAACGGGGTAGCGCCTCTCTTTCTAGAGCCATTGGGCTGGGTTGCA
>JBBQTP010000092.1:0-16286 GCA_038213205.1 Caulobacterales bacterium
CCGCAGGGCGTTGTCGGCAAGCGCCTCGGAGGCGGACTTGGCGAGGCTGCTAACCCCCAGGTCGATCGTGGCCAGATCTGGCGCGACGCCGATTTCGCCTTCGGCCGCGAGATTGAGCGTTGTAGCGCGGAACGCCACCTCCGCGCCAGGTTGTGCGGACTGTGCCAGTGCGCTGGATGAGGCGCAGGTGACGAGCAGCAGGCTGAGCGCGGCCCCGCGCATGAAGGTCTTCATGGAAATCTCCTCGAAACGGCAGGAGCGCCAAGTTCGCAGACGTTGCATGAATGAAAGCTGTAGGGCGGCCGGGCGCGACTCTCCGAATGCCACGCCTTCGCAATGGCTTGCCTTGCTCAATGCGAATGGGATCAGGCGCGGTCGCTCGCCGATGCCATCAGCCGGCCGACGAGTTCGTCCAAGCGATCGTTCATGTCGTAGGTCCTGCCCGCCCCTAGGAACTACACGTGCGGAAGCGCCCAATCCCTTAGCCGCGCGATCGATCCCTTGGCAAAGTCGGTGCAGATCTGCACCTGCCGGGCGAGCGGGAACATGTCCGGATAGAGCCGCGCCTGCAGCAGCGCCGCCGGATCGTAACCCTTGGCCTCAGCCTGGGCGGCAGCCTTTCGCAGCACCGTGCTCAAACCCTTGAGCGCCTGGAGGAAGATCGGCGCTGAGGCCGGGTGCATGGATAGCGGCATGGTGACTCTCCGCAGCGTCCGAGCGACCCCGCCGCGGGGTCCTACAGGCTAGGCCGAAACCTGTCGCGGTCGGGGTGACCGCCCGACGGTAACTGAGTTGCCGGAAATGCCGACAAACGATAGATTGCGAACGCGCGTTAAGCCGCATCTGCGTCGGGCTAAGAATGCGATTGGCGCCGATAGATGGCGAATGGACGAAATAAGTTTCGCTTCTAATTTCCCAGTAAAAACAATGGGGTTAGAAAACGTCGGCGGCCCACTCGGGCAAATCCGATATCTCTAAGAAATAGTAAAATATAATCAATCACTTATGGTACACTTTTATCATAGAGTGGGAATAGTGGTCGCCTTGAACGTCGCGATATCAGGTGCGCTGGACGGGTTCACGCCATCCGATAGATCTGCGCCACCGCGCCCCCGGGAAAGGCCTTTGAGCTGATCAGCTTGAGCCGCATTGGCGCGGTGAGTTCGCAGAACAGCGGCAGGCCTTTGCCCAGCGCCACGGGGGCCACGAGCAGGGCGAACTGGTCGACCAATCCCTGGGCGACGAGACTGCGGGCGAAGCTCACGCCGCCATGGGCGATGATCGGCTTGCCCTCCTGGGCTTTCAACGTCGCGATTTCCTGCCCCAGGTCACCGCTCGCCACATAGGCCTGCGCCCAACTCTCCGCGCCGGGCTGCGGCTGCGCAGACTGTCCGATCCCCGCCGGCGTCGTGTTCCCGTTCCCCAGGACCGCCGGCCCCTTTCGTGAGAAGACGGCCTTTGGGATCTGGTTCATCGGCGGCGCGAACTGGTCGGTGGAGGTCGGCCAGTAGGCGGCCATGTCCTGGAAGCTGCGGCTGCCCATAATGTGCAGGCTGGCGTTCCATATGTACTCCACGCCCCAGGCCCTCGGTTCTTGATCGGCGCCGAACATCCATGTGTTTCGGCCATCCAGGTCACTCACGAAGCCGTCGATCGATATGGACATCTTCAGGATCAGGTCTCTCACGGCTTTCTCCTCGTTGCGGCCCTGGCCCAAGGACGGGCCAGATCGACAACTTCCGACAGCTCGCGATCATGCTTCGGCGATGTCGCCATCGGTGACGCCGTACAGCGGAAATCGCCGCGTGAGGGTTGGCGGCGCCTCTAGCCCGCCGCCCGAGCCGGCTGGGCGCCCCGTCAGCAGACCTGGGGCTTCACCCTGCCGCGGCGGCGCGGACCGGCAGGGTCCAGCCCGGCCGGATGAAGTGGCAGGTGTAGCCGTTGGGGATCCGCTCCAGATAGTCCTGATGCTCCGGCTCGGCTTCCCAGAAGGCGCCGGCCGGCGTGACCTCGGTGACCACCTTGCCGGGCCAAAGGCCGGAGGCGTCGACGTCGGCGATGGTGTCGAGCGCCACGCGCTTCTGCTCTTCGTTCGTGTAGAAAATCGCCGAGCGGTAGCTGTCGCCCATGTCGTTGCCTTGGCGGTTCAGGGTCGACGGATCGTGGATCTGGAAGAAGAATTCCAGCAGGCGGCGGAAGGTGATCAGCTGCGGGTCGAACGTGATCTCGATGGCCTCGGCGTGGCCTCTGTGGTTGCGGTAGGTGGCGTTGGCCACCTCGCCGCCGGTGTAGCCGACCCGGGTCCGCAGCACGCCCGGATAGCGGCGCAGCAGGTCCTGCACACCCCAGAAGCAGCCGCCGGCGAGGATCGCGGTTTCGGTGGCCATGTCGGTGCTCCTTGTGGTGGTCCGCGGGTCGATCCCGGCGGCGTCAGGCAGCGAATATAGGCGCGCCGTCGCCCTGTGGGGAGGGCTGCGCCTCAGTTGCCGCCTTCTTCGCGCACGACCCCGCGGTTGCCTTCCACGGGGCGGCCTTCCTTCTCCGCCTGACGGGCGCCCTGCAGGATGCCGGTCATGGCGTAGTTGCCCTCGTGGCAGGCGTATTCGTAGATCTTGTCCTTGGTGAAGTTCAGCGCCTCCTCGCCCTTGACGGGCTGGGCGTAGGCCGGGTCCTTCAGCTCGAACTGGTAGAGCACCTGCTGGGGCGACACGCGGGTGAAGCGCTCGATCACCGTCATGTCCTCGGCCGGGCCGCGCAGGCCCTGTTCGCGGCGCAGGTTGGTGGTCTCGACGACCAGGGTGTCGCCGTCCCAATGGCCGATGCTGTCGCCCATCCACTGGCGAATGCCGGCCGGCGTGTGGCCGCCGCTCAGGTGGATGATGCGGGCGTCGTGGACCATCTCGACGACGATGACGACGGCGTCCTTGGTCTGCTCGATCTCATAGTGGTTGTTGTAGAGAACCGGCAGCATGGGCGGGCCGGACGTGCCGCCGAAGCCCACGATGCAGCGTTCGCCGAGCGCTCGGTTCTCCGGATTGTCGAAGTTGCCGCCGGTCTGCGGGCGAGGGCGGGGCGGCGTGGCCGCGGCGGCGGGCGCCGGGAAGCGGCCGTTGGCCGGGGACGTGAGGATCGAAGTGCGCGCCACCCCGCCGATGCGGATCAGCCGCGTGCCGGGATCGGTCCAGAAGGCGTTGTAGCCGCAGGCCGGACCCGTCGCGCCGGACTGGCATTCCGGCAGCTTGTCCGGGTCGGTGTTGGAGGTGTCGGTGTTGGCGCGCAGGCGGGCGTTGCGGGTGTCGCTGGCGCCCTCGATGACCTTGGCCTCGTCGGGGGTCAGGGTTACGCGCTCGCCGTACCTTGGGTCGCGCTCCAGCCGGGTGATGGTGGCGTTGGACCAGACCCCGGACATGTCCGGCTGGCCGAAGGCGTTGCGCGGCGCCTTGTAGCCCTTGGCCACAGCGGACGGGCTGGTCTGGGCCAGGGCCTGTGGCGCTGCGGCTAAGAGGGCTGCGGTCGCGAGCGCGAGGGTGAGAAGACGATGGGCCATGGTGGTCTGTGCTCCCAAGGCCGCCATTCTGCGATGGCGTGCTAGAGGCAGCAGGCGGTCGCCCGGCGGCAACGTCAAGCCCGCAGTAGGCTTTCCTGACCACAGACGGTATCCAGCGGCCATGCCTGAGCACAGGGTCTTTTTCGCACTGCAGCCCGATGCGCCCGCCGCTGAGCTGATCGCTGGGCTCACCGCCGACGCGCGCAAGCGGCTCAGCCTGAGCGGCAAGCCGGTGGCGGCGCCGCGCCTGCACCTGTCGCTCAACTTCGTCGGCGGGTTTCGCGGGCCGCCGCCGCGCGCGGCGATCGACAAGGCCAGCCAGGCCGCCGCTAGGGTGGCCGTCCGACCGTTCGCCGTGTCCCTCAACAGGCTGGAGAGCTGGAGGGGCGATCCGTATCCGCTGGTGCTGGCCGGCGAGGACGGGATGATCGGCGTCGAGGGCCTGCACACCGCGCTGCACAAGGCGCTGCGCGCCGTCGAGATGGCGCCGCGGCGTGAGCCGGAGATCTCGCCGCACATCGCTCTGCTATGGGACCGGCGCGAGGTCGCAGCCGAGGTCGTGGAGCCGGTCACCTGGACGGTGCGCGAGTTCGTGCTGATCGACAGCGTGTTCGGCGAGGGCCGCCACGAGGTGCTGGGCCGCTGGCCGCTGTGCAACTGAGCCGGTGCGGCTTTATCCGCTGTGGAGGCATGCTAGTGTCGCCGGCGCCCGGGCTGGGGCGCGGGTTTCTCGCGGCGGCAACGGCGTGATCCCCGGGTTGTCGGTGGAGACGTTCACGACGCTCCATGTGTTCAAGTCCATCTGGAGACCTTCGTGACCGCGACGCTCTATGGAATCCGTAACTGCGACACGATGAAGAAGGCCTGGACCTGGCTCGACCAGAACGGCGTCGCCTACGCGTTCCACGACTACAAGAAGGCCGGGATCGATCGTGCGCGGCTGGAGGGCTGGGCGAAGCAGGTGGGCGGGGAGGCGCTGCTCAACCGGGCCGGCACGACCTTCAAGAAACTCCCGAACGCCGACAAGCAGGGGATCGATCAGGCCAAGGCCATCGACCTGATGCTGGCGCAGCCGTCGATGATCAAGCGCCCAATCCTGGAGACCGATGGGCTGGAGAGCGGGGGCGGACTGCTGGTGGGCTTCAAGCCCGACGCCTACGCGGCGCGGTTCGGCTAGCTGTGGCCCAAGTCCGCTACGTCGTCGACGACGTGGCCGCGGCGGTGGGGTTCTACACTGGCAAGCTGGGGTTCAGTGTCGTCCAGCAGTTCGGCCCGGCGATGGCGATCCTGGCGCGCGATGACCTGCGGCTCTGGGTGGCGGGCCCGGCGGCGTCAGCCTCGCGGCCCATGCCGGACGGCGCCCAGCCCGCACCGGGCGGCTGGGGGCGGTTCGTGCTGACCGTCGAGGACCTGCCGGGCCTGGTCGCTGAGTTGAAAAGGCAGGGCGTGGTCTTTCGCAACGACATCGTGGTGGGGCCGGGCGGCCAGCAGATCCTCTGCGAGGACGCGGCTGGCAATGTGGTGGAGCTGTTCGAGCCGGGCTGATCGCGCGGCCGCTGACGCGTGGCTGAGCCCTCCGGTTGGCGCTAGTCTAGCCCCTGCATCCAATCGCCGATCCTGCGGCGACTAGGGGGTGAAAAGGCTGGGACTGTCCCGGCCTTCGGAGTCGGGATCATGAACGGGTTCTTCTGGAGTTACTGGTGGCTCATGTTCCCCATCGGCGCCTTCGTGTTCGGCGCGTGGGACCGCTGGCTGGCCTATCGGCGAAGCCGTGACCACCTGGAGCTCATCCGCACCTTCGCGGCCCAAGGCAAGGAAGTGCCGCCGGAGCTGATGCGGCAGATGGGGGATGTGCCCCCGGACGGCGGACCGCCGCCGCCGCCCGGTTACAATGGCGGCTACAACGGCGGCGGGTACAACGGCGGGCCGTACGGCGGCTACGGCGGCTATTGGGGCCATCCGCGCTACATGCGCCGCGCCTGGCGCAGCTACTATCGCTGGGGCCCATATGGGCAATGGCGCAGCGCCATCGTCACGGCCGCGGTGGCGGCGGGGTTCTGGTTCGCGTCGGAATACGCTGACTGGCCAGGCACCGAGGAGCCTTTCCGCCTGGTGGCGATCATCATGAGCGTCGTGGCGGCCGGTAATCTGCTGCTGGCGATCCTGTCGACGACGTTCAGGGGCAAATGATCCTGACGAGCCTCGATGAGTCTTTGGTTGCGGCCGCTCAAGGCGGGTCGGCCGAGGCTTTCTCGCGGCTCGTGGAGAGGCATCAGCAGGCTGTGCGCACGTTCCTGCGCCGGGCCTGCGGAAACTGGGCCCAGGCCGACGATCTGGCGCAGGAGACCTTCCTGGCGGCCTGGAGCCGGATCGGGCGGCTGAAGACCGGGGCCAGTGTCAGGGCCTGGCTCTGCGGCATCGGCTACAACAAGCATCTGACAGCGGTGCGGTCCGCCAGCCGCGATCGGGTCCGGGAGGCCAGCTACCAGGCCGACCGCGACGACGTGATCGACGCCTGCTCCGAGGACAAGCTGGCCCTGGAGGCGGCGATGGCGGAACTCCCGGCGGAACAACGAGCCTGTGTCGCGCTTTGCCTGGCGGCGGATTTCAGCCATGCCGAGGCGTCAGAGGCCCTGGGTTTGCCGCTGGGCACGGTGAAAAGTCACATATCGCGGGGCCGTGCGCGGCTGCTGCAAGCGTTAGGAGTGAGCGATGACGCCAGCTGAAAAGACAGGCGCCGACGACCGGTTGAAGACGCTGTTTGCGCTGGATGAGCCCGCTGCGCGCGATCCGGTGTTCTCTACCGAGGTCATGGCGAGGGTGATGCGTCGGCGCTTCCAGGAGGACCTCGCGTTCCTGTCCGGTGCGACCGTGGCCGGCGGGGCGGCGCTCTGGGCGATCTGGCCGGTGTTGCAGCCGGTGCTGGTAACACTGTCGCAGGGCTTTGCGCCGGCCCTGGGCGTTCTGGCGCTGGGGGCCTGCGCCCTGGTGGTGGTCGGTGGGCGGGCCAGGGCGGCCCTAGGGCTGGCATCATGACCAAGAATTCACGCTATAGATTGCATCCGCACGCCGTCGCCTAGGCCTCTTCCTCATCAGAGACGGGCTGTTACGGCTCGCTGAAGATCGAGAGAGGAGTTACGTCAATGGCAGGAATTCTAGCCCTTCTGATCCCCTTCGGGTTCATGGCGATGATCGCTGGGATCGTGATCGCGCCGCGGTATTTCCGAAGCGTGGAACGTCAGAAGATGGCTGAGTTGCTTCGCGCGTCCATCGAGCGCGGCCAGCCGCTGCCGCAGGAAATGATCGACGCCATGTCGAGCAATGTCCGTGGCCCGGTGGGCGAGATGCCGATGCCGCCGAGACCGTCCCCGCAGCGCGACCTGCGCGTTGGCCTGGTCTGGTTGGGCGTCGCGATCGGCCTGATGTGCATGGGCCTGGCGCTTAGCTTCGAGGATCCCGACGTGATGTTCCCGTTCCTGGGCATCGCCGCCTTCCCCGGCTTCATCGGCATTGCGTTCATCGTCATGTGGGCGATCGGGCGCGACCGCACGGCGCCCAAGTAAGCGGGCCAAGCCGGGGGACTTAAGCCCATGCTGGGCCCGAGACATTCCAGGTTCACCGCTCTGCACGACGTGGAGCTGTGCTCCCACGCCGCGACGGGCGAGCGACGCGCCTTTGGCGAACTCGTGCGCCGGCACGGCTCGGCGGTGCGGGGCGTGCTGCGCCGGATGGGCGCCCAGGGGGCGGAGGCCGACGACGTGGCCCAGGACGCCTTCCTTGCGGCGTTCGAGCGGATCGCGGAATTCCGCGGCGAGGGGACCTTCGCCGGCTGGGTGAAGAAGATCGCCGCCAGGCTCTATCTGCGCCGCCTGCAACGCGACCGCAGGCTAGGCGCGCTGAGCGCGGAAGCGGTGGAAGACGAAGCCTCTTCGGGGGGTGGCGACGCGGACGCCGCGATCGATCTCGACGAGGCTCTAAAGACCCTGGGGGCAACAGAACGGGTATGCGTAACCATGTGCTTCGGCGCAGGACTTTCTCATAGTGAAGCGGCGGAGGCCTTGAACCTGCCGCTTGGAACGGTCAAATCCCATGTCAAACGTGGTCTGGATAAACTCAGAACGCGCCTGGCGTCGCACGGCGGCGCAGATGTTGAAGGGAGGCGGGGCAATGGCTGAGGATTTCGAGCGCAGGCTCGAGCGCCTCTTTGCCGAGCACCCGGAGCTGCCCGATGCGGGCGCTTTCGCCGATGGCGTGGACCATCGGCTGAACGCCGGCTGGACGGCGCGCCGCTGGTTGATCGGCGCCGCGGGCGTGGTCGGCGGCGTGATCGGGGCCAGCCAGCTGATGGTCTCCAACCTGTTCCAGCGGGTGGAGACGGCCGGCGATTCCGCGCGCCTGCTCTCCACCAGCCTCAACCACATATCGGCCTCCAGCGACTGGGTGTCGGCGGTTTCAGCCGGCGGTCTGGGCGTATGGGCCGCCGCGGGCCTGGCGGTGGTGATGATGGGCTTCGTCCTGACCCGGGTGATCGGCGAGATCTGACCGGCTTTTCGCCTCTTGGACCGCGCCCTCAACCCAGGCAATTGCACGCGGACCGACTGGTTGCGACGCGAAGCGGGCTTCTATAGGTTCCGCCGCTCTAGCGCCGCCGGCCGAATTTCTTCTGGAGTCCCCGATTGACCGATCTGTTTGAAGAGGTCGAGGAGCAGCTTCGCTCCGACCGCTACCGGGTGCTTGCCCGCAAGGCGTTGCCGTGGGTGTTAGCGCTCGCGGCCGCTGCCCTGGTGATCGCGCTGGGGATCTGGGGCTGGCAGCAGTACCAGCAGCAGGTCAGCGACAAGGCCTCTGAGCAGTATTCCGCCGCCGCCGAGGCGATGGCGGCCGGCGACCGGGACAAGGCCGCCAAGCTGTGGGGCGATGTCTCGACCTCGTCATCGAAAGCTTACAAGTCGCTGGCGCTGATGCAGCTGGGCGCGCTGAAGATCGGGGCCCAGCCGGCAGACACCAAGGGCGCCGTGGCGCTGTTCGACCAGGCCGCCGCCGCTGCGCCCGACGATATCCTGGGCGACGCGGCCCGCCTCAAATCCGCCTTGGCGATCCTCGACACGGCTCCCTACGCGGAAGTGGAGGGGCGTTTGACGCCGCTATTGAAAGACGGTCACCCCTATCGGGTGCAAGCTCGCGAGGCGCTCGCCTTCGCCAAGCTGATGAAGGGCGACGAGGCCGGCGCCCGGGGCGATTTCGTGGTGATCTCCGCGTCGCTGGATGCGCCGGAGGGCGCCCGCCAGCGCGCCAAGGCCGCCATGGACCTGATCGACTCCGGCTCGGCCAAGGCCGTGCCGGCCGTGGTGAAGGCCGCCCAGAGCCTGCCGCAGCCGATGCTGGTCGGGCCGGGCGGCGTGCCAGCCGCCCCCCCCCAGCAAGATGGGGCCCCGCCGCAACAAGACGCCGCGCCCCAGCAATGACGCCGAGCCGCAAGAGCCTCCTCGCCGCCCTGATGATCGCCGGCTTGGCCGTTAGCGGTTGTTCGACCGTCGGCGGGGCGGTCAGCAAGATCAATCCGTTCAAGGGCAAGGACGCCGCCCAGGAAACAGCCACCGACGGCGAGCGGATCTCCATCGTCACCGCCGACCAGAAGCTGGAACCGGCTGACGCGCTGAAGGGCGTCGACTTCGCCCTGCCGCCTGTAGAGGCCGTGAAGGACTGGCCGCTGCCGGGCGGCTCGGCCGAACAGTCGATGGGCAATATCGCCGCCGCCCCGAACCTGGCGATCGCCTGGAAGCGCGGCTTCGGCAAGGGCTCCAAGGGCGGCGAACAGGTCATGGCCCCGCCAGTCGAGGCCAACGGCAAGGTCTATGTGATGGACGGCGCGGCCGAGGTGTCGGCCCACGACGCGCGCACCGGCGCGGTGGTATGGCGCATCAACATGCGGCCGACCGACAACCGCCGCGACCGCGAAGGCTTCGGCGGCGGCGTAGCCTATGCCGACGGCAAGCTCTACATGACCTCCGGCTTCCGCCTGGTGGCGCAGCTGGACGCCAACACCGGCCGAGTTGGCTGGCGTGCGCGCACCGACACTCCGATCCACGGCGCGCCAAACGTGTTCGGCGGCCGGGTGATGGCCGTGGCGCTCGACAATACCCTGGTGACCTTCGACGCGGCCACCGGCGCGCCGGGCTGGACCTATCAGGGCCTGTCGGAATCGGCGCGGATCCTGAAGGCGTCGTCGCCGGCGGTGTCGGGGGACACCGTGGTCGCGGGCTTCGGCTCGGGCGAGCTGGTGGCGCTGCGCACCTCCAACGGCAACGACCTGTGGAACGAGGCCCTGTCTCGGGCCAGCCGCACCAGCGCGCTCTCGGAAATCCGCGATATCGCGGGTCGCCCGGTGATCTACGGCGGCGACGTGTTCGCGGTGAGCCATTCCGGCGTCTTCGCGGCGACCGACCTGCGCACCGGCTCGGCGCGCTGGAGCCTGCCGGTCGTGGGCATCACCGCGCCCCTGCCGGCCGGCGACGTGGTCTATGTGGTGGCCAAGGACGGTCGGGTGATCTGCGCGTCGCGCGAGAGCGGGCAGATTTACTGGATCCATGACCTCAACGCCGGCTACGTGCCGGTGAAGGCGAAGAAGAGCGGCTTCTTCGGCATGGGCGTGCCGTTCATGGACAAGAAGGTGATCAAGCCGATCTGGTCGAGCCCGATCCTGGTGAACAGCCGGCTGATCGTGGTCGGTTCGGGTGGCCAGCTGATCGCGCTGAACGCCAAGACCGGCGCCCAGGAGCGTCGCGTCGAGCTGGGCTCACCCGCCCTGATCGCCCCGATCGCGGCCGGCGACATGATCTATGTTGTGACAGACGACGCTCAGCTGATCGCGCTGCGCTGATCCTTCCCCTATAGAGACGCCATGGCGCTTAAACTAGCGATCGTCGGGCGTCCGAACGTCGGCAAGTCCACGCTGTTCAACCGGCTGGCGGGCAAGAAGCTCGCCATCGTCGACGACCAGCCGGGCGTGACCCGCGACCGGCGCTTCGGCACCGGGCGGATCGGCGACCTCGACCTGGAGATCATCGACACCGCCGGCTTCGAGAACGTCACCGACGAGAGCCTTGAGGCGCGGATGCGCCTGCAGACCGAGATGGCCATCGACGAGGCCGACGTGGCGGTGTTCGTCATCGACAGCCGCGATGGGGTGACGCCGATCGACGAGGTGTTCGCCGAGATTCTGCGCCGGCGCAACATGCCGGTGGTGCTGGCGGCCAACAAGGCCGAGGGCAAGGCCGGCGACCAGGGCATCCTGGAGGCGTTCGGCCTGGGGCTGGGCGAGCCGGTGCCGATCTCCGCCGAGCACGGCGAGGGCATGGCCGACCTCTATGCCGCCCTGATCGCGGTCGCGCCAACCCAGGACGACCTCGACGACGATGACGGCGACAAGGCGGTGAAGATCGCCATCGTGGGGCGGCCCAACGCTGGCAAGTCGACCCTGGTCAACAAGCTGATCGGCGAGGACCGGCTGCTGACCGGACCGGAAGCCGGGATCACGCGCGACGCCATCTCCGTGGATTGGATGTGGGGCGACCAGGCGGTGCGGCTGGTGGACACCGCGGGCCTGCGCCGCAAGGCCAAGGTCCAGGAGAACCTGGAGAAGCTCTCCACGCACGACAGCATCCGCGCGATCACCTTCGCCGAGATCGTCATCCTGGTGATGGACGCCACCCATCCGTTCGAGATCCAGGACCTGCAGATCGCCGACCTTGTTGAGCGAGAAGGTCGTGGGCTGGTTTTCGTCTTGGCGAAATGGGATCTGGTGGAGGACCCGCAGGCCAGGCTCGCGGAGCTGACCGAGGAGGCGCAACGGCAGCTGCCGCAGGTGAAGGGCGCGCCGATCATCGCGCTCTCGGCGGAGACCGGGCGTGGCCTGGAGAAGCTGATGCCGGCGGTGTTCAAAACCCACGCCGACTGGTCGACAAAGGTGAAGACCCGCGACCTCAACGACTGGTTGTCGATGGCCATCCAGCGCCACCCGCCGCCGGCGGTGTCGGGGCGGCGGATCAAGCCGAAATACATGGCCCAGACCAAGGCCAGGCCGCCAACCTTCGTGCTGTTCGCCAGCCGCGCCGACCAGCTGCCGGAGAGCTATCGCCGCTATCTGGTCAACTCGATCCGCGAGAGCTTCGACCTGCCGGGCGTGCCGATCCGCGTGACGGTGAAGTCGAACAAGAACCCCTACGCCGAGGGCGAGGAGAAGGCCGGGCAGGGCTCGGCGCGGGCGCCCTTCGGGGAGCTGCCGACCACCGGGCTGAAGGCCAAGAAGCGCACCGCCGCCGCGGCCAAGGCCAAGGCCGGCGCGGTGGGCAAGCCCAAGCTCCACGGCAAGGCCAAGCCGCAGGGCGCCAAGGCCAAGCCCGGCAATCCGCGCGGGCGGACGGCCAAGCTGAACCGGCCCGGCGTGAAGCCTAAGCGAGCGTCCCGGCCGCCTTCCAGCGGGCGAAGGCCACGTTAGTGTGCGGCAGGCCCAGATCGGCCTGCGCCAGCTCGACGACCAGCGGACCGATCTCGGACGGATCGGGCAGGGTGGCGGGGTCCTCGCCGGGCATGGCCTCGGCGCGCATCTGCGTGCGCATCGGGCCTGGGCTCAGCAACACGGCGCGAACCTTGGTCTGCTCCAGCTCGTCGGCCCAGGTTCGGACCATGTGCTCCATGCCGGCCTTGGTGATCCCGTAGGGGCCCCAGAAGGCCTTGGGCTCGGCCACGCGGCCGGTGGTCAGGAAGATCGCCCGACCGGCGTCCGAGGCGCGCAGCAGCGGTTCGAAGGTGCGGATCAGGCGGTAAGTGGCGGTCAGGTTCACCGCGACGACGCGATCCCAGTGCTTGGGCTCGATGTGGGCGACAGGGGTGATCGGGCCGAGGATGCCGGCGGCGTGCACCAGGATGTCGACCCGCCCGAAGCGCTGATGCAACGCCAGGCCCAGGGTATCGAGGCCGTCGCCGTCGGCGATGTCGAGCGGCACCAGGGTGGCGGACTGCCCGGTGGCGGCGCGGATCTCATCGTCGAGTTCGGTGAGGCCGCCCTCGGTGCGGGCGACGACGACCAGGTGGGCGCCGGCCCTGGCGAGGGCAAGCGCCGAGGCGCGGCCAATGCCGCGGCTGGCGCCGGTGACGACGGCGATCTTGTCGGTAAGCGGTAGGGACATGGGGCGGGTGTCTAGCCTGCCTCAGCGACGGTGTCAGGCCCCGAGGTATCGACGCGCGCGGCGTAGCGCTGGGCGATGGCGGCGCAGGCCATCAGCTGGATCTGATGGAAGATCATCAGCGGGATCATGGCGATGCCGGCGACCGCCGGGTTGAGCAGGGCCGCGGCGATCGGCGCGCCGCTGGCCAGCGACTTCTTGGAGCCGCAGAACACGATGGCGATCTCGTCGGCCTTGTCGAAGCCGAGCGCGCGGGCGGTCATCGCCGTGACGGCCAGGACCACGCCCAGCAGGACCAGGCAGAGGCCCAGGAGGCGCACCAGGTCGAGCGCGCCCAGCCGGCTCCAGACGCCGCCGACCACCGCGCCGGAGAAGGCGGTGTAGACGATCAGCAGGATGGTGCCGCGGTCGAGCTTGCCCAGCGTCTTGTTGTGGCGGGTCACGAAGCCGCCGATCCAGGGGCGCAAGAGCTGGCCGGCCACGAAGGGGACCAGCAGCTGCAGGATGATCGCCCAGAAGGAGCTCGGGTTGACCGCGCCCTTGGCGTGCATCAGCAGGCTCGCCAGCAGGGGCGTCAGGAACACGCCCAGCATGTTCGAGAGCGAAGCCGAGGCGACTGCCGCTGGAACATTGCCCCGCGCGACGCCGACGAAGGCGATGGAGCTCTGGATGGTCGAGGGCAGGCAGCCCAGCAGGATGATGCCGGAGGCCAGCTCCGGCGGGGTAATCCAGGCGGGCAGCCAGGTGATGCCGACACAGAGCGCAGGGAACAGCACGAAGGTTGCGGCCAGGATCAGCAGGTGCAGGCGCCAGTGGGTCAAGCCCTTCAGCACCGCCTCTCGGCTGAGCCTGGCGCCGTGCAGGAAGAACACCACGCCGATGGCGATCTTGGTCAGCCAACCGAGGTCGGCGGCGACCGCGCCGCGCGCTGGGGCGACGCTGGCCGCCACGGCCATGCTGATGATCAGGACGAGATACCAGTCGACCTTGAAGGGCAGACCACTTCGCTTCTGAGTTGGAACCCCCTCCACCGCTTCGCGGTCCCCCTCCCCCTGAGGGGGAGGAGCGTTGGCTTGGCTCACTAGGCGTCGACCAGGAAGGAGAGCTGCCGTTCGGAGAGCTCGTTGCGGCCCTCGGCGATCTCGCGGTCCAGCAGGCGGGTCGGGTAGTCGCCGGTGAAGTAGTGGTCGGTGAACTGCGGGCACACCGGGTCGCGCGGCGCGGAGTCCATCGCCCAGTAGAGGCCGTCGACGGAGAGGTAGCCCATGGAGTCGACGCCGAGGATCTTGGCGATCTCGTCCACCGAATGGTTGGCGGCCAGCAGCTTTTCGCGGTCGGGCATGTCGATGCCGTAGAAGTCCGGCCACATGATCGGCGGCGAGGCGGAGCGCAGGTGAACTTCTGTCGCCCCGGCCTCCCGGACCATGCGCACGACGCGCACGGAATTGGTGCCGCGTACGATGCTGTCGTCGATCAGCATCACGCGCTTGCCGGCCAGCACCGAGCGGTTGGGCGAGAGCTTCATGCGCACGCTGGATTCGCGCGTCGCCTGGGTCGGCTGGATGAAGCTGCGGCCGACGTAATGGTTGCGGATGATGCCCATCTCGAAGGGCAGGCCGGCTTCCTGCGCGAAGCCGAGGGCCGCCGGGACGCCGCTGTCGGGGACCGGCACCACCACGTCGGCGGGGACCATGCTCTCCTGCGCCAGGCGCCGGCCCATGCGCTTGCGGACTTCGTAGACCGAGCGGCCGTTCACGACGGAGTCGGGACGGGCGAAGTAGACGTATTCGAAGATGCAGGGCCGGGCCTTCAGGGCCGGGAACGGCTTGATCGAAGTGATGCCGTCAGCCTCGATGACCACCATCTCCCCGTGCTCGACGTCGCGCACGAAGCGGGCGCCGATGATGTCGAGCGCGCAGGTCTCCGAGGCCAGGATCGGCTTGCCGTCCAGATCGCCCAGCACCAGCGGGCGGATGCCCAGCGGGTCGCGCACGCCGATCAGCTTCTTGTTGGTCAGCGCCACCAGCGCGTAGCCGCCCTCGATCTGGCTCAGCGCATCGATGAAGCGGTCGACGAAGCGGGCTTTTCGCGAGCGGGCGATGAGGTGGAGGATCACCTCGGAGTCCGAGGTGGACTGGAAGATCACCCCGTCGGCGACCAGGTGGTCGCGGAGCGTCAGGAAGTTGGTCAGGTTGCCGTTGTGGGCCAGGGCCACGCCGCCGGCTTCCATGTCGGCGAACATCGGCTGGACGTTGCGGATCACCGAGCCGCCGGAGGTCGAGTAGCGGGTGTGGCCGATGGAGAAGCGGCCGGGCAGGCGCTCGGTGAGGTCCGCGCCGCCGAAGGCGTCGCCCACGTGGCCCATGTGGCGTTCGGTGTGGAAGCGCTGGCCGTCGAAGCAGGCGATGCCGCAGGCTTCCTGGCCGCGATGCTGCAAGGCGTGGAGGCCAAGGGCGGTGAGGCCGGCGGCCTCGGCGACGTCGAACACCCCGAAGACGCCGCATTCCAGGCGAGGGCTGTCGTCGAGGGGATCGCGGTACGGCGGCTGGTTCGAATGGTCAGCCGAACTCATCGGGACTTCTCCACCAGATCCTCGATCTCACGCCGTTGCCGCGCGTCGTAGCCTTCTGACTTCAATCTGTCATCAACGGCGTCGTGTGCGGCCCTGTGAACGGCGTGGTCGAAGGCTGGCTTGAGCCGCCCGGCGATATCCAGACCCTTGGGCGCCAGGGCGGTGAGCAGCTTGCCCATATCCTGGGCCATCGGCCAGGTGGCGGCGCCGACGATCCAGTGGGGCCGCAGGTCCTGTGGCGTGGCGGCCAGGAAGGCCAGGTTGAAGGCGCCCAGCACGATCAGGCCGCGGACCAGGCCGATGGCCAGGCCCAGACTGCGGTCGAGCGCGCCGATGAAGTCGGTCTGCTGAACCTGCCGCGCGATCTGGCCGCCGATGATCCTGAGCGCCAGATAGACCGCGACGAAAACCACGATCAGGGCGGTGGCGGTGGCCAGCCAGTCGGTCTTTATGGCGTGGTGGGCGATCGGCGCGGAATAGTGCAGGCCGAATACCGCGGCGAACGAGGCGGCGACCAGGGCCACCAGGGCGGCAATCTCGCGCATGGCGCCGCGCAGGAAACCGAACAGGCCGGAGACGGCCAGCAGCCCCAGGACGATGAAGTCGAATTGCGTCATGCTTGCCGAGCCATGGGGTTAATCCCAGCCGCCTTCGCCGATCCGCCGGACCGCGTCAGCCAGGCGGCTTGCGCCGGTGACCTCCATGGCGCCGCCGCCATCGAGGTCGGCCGGACCGAGCGCGCGACGAAAGCCCAGCTTGGCGGCTTCCTTAAGGCGGGCGTCCATGCGGCTGACCGAGCGGACTTCGCCGGAGAGGCTGATCTCGCCGAACACCACGCAGTCCTGCGGCCGCGCCTGGTCGAGGGCGGTGGAGGCCAAGGCGGCGGCGGCGGCGAGGTCGGCGGCGGGCTCGCTGATGCGCAGGCCCCCGGCGACGTTGAGATAGACGTCGCGGTCGCCGAGGCTGAGGCCGCAGCGGGCCT
>JBBQTP010000093.1:0-16110 GCA_038213205.1 Caulobacterales bacterium
ACATAGGTGTGTGGTTAAGACTAAGGATGCCGCCTCGTCAGCGCCGGCTGCCTAGCGCGCTCGTCGACACCAGACCCGGCGCTCTGCGCAAAGGCCGGTCAATGACCGTTACGGGTCGACAGCGGTCATTGGCATCGCGCCCGAAAGCAGATGTTCCAAAGCTCCGCAATGACTCGGAACCGGTCGACACCGCTCCCCCCTCGCGTAATGTCTGATCGTCGATCAGGAGCGCTGCGCCATGACCCGAACCAACAGCCATGACCGCGAGCTGCGCGCCCGGGCCGAGGCGGTGATCCCTGGCGGCATGTACGGCCACCAGTCGACGGCGCTGCTGCCCGACGACTATCCGCAGTTCTTCGAGCGGGGCGAAGGGGCTCACATCTGGGATGTGGACGGCCGGCGCTACCTGGACATGATGTGCGCCTACGGACCGAACCTGTTCGGCTATGCCAACCCGCAGATCGATGCGGCGTTCGTGCGTCAGCTGGGGCTGGGCGACACGCTCACCGGGCCGACGGCGCTGATGGTCGAGTTGGCCGAGGCCTTCGTGGCCATGGTCAGCCACGCCGACTGGGCGATGTTCTGCAAGAACGGCACGGACGCCACCACCATGGCGCTGACCTGTGCGCGGGCGCATACGCGCAAGAAGATCGTGGTGCGGGCCAAGGGCGCCTATCATGGCGCGGCGCCCTGGTGCGTGCCGCGGCCGACTGGCACGTTGGAGAGCGACCGGGCCTACCAGATCATCTGCGATTACAACGATGTGGCCAGCCTTGAGGCCGCGGTGGCCGAGGCCGGCGATGACCTGGCCTGCATCTTCGCCGCCCCCTTCAAGCACGACGCCTTCGTCGACCAGGCCGAGCCCAGTGTCGCCTACGCCAAGCGCGCCCGCGAGCTCTGCGACCAGACCGGCGCCCTGCTGATCATCGACGACGTGCGCGCGGGCCTGCGGCTCGCCCGCGACTGCTCCTGGTCGAAGATCGGGGTGCAGCCGGACCTGTCGACCTGGGGCAAGTGCCTGGCGAACGGCCACGGTCTCTCGGCCCTGCTGGGCGCCGACAAGTGCCGCAAGGCCGCCGCCTCGATCTTCGTCACCGGCTCCTTCTGGTTCCAGGCCGCGCCGATGGCGGCGGCGCTGGAGACGCTCTCGCTGGTGCGCGACACCGACTACCTGGAGCGGATCACGGCGCTGGGCGGGCGCCTGCGGGCGGGCCTGGCGGAACGCTCCCAGGCGGCGGGCTTCTCGCTGCGCCAGACCGGGCCGGTGACCATGCCGCTGTTCCTGTTCGACGACGATCCGGACCTGCGAAAGGGCTTCTGCTTATCCTCGGAGATGCTGGACCGCGGCGTCTACGTGCACCCCTGGCACAACATGTTCCTGTGCGCGGCCATGACCGAGGCCGACATCGACGACGCGCTGAACGCCGCCGAGGGCGCGTTCGGGGCGCTGAAACACCAGGCGGCGGGGCTTCAGGCCGTGCCGAAGCTGGCCTTCCTGACCGCCGGCGGAACGAGGTAGCGACCATGGAAATGCCCGACTACGCCGACTACGACGGCCTTGGCCTTGCCGAGCTGGTGGCCAAGAAGGCGGTGACGCCGCTGGAGCTCACCGAGGCCGCCATCGCGCGGATCGAGAAGCACAATCCGACGCTCAACGCGGTGGTCTACAAGGGCTACGACGACGCTCGGAAATGGGCTGTCGGCGACCTGCCGGACGGCGCGTTCAGGGGCGTACCCTTCCTGATCAAGGACCTGCCGTTGCCGGTGGCCGGCTGGCCGCGCAGCATGGGCTCGAAGTTCGCGCGCGGCCTCGTCGACGCCGAGGATTGCGGCCTGACCCGGCGCTACCGCGAATCCGGCGTGGTGCTGGTCGGCAAGACCAATACGCCCGAGTACGGCATCACCGGCACCACCGAGAGCGCCGCGCTCGGCCCCTGCCGCAACCCCTGGAACCCCAACCACATTGCGGGCGGATCGTCGGGCGGAGCGGCCAGTGCGGTGGCGGCCGGCATCGTGCCCTTGGCGCATGCCTCCGATGGCCTGGGCTCGATCCGCATCCCGGCGGCCTGCTGCGGCCTGGTCGGGCTGAAGGTCACCCGCGACCGGGTGCCGAACCTGCCCGACGGCTACGACTACGCCTTCGGCAATGTGGTCGACCACGTGGTCAGCCGCACGGTGCGCGATAGCGCCGCCATGCTGGACGCCACCGGCTATGCCGAACCGCACTCGCCCTACCCGGCCCCGCCCAAGGCGCGCCCCTACCTGCAGGAGGTCGAGGCCAGCCCCGGCAAGCTGCGGATCGCCTGGTCGTCGGAAACCGCCAACGGCCGCGCCATAGACCCGGAGATCCAGGCAGCGCTGGAGCGCACGGCCGAGTTGCTGAAAGCCCTTGGCCACGAGGTGATCCCCAAGGGCATGGGCATTGACTACCGCGCCCACTACGCCGCGCGCGGTCCGGCGGCGGCGGCCAACTTCGCCGCCGGCATGGCGCGGCTGATCGAACAGGTCGGCCACGAGCCGGAACCAGACGAGCTGGAGCCCCTGACCTGGGCCGCGCTGAAGGCGGGCCGGCGGCAGACCGGCGCCGACGTCATGCGCTCGCTGCAGGAAACGCGGATGCTCAACCGCCAGATCCTGGCCTTCTTCGATGACGTTGATGTCTATCTCACTCCAGTCCTCGGGACCCCGGTGCCGGAGATCGGCTTCATCGACCCGGTGAACGTGGAGCCCCGCGAGGTCCAGAAACGTCAGGGCCGGACCTTCCCCTACACGCCGCCGTTCAACTTTAGCGGCCAGCCGTCGCTGTCGCTGCCGCTGGAGATGGACGCCAAAGGCCTGCCGATCGGCATGATGTTCACCGCCCGCTTCGCTGACGAGGCGACCCTCTTCCGCCTCGCCGCCCAGCTGGAGAAGGAAGCGCCCTGGAAGGACCGCCGGCCTCAGGTCTGGGGCTGATGGATCTTTGGAGCCGCCGCAACTGGATGACGCTGGCGGCGCTCGGAGGCTTCATCGCCGTGGCGGTGGGCGCGTTCGCGGCCCACGGCGTCACGGATCCGAGGGCGCAGGAGCTGCTCCGCACCGGCGCCCTGTACGGCTTCATGCACGCCATGGCGACCTTCGCCTGCGCGATCTTCATGCAGATCGGCGCGCGGCGGGCGCGGTTCGCGCCGGCCTTCTTTCTCTCCGGCGTGCTGCTGTTCTCAGGCTCGCTCTACGCCATGGCGTTCGGCGCGCCGCGCTGGATCGGCGTCGTGACCCCGATCGGAGGGCTGTGCTTCCTGACCGGCTGGGCGGTGCTCGCCTGGGCCGCGCGCGGGGTTGATCCGGTCTAGGGCACAGCCTTGCGAGGCAGGGCAAACAGGTGGAGCACCGCCGCCGAACCCACCAGCGCCACGAACATCACCACCGCCATGGGCCGCGGCGTCCCGTCGTGCAGGACGCCCGCCGCGGCTGAGGCCAAGGCTCCCGTGCCGAACGAGACGGCGCCCATCAGCGCCGAGATGGCGCCGGCCCGGCGGGGGTCGACGTTGAGCGCGCCGGCCATGGTGTTGCCCTGCAAGAACCCATAGGTCGAGAGCAGCAGGAACAGCGTCACAAGCACGCTCCACCGCTCGCCGATCCCGGTCAGGGCGGCGAGCAGCAGCAGGACGCCGAACCCCACGGCGATCAGGCTCGACTTCGCCAGGATCTGGTCCGGCGTGCGGTGACGGAGGAAATAGCGGTTCACCTGGTTGGAGCCGATGATCCCGACCGCATTGATGCCGAACGCCCAGCCGAAGGCGCTGGGCGCGATGCCGTAGGTCTTGATCAGCAGGTCGGGCGAGGAGGCGATGTAGGTGAACAGCGTCGCCCCGTTCAGCGCGCCGGCCAGGGCATAGCCGACCAGCCGCGGCTCATGCATGAGGGCCCAATAGGCCTGCAGCGGGGTTTCGGTCGCAGCGTGGGCGGTGGTCTCTTCCGAGCGGCTCTCGGTCAGCCTCAGGAGGCCCGCGATCCCCACCGCGACCCCAAAGGCCGCCATGAACCAGAAGTTCAGCCGCCAGCCGCCGAGGCCCAGCAACGCCCCGCCCAGCAGCGGCGCCAGGATCGGGGCCAGGCCCATGATCAGCATCATCAGGCTGAGCGCCCGGGCGGTCTCGGTGTGGGTGAACCGATCGCGGATCACCGCGCGGGAGACGACGCCTCCGGCGCAGGCGCCCAGCGCCTGGACGAACCGCCCGCCGATCAGCATGGCCGGCGAGACCGCCAGCGCGCAGGCGACCGAGGCGGCCACATAGACCGCCGTCCCGAACAGGATCGGCGGCCGCCGCCCCAGCCGGTCCGAGGCCGGGCCGTAGAACAGCTGGCCGATCGCCATGCCCGCCAGGAAGGCCGACACCGTCGCCTGGGCCTCGCCGGGCGTGGCGTGCAGCCCGGTCGCGATCGCCGGCAGGCTGGGCAGGTACATGTCGATCGCCACCGGCCCCATGGCGGTCAGCGACCCCAGCAGCACCACCAGGCCCCAAGGGGTACGATCGGGCGGCGCAGGCTGCGACATGGCCCCTTCATAGCGGCTTCGCTGCGCCTGTCTTCCCCGTTCCAGGCCCGCCTTCCTCTTTCCAGTAGGGGTGGTTTTCCTGCTAACTGCGCCGTCGCGAGGGAGCGTTCAGATGTCCGCCATGAAAAGCCAGATGCCGCCGGTCCAGAAGGCCGCCGTCAACGGCATCGAGGTCGCCTGCTATGAGGTGGGCCCGCGCGAAGGCGTGCCGGTGATCTTCTGCCACGGCTTCCCCGAACTGGCGTTTTCCTGGCGCCATCAGCTGAAGGCCTTCGAGGCGGCCGGGCGCTGGGCGATCGCCGCCGATGGGCGCGGCTACGGCCTGACCTCCTGCCCGACGGAGGTCACCGACTACGACATGGCGCACCTGACCGGCGACATGGTCGGCCTGCTCGATCACCTGGGGATCGAGAAGGCGGTCTTCTGCGGCCACGACTGGGGCGGCATCGTGGTGTGGCAGATGCCGCTGCTGCACCCCGAACGCGTGGCCGGCGTCATCGGGCTGAACACGCCGTTCATGCCGCGCAGCCCCTTCGATCCCATTGCGGCCATGCGCGTGCGCTTTGGGCCGGACATGTACATCGTCTGGTTCCAGACCCCGGGGGACGCCGACGCCGTGCTGGGCGCCGACGTCGAGAAGACCATCCGCTTCTTCATGCGCAAGGCCTCCGGCCTGCAGGCGGCCGCCGAACCCAGCGCGGCCGGATCGACCTTTGCCTTCAAGGACCTGCTGCAGGCCTGGGACCCCAGCGACGTGGGCAGCCAGCTTCTGACGCACGCGGAGCTTGCCGCCTTCGTCGAGAGCTTTCAGGCCACCGGCTTCACGGGCGGCATCAACTGGTATCGCAACTTCACTCGCAACTGGGAGGCCTCCGAAGGCCAGCCCACGCGGATCGACAACCTGCCCTGCCTGATGATCACGGCGGAGAAGGATGCGGTGCTGACGCCGGCCATGGCCGAGGGCATGCCCGGGATGATCGGTGACCTGGAAATGCACATGGTGCGTGACTCCGGCCACTGGACACAGCAGGAGAAGCCGGACGAGGTGAACCGTCTGCTCCTGGACTGGCTGGCCAGACGTTTTCCCACTTAGAATTTGCGGTTCGCGAAGTAGATTGGTCCGATGGAACGCTCGACACCCGCGCCTGCTGTCTCGGGCTCCGGCAACCGGCGGGGTCTGTTCGCCGACAACGAGCCGTTCGCCTCAGGCTGGCTGAACGCCGACGGGCCCCACGAGATCTACTACGAGGAATGCGGCAACCCGCAGGGCAAGCCCTGCGTGATCCTGCACGGGGGCCCCGGCGGGGCGATCAACCCTACCATGCGGCGGTTCTTCTACCCGGCGAAATGGCGGATGGCGCTGTTCGACCAGCGCGGCTGCGGCAAGAGCCGGCCCAACGCCAGCCTGGACGATAACACCACCTGGAGCCTGATCCGCGACATCGAGCGGCTGCGCGAGCAACTGGGCGTCGAGAAGTGGTGCGTGTTCGGCGGCTCCTGGGGCTCGACCCTGGCGCTGGCCTACGCCATCGCCCATCCGGAGCGGGTGGAGAGCCTGGTGCTGCGCGGCATCTTCCTGCTGACGCCGCGGGAGCTGGCCTGGTTCTACCAGGACGGCGCCTCGATGCTGTTCCCGGATGCGTGGGCGAGGTTCTGCGCGCCGATCCCCGAGGCTGAGCGGGGCGACATGATCAGCGCCTACCACAAGCGCCTGACCCATCCGGAACGCCGGGTGCAGGCCGAGGCGGCGTCCGCCTGGAGCCAGTGGGAGGGCGACACCATCTCGATCCGTGGCCCGGAAGCGCGCCCGTCGAAGTTCAACGAGATCGACTTCGCCATCGCTTTCGCCCGGATCGAGTGCCACTTCTTCGCCAACCTGGGCTTCTTCCCAGAGGAAGACTGGATCCTGCGCAACGCCGCCAAGCTGAAGGCGATCCCCGGCTGGATCGTGCAGGGGCGCTTCGACGTGGTGACCCCGATGGAAGCGGCGTGGAAGTTGAAAACCGCCTGGCCGGGCGCGCGCTTCGAAGTGGTCTGGGATGCGGGCCACGCCTCGACCGAGCCCGGCATTGTCGACGCCCTGGTCCGGGCCACCGATCAGGCGCTGAGCGTCTAGCTTCCCCGGTACACGGAACGATCCCCGTTGCGCGCAGGTTTCTGCGGGCGCACCTTGCCGGCCGCGGGCCAAGACCCGGTGCGAGGGAGATAGATTGATGCGTCCTAACCTGTTCGTTGCGGTCGCGGCCGCGGGCCTGATGATTGCCGGCGCCGCCTCGGCGCAGATGGTCCACTACACCGCCAAGCTGGCCGGCGCCGCGGGCGTCAAAGGCTCGGGCGATGTCTTCGCCATGATCGACGGCAAGACCCTGACCTACACGGTGAACTACAAGGACCTGACCGGTCCGGCGGTCGCGGCCCACTTCCATGACGCCAGCGCCCCCGGCGGCAACGGACCGCCGATCGTGCCGGCGACGGTGACAGCCAGCCCGATCAAGGGCACGGCCACGCTGACCGACGCCCAGATCGCCGACATCAACGCCGGCAAGGTCTACTTCAACGTCCACACGGCGGCCAACCCGGGCGGTGAGATCCGCGGGACCCTGGCGGCGATGAAATAAGCCGTTCGGCGGGGCTCCCCCTCAGAGCGCGTCAGGACGCGCTCTGAGACGCAGAAGGATCGACCCTTCTAGCCCGTTCAGTTCCTGAACGGGTCAGGGTCTACATCAGGGAGCCCTTGCCGCTGGTGACTTCCGAATAGCGGTGGACGCGCACGGCCATTACCAGGCCGAAGCCCACCATAACCGTCAGCATGACGGTGCCGCCGTACGACAGCAGCGGCATGGGCACGCCCACCACCGGCGCGAGCCCCATGACCATCGAACCATTGATCAGCACATAGAGCGCGAAGGTGATCGTCACCCCCGCGGCCGCCAGACGGCCGAAGTGGCTGTGGCTGAGGTAGGCGGTGCGCAGCGCCATGAAGATTACCGCCGCATAGAGCACCAGGATCGAAATGCAGCCGACGAAGCCGAACTCCTCGGCGAGCGTCGAGAAGATGAAGTCGGTCTGCTTTTCCGGCAGGAAGTTGAGTTGCGCCTGCGAGCCCAGGCCGTAGCCCTTGCCCAACAGGCCGCCGGAGCCGATGGCGATGCTGGATTGCAGGTTGTGGTAACCGGCGCCCGAGGGATCGGCCTGCGGGTCCAGGAAGGTCGTCAGGCGCTGCTTCTGATAGCCGTGCAGGCCGAACATGATCACCGGCGGGATCAGGGCCGCGGCGCCGAGGACGCCCGCCGCGATGACCTTCCAGGAGAGGCCGGCCAGGACCACCACCAGCGCGCCGGTCATCAGCATCAGGAGCGCCGTGCCCAGGTCCGGCTGCTTGGCCACCAGGGCCACGGGGGCGAGGATCAGCAGCGCGGGGATCAGCAGCCACCAGGAGAACTGGGCGCTCTTGCCGGACAGGCCGTGGTAGAATCTGGCGAGCGCCAGCACCAACCCGACCTTCATGATCTCGGACGGCTGGATCTGGACCGGCCCGGCCTGCAGCCAGCGCTGGGCGCCCAGCGCGTGGTGGCCGACGAACATCACCGCGACGAGCAGCAGGAAGCCGGCGCCGTAGACCGGGTAGGCGAGCGCGAACCACACCCGGATGTCGACCAGGCTGAGCACGATCATGATCGCGAAAAACAGCGCGTAGCGGATCAGGTGCGGCGCGGCCCACGGCCACCAGGACGACCCGGCGATCGAGAACAGCATCACCGCGCCCGCCCCGGCGATCAGGGTGATGGTCAGGCAGAAGATCCAATCGATCTCCCCGAACTTGTTGATCAGCCGGTCGCGTTCACCGGGACGGGTCAGCGCGGAGACGGTCATGGCGCGGGGATTCCGGCGGGCGTGCCCGTGGGCTGGGTGGGATCGGGCGTGGTCAGCGGATCGACGACGTCAGGGTCGCTGGTGGTCGGTGGCAGGGCCGGCATTGGCATCGGCTTTTCGACGCGCGCGCGGATTTCGGGGTCCTTGAGCAGGGCGGTGCGCATGATCTCGCGCGCCCGGGGCACAGCCGCCGAGCCGCCGAAGCCACCATGTTCGACCAGCACGCTCATGGCGTAGCGGGGGTTGTCGACCGGCGCGAAGGCGATGAACCAGGCATGGTCACGGTATTTCCATTCGCCCTGGGCGCCATGCACGCCGTGCCCGCTGGTGTAGTTGAAGCCCTGGGCGGTGCCGGTCTTGCCCGCCATCTTCACATCGCCAAGCCCAAGGTCGCCGAATTGCGCGGCGGTGCCCGAGACCGTCACCTCCGCCATGGCGGCGCGTACAAACTCGATATGCTCAGCCGCCACCTGCAAATCGCCAAACGCCGCGCCGGAAGGCTGAGGCACGCCGCCGATGGACTGGACCAGCCGCGGATGCAGCGCCTTCTTGCCGTTGGCCAGACGGGCGGCCTGGACGCAGAGTTGCAGCGGGTTGAGGTGGGTGTAGCCCTGGCCGATGCCCATGCTGGGGGTCTCGCCGGGATGCCAGACCGGGTCATTCTTGAACGCGCGGCGCTTGTAGGCGGTGTCGGGCACCAGGCCCTTCTTCTGTCCGGGGATGCCGATGTCGAAGACCTCGCCCAGGCCGAACCGGCGCGCCACCGACGCCATCTTGTTGGGCCCCAGCGTGAGCGCGCACTGGTAGAAATAGATGTCGCAGGAGCGGCGGATGCCGCCCTTCAGGTCCAGCGGCCCGTGAGCCTCGTCGCAGTGCCAGGTCCGGCCGCCCCAGAACCAGGCCTTGTTGCAGACGTGGACAGTCGCCGGATCGTAGCCGTTCTCCAGCGCCGCGATCGCCACCATTGTCTTGAAGGTTGAGCCCGGCGGGTAGGTGGCAGTCAGCGCCTTGTTGAACAGCGGCTTGTGGTCGTACGTCGCCAGCGCCCGGTACTCCGCCCCG
Source organism: Caulobacterales bacterium (assembly GCA_038213205.1). Taxonomy (GTDB): domain Bacteria; phylum Pseudomonadota; class Alphaproteobacteria; order Caulobacterales; family Caulobacteraceae; genus Phenylobacterium. The sequence goes on from JBBQTP010000093.1 coordinate 9,473, forward strand.
GTCAGGCCGCGCACGAAGCGGTTGGCGTCAAAGCTGGGCCCCGAATACATGCACAGGATGTCGCCGTTGCGGCAGTCCATCATCACCGCCGCGCCCGACTGATCGCCAAACACCTCCATGGCCCGGTTCTGGATGTCGGCGTCGAGCGTGAGCACGATCTCCTTGCCGGGGGTTGCCTTGATGTCGCCGGCCGGGTCGGTCGAGACCTCGTGGCCGTTGGCGTCGACTTCCACCTTCTGGGCGCCCGGCTTACCGCGCAGGGGCAGGTCGAAGGCCTGCTCGACGCCCTGGCGGCCGATCCGGAAGCCGGGGTTCAGCAGGATCGGATCGGCGTTGGGACCGGTCGCGGTCAGGTCCGACTTGTTGACCTTGGCCACATAGCCGATCACGTGGGCGAAGGCGGCGGATGGGTAGACCCGCACCTCGCCCATGTCAGCAGTCACGCCGGGCAACTCAGGCGCGCGGATGTTGATCGCGCTGAACTGGTCCCAGCTCATGTCCTCCATGACCTGCACGGGAGACTTGCGCGGTGCGTTGGCGATGTCCTTCAGCAATCTTGCCTGACGCGCATCATCCAGCGGAACGAACTGGGCCAGCGTCTTGACCGTCTGCTTCGGGTCGATGCCCTTGTCCTTGGCCACCATCAGCCGGAAGTTCGGACGGTTCGAGGCCAGCACCACGCCATTGCGGTCGACGATCAGCCCGCGCGGCGGTGGGGTCAGCTTGAAATTGAACTGGTTGGAGGCCGACAGCTTCTCGTAGCGCTGAGTCTCGATCAGCTGCAGGTGCGCCAGCCGGCCGCCCAGCGCGATGAGGCCGGCCCCCGCGAAGCCGCCCAGCAGGAAGGCCCGGCGGTGGAAGACCCCTTGCCGCTCGTTGACCTCGGCGAAGAAGATGGACGGCTCAGACAATGCCGGCGCCCCTTACCGGAATCTCACATCGGCATCCTCGAACAGGTCGATGAGCCGTTGCGCGAAGGGATAGAGCACGATTGTGGCGAGGAATTGCCAGGCCAGCGGGATCAGCCCCGGCGAGGACTTGGAATCCAGCATCACGAACAGGAAGCCGGCCAGCAGGGCCGTGGCGGTGACCAGCGCGTACCAGAGCCACAGGATCATGCGGTTCTGTCCGGCCATCATGGTGCGTCCGGCGAGCGCCACGCCATAGGCGATCAGCAGGCAGATGGCCCAGAACCCCAGGGGTCCGCCCCAGAGGACATCGAGGAACAGCCCGAGGATCAGAATGGCGAAGGGCGCCAGCACCGACGGGCGGATCACCGCCCAGGCGAAGGCCAGCGTCATGGCGAAGATCGGCTCGGGCAGCTGCAGGCCGAACAGGCGCAGCGGGACGCTGAAGAGGATGGTCGCGATCATCACCTGCAGCATCGGCACGCCGATCCAACGCCAGGGCTCGAGAGGGCGGGCGCCGGTCACGGGTTGACCCCGTCAGGCGGTTTGGGGGTCGGCGGCTTGGGTTGCGGCTTCGGCTTTGCGGCCGAGGCGGCGTCCGGCGTCTTCGCCGTTCCGTCGGCCTTCGGCTTCGGCTTAGGCTTGTCGGTGTTCTCGGCGGGTGGCGGTTTGGCGGCTGCGGGCTTGGCGACGACAGGAGGCTTGGCCGTGTCGGCCGCAGGCGCGGGCGCCGGCGTCGCGGTCGTCGCGGCGGGCTTGGCTGCGCCCGGCGCGGCAGGCGTCGCGGCGGTCAGCGTGCGGTCGCCGGCCGTGGGTGGCGGTACCGGCATTTCGTTGAGCTGATGGGCGTTCACCACCTGGGTGAAATCCTCGAACAGCAGGATGCGCACGAAGTCGATCGGAGCGCGGTCGGAGGCCAGCACCACCCGCCAGCGTCCGTCGAGCCCCTTGACCGCGGTGCCCACAGGCAGGCCACGCGGCAGCACCCCGCCGTCGCCAGAGGACAACATCCGGTCGCCCTCGCGGATTGGGTCGCGCCCGCGCAGATAGTCGAGCCTGGGGTTAGGTCCGCCGTCGCCGGTCAGGATGGCCCGCGCATTGGTCCGGTCGTTCATCACCGGCGTGCGCGAAGCGATGTCGGTGAGCAGCAGCACGCGGCTCGCGCCGGTGGTCACGCCGATCACCCGGCCGACCAGGCCGTTCTCGCTCATCACCGGATTGCCGGGCTTGACGCCCTTCTCCGCGCCAGCGTTGGCCAGGCGGGTGTCGGCGAACGGGCCCCTGGAATCGGTGACGATGCGCGCGGCGACCATCGGGATCGGCGGATCGGTCTTCAGGCCGAGCAAGGTGCGGTAGCGGTCGTTCTCATTCTTCAACGCGATGGCGACGTCGCGCCACTGGCGCATTTCCTTCAGCTCGGTCTTGAGCTCTGCGTTCTGCGAGCCGGCCAGGAAGTAGTCGCGGATGTTGTCGACGCCCTGCCCTGTCCAGCGCCCGGGCGCGGCCAGCACGTCGCCGACCGGGGCCAGCACCGTGTCGCTGGCGCGCCGCGTCGCCCCGTAGGCCTCGGCCTTGAAGGTCTCGCGTCGGTCGGAGAGCAGGATGGCGGTGGCGGCTACCCCAGCCACGACCAGGGCAATAGCCGCCGCCCAGGTCAGCGGGACCTTCAATTCACCGAACGGATTGTCCCTCAAGGACACTCAGGCCTCGTTCCCGCGGTCTCGCAAAAGGCCCCCCAAATCCGCGACTTGGGCGCCCCTGCGATTCGCGCAACCTAGGCTAGCGTGGATTCAAGCACGCCCTTCATCCATTTCGGATGTTCGAGCACCTTGCCGCAGCCCAGGGCCACGCAGGAGAGCGGGTCGTCGGCGACGGTTACCGGCAGGCCCGTGTGGTCGCGGATTTCGGCGTCAAGGCCGCGCAGCAGCGCGCCGCCGCCGGTCAGCATGATGCCCTTGTCGGCGATGTCGGAGGCGAGCTCCGGCGGGGTTGCTTCCAGCGCCATCTTCACGGCGTCGACGATCTGGCCGACCGGCTCCGACAGCGCGTCTGACGCCTGCTTCTCGGAAATCCGCACCTCGCGCGGCACGCCCTGCATCAGGTCGCGGCCCTTGACCTCGATCGACAGGCCCTCGCCGTCGGCCGGCGCCCGGGCGGTGCCGATTTCCTTCTTGATGCGCTCAGCCGTGGTCTCGCCGATCAGCAGGTTATGGTTGCGGCGCATGTAGGAGATGATCGCCTCGTCCATCTTGTCGCCACCGACCCGCACCGAGCGCGAATAAACGATGCCGGAGAGCGACAGCACGGCCACCTCGGTGGTGCCGCCGCCGATATCGACGACCATCGAACCCGTCGGCTCGTGGATCGGCAAGCCGGCCCCGATCGCCGCGGCCATCGGCTCATCAATGAGGCCGACACGTCGCCCACCCGCATTGAGGCAGCTGTCATTGATCGCGCGGCGTTCCACGGCCGTCGCGCCTGACGGCACGCAGACGATGACCTTGGGGTTCACGAAGCCCTTGCGGTTGTGAACCTTGCGGATGAAGTACTTGATCATCTCCTCGGCGACTTCGAAGTCGGCGATGACCCCGTCGCGCATCGGGCGGATGGCTTCCATGTGGCCGGGCGTGCGGCCGAGCATCTGCTTGGCCTCTATGCCGACCGCGTGGACGATCTTGCGTCCACCGACATTGCGAAGCGCCACAACCGAGGGTTCGTTCAGCACGATCCCCTTGCCCTTCATGTAGATCAGGGTGTTGGCGGTGCCGAGATCGATGGCGATGTCGTTGGAGATGGCGCCGAAGAGCGAAGAGATCATGGAGGGCCCTGAAGACTGGGGGCGGGAATGGGACGGACGCGCCGGTGGGTCGAACCGACTCGCCTACGCACAATATGGCGTCGAGTCGTTACGAAATACTGGCGGACTTGGCGTTCCCTGCCCTGCCTATTGGTTGATTTCAAGGCATATTGAACGATGCGGGCGTTCGCGCCGTACGCGAATTCGTGTGCGGGCCGGCCATGAGTTCGCCACGACGCTCAGTTGTGGCGGCTTCGCACGATGCCTGAGGCGCACCAGGCGAGCGTTGGTATAGGGTCGCGACATGTCCGACAGTGGCGATCTCAGCGCATCAGTGACGCTTCGGCGCGGGGCGACAACCCGCGTCGGCGTGGACCGCGTGACTCTGATCGAGGCGGTCGCCGAGCTGGGCTCGATCCGCGCCGCGGCCCAGAAGCTGGACCTGAGCTACAAGGGCGCGTGGGACGCCATCCAGGCGCTGAACAACCTGTTCGACGGCCCGCTGATCGAGGCCACGCCGGGCGGCAAGTCCGGCGGCGCCGCGGTGGTGACGGCCCGGGGCCGGGCGGTGGTCTCGGCCTTCCGCCGCGTGCAGACCGAGATCGACGCCGCCCTGGCCAAGCTTGAGGCGGGTCTGGCCGGCGATGCGCCCCGCGACCTTTTCTGGAGTCTTGGCATGCGCACCAGCGCCCGAAACGCCCTGCGCGGCGTCGTCACCGAGATCACGCCCGGCGCGGTGAACGGCGAGGTCACGCTGCGGCTGGCCGAGGGCGTCGACATCACCGCCATCCTGACCCGGCGCAGCATCGACGAGCTGGGCCTGGAACCCGGCAGGCCGGCGATCGCCCTGATCAAGGCCAGCTTCGTGATCCTGGCCAAGGGCGAGAACCTGCGCACCTCGGCCCGCAACCAGATCGCCGGCGTGGTCACCGGCCGCGAGGACGGGGCGGTCAACAGCGAGGTCGGCCTCGACATCGGCGGCGGCAAGACCCTCACCGCCACCATCACGCTCGAGAGCGCCCGCAGCCTGGCTATCGCGGTGGGCGATCCGATCACCGCCCTGGTCAAGGCGCCGCACGTCATCCTGGCTGTCGAGTAACGGCGGGAACGCCCCTAGCCGAGCGCGGTCATCACCACGCCCAGGGCCGCCATGGTTCCTCCCGCGATCTGGCGGAGGGACAATCGCTCCTTGAAGAGGCGGCGGCCGGCGGCGGCGGCGATCGGGCCCTCGATCACGCCGACGGCCCGCACCTGCCCGGCCGGGGCCAGCGCCAGGGCTGAAAACCAGCACGCCGAGGCCGCCGTGCCGAAGAAGCCGGCGCCCAGCGAGACCCGCCACGACGCCCAGACTGCGGTCAGCGCGCTCGGCCGGATGGCGGCCAGGAGCAGGACCATGACGAGCGACTGCAGGGCCTGGGCGACGCAGAGCGCCGCGGTCGCCGAATAGATCGGATGCGCGGGCTCCAGGGCCAGGCCCGCCTGGCGGTAGCCGTTGAGCGCGATGGCGAAAGCCACCCCGGACGCCAGGCCGTAGAGCGAGCCGGCGCCCACGCCGGTCGTCTGCCCACGCGGCGGCCAGGAGAGTGTGAGCAGGGCCAGCGAGGTCACCGCCACGCCGGTCCACTGGAGGCCGGCCAGCCGGTCGCCGAACGCGAAGAAGCCGATCAGCGCGCCGAGCGGCAGGGACGACTGCTGCATGAAGGTCGCCACGGCGAAGCCGGAGCTGCGCATGGCCATCAGCAGGGCCGCCGTTGCGCAGACCTGGGCGACGGCCCCGGCCGCCACGGCGACGAGGAACCGCGCGCCGGGATGCGGGGCGGCGTGCGGTGTCAGCACGGCGACGACGGCGAACAGCACCATTGAGAACGGCAGGCCGAACAGGAAGCGGACCAGGGTTGCGCCCCAGGGCCCGGCGTCACCGACCAGTCCGCGTTGCAGCGCATTGCGCGCCACCTGCAACGGCGCGGCCGCCGCGGTCAGAAGGATCCAGAGCATTCCATAAAATCCCGCTCATCCCCGGCCAACGGAGCGGCGCAGCCGCGAAGGCCGGGCCGGGGATCCAAGCCGAGGTAGGCTAACCAGAGTCCGCTTGGGTCCCGGCGTTCGCCGGGATGAGCGGTGGGGCTCAGAACCCGGACGCGATCGCGTCGGGCGCGGACTTCTCTTTGCGCGCCGTGAGGTTGTTGAGCGCGTTGACGTACGCCTTGGCCGAGGCGGTCAGCGTGTCGGTGTCGGCGGCCTGGCCGGTGGCGATGCGGCCGTCTTCCTCGAGCCGGACCGAGACCTGCGCCTGAGCGTCCGTGCCCTCGGTCACCGCGTGTACCTGGAAGAGCCTCAGGATCGCCTCATGCGGGGCGACCTTGTGGATGGCGTTGAACACCGCGTCGACCGGGCCATCGCCCGTCGCGTTGGCGGACGTCTCCTCGCCGTCGATGGTGACCGTCAGGAAGGCCTCCTGCGGTCCCTCGGTGCCCGCGATCACCCGCAGGTTCTTCACCTGGATGCGGTCGGAGCCCGAGGCCAGGGCGTCGTCCACCAGGGCGATGATGTCGTCGTCGAAGACGTGCTTCTTCTTGTCGGCCAGGTCCTTGAACCGCTGGAAGGCCTCATTGAGCGCGTTCTGGCCCAGTTCGTAGCCCAGTTCCTTCAGCTTCTCGCGGAAGCCCGCCCGCCCGGCATGCTTGCCCATCACCAGGTTCGAGGCGCCCTGACCGACCGTCTCGGGGCTCATGATCTCGTAGGTGCCGCGGTCCTTCAGCATCCCGTCCTGGTGGATGCCGCTCTCATGGGCGAAGGCGTTCTTGCCGACGATCGCCTTGTTGAACTGCACCGGGAAACCGGTGATGGCCGAGGTGTAGCGGCTGGCCCGGGTGATGTGCTGGGTTTCGATATTGGTGAAGTAGGGCAGCCGGTCGCCGCGCACCTTCAGGGCC
>JBBQTP010000094.1:0-15932 GCA_038213205.1 Caulobacterales bacterium
GAGACCCAGGTCGAGGCCCTGGCCGCTGCGGGATTCGATCTCGTCGCCCTGTCGCCGGCCGGCCAGGTCGAGCTGAGAGAGGTCGTGCCAGGCCCGCGGACCGCGGTGCTGTTCGGCGCGGAGGGTCCCGGCCTGCCGGCGGAGGTGCTGGCGAAATGCCGCACCGTGCGCATCGCCATGGCCGGGGATTTTGACAGCCTGAACGTCGCCACCACCAGCGGGATCGTGCTCCATCACCTCGCCTTGGGCGTACGCCCACGCTGAGCGCCTGGAGCCCTTTCTTAACGTCCTTCGGCGATGACAGACGTCAGAAAAAAAGAATACCTTGGGGAGAGGCATGGCCGGCGCACAGCGCCCGAAGACGCGGCGTTCGCTGAAGACACCCAAGGGTCTGGAGCAATCCGGAGCCGTCTTTGAGCGCGCGGCGCGTTTGGCGAAGACCCTGTTCGGGGTCGCCGGGGCCGGCATCACCCTGATCGACGGCGGCCAGGTCTGGAATAGCGACGGCAACAAGGACGAAGACGTGGCGGCTGTCCGGCTGGCGATCGCCAAGGGTGAAACAGTCTGGGTCGCGGACGGCCGCATCGACCCGCGCTTCCGAGACGAGCCAGTAGTCACGGGACCGCCGCACCTGAGGTTTTTCGCCGCCGCCCCGATCAAGGTCGAGGATGGCTCCACCGTGGGCGCGATCTGGGTCGCCGGCCTGGAGCCGCGCAAGACCGACGACCGGTTGGCGGCCCGGCTGCAGGACCTGGCAGACTTCGTGGCAGACGAATGGGCCCGCATCCTCGCCAAGCGTGCGAAGGACGCCGCTCGGCGCGAGAGCGATGTGGCCCAGAAGATGGTCGCCGAGATCATCGCCTCGGCGCCGATATCGCTGGTGATGACCGACCGGGCGATGGGCGTCATCTCCACCAGCCCGCGCTGGCTGGAGAGCCGCGGCCTGGTCGGCGAGCATGTGATCGGCCGCTCGCTCTACGACCTCGTGCCGCAGACCCGCGAGAAGTGGAGCACGGTCTACGAACGGTGCCTTGAGGGCGAGCAGATCAGCGCCGACCGCGTGGAGATGGTGAAGCCCGACGGTTCGATCAGCTGGCTGCAGGCCGAGCTTACCCCTTGGCGTGACGCCACGGGCGAGATCGGCGGCCTGATCATCACCTCTCATGACATCACCGAGATGGTCGAGGCCCTGGAGAGCACGGCGCGTTCGGAGGAACGCCTGAAGCTGGCCATGGAAATCGCCGACATCCACGTCTGGGAAATGGATTACCGCCGCAAGGAACTGGTCAAGGAGGGCGCGGAAGACACTTTCTTCACCGAGCCCAAGACCTTCGAGGAACTGTCGCGAGATATCTGGTCGACGATCGACCCGCGCGATGTGCCCGGCGTCCAGGCCCAGTGGGAACGGCACATCGAGCATGGTGAGCCCTACCAGCCCGAGTACCGGGTCATCCGCAACGATGACAAGGAGATCTGGGTCCAGGGCTCGGTGATCTACCTGCAGGACGAAGACCATCGCCCGCTGCGGATGATCGGGGCGATGCAGAACATCACCCACCGCAAGGCCGCCGAGCACGCGCTGTTGCAAGCCAAGGAAGAGGCGGAGTCCGCCACCCGCGCCAAGAGCGCCTTCCTGGCCACCACGAGCCACGAGATCCGCACGCCCCTGAACGGCGTCTTGGGCATGGCCCAGGCCATGGCCATGGGCGATCTGGCCGAACATCAGCGAGAGCGGCTTGATGTGATCCGCCAGTCCGGCGAGAGTCTGTTGGCCATCCTCAACGACGTGCTGGACCTCTCGAAAATCGAAGCCGGCAAGTTGGAGCTGGAACAGGCCGAGTTCGACATCGACGAGACCGCCTCCGGCGCCCTGGGCGCCTTCGCCGCGACGGCGCAGGCCAAGGGCCTGGACTTCAAGCTCAAGGTACAGCCGGCCGCCCGCGGGGTTTATCGCGGCGACAGCGTGCGCGTGCGCCAGATCCTCTACAACCTGGTCTCCAACGCCCTGAAATTCACCGAGCGCGGCGGCGTCGCTGTGACGGTCAGCCGCCGGCGGGGCACGCTGCGCCTGGTGGTCAGCGACAGCGGCATCGGGGTCGCGGCCGACAAGCTCGCCAAACTGTTCCAGAAGTTCGAACAGGCGGACGCCTCGACCACGCGGCGATACGGCGGCACGGGCCTGGGCCTGGCGATCTGCCGCGACCTGGCGCAGCTGATGGGCGGCGCCATCTCGGCGAAGAGCGCGCCAGGCGAGGGGGCGACTTTCACCGTCGATCTGCCGCTGCCGTGGGTGGGCGACGCGCCGGAGAAGGCCCGGCCTCACGTCGCCGAGCCGACTGTCCACGCCGAGGGGGCCGCCCTACGCGTGCTGGCGGCTGAGGACAACGGCATGAACCAGCTCGTGCTGAAGACCCTGCTGGGTCAGGTCGGCGTCGACCCGGTGATGGTCGGCAACGGCCGCGAGGCGGTCGAGGCCTGGGCCCGAGAGCCCTGGGACCTGATCCTGATGGACGTGCAGATGCCGGAGATGGACGGGCCCACCGCCACCGGGGTGATCCGCGCCCGCGAACGCGCCGAGGGTCGGCCGCGCACGCCGATCGTGGCGCTGACCGCCAACGCCATGGCCCACCAGGTCAGCGAATATCTGCAGTCCGGCATGGACGACTTCGTGGCCAAGCCCATCGAGGCCGGCCGGCTCTATGCGGTGATCGAGGCCGCGCTCGAACGCGCCGCCCAGGTTGCTGAGGCCACGGCCGCGGCCTGACCGAAAAAGTTGAGGGCCCTCCCGACGGCGGGTGTGTGGATCACCTCCAGGAAGGCCCTCGCCGCTCGCTCCCCGAGCGGAGTCAGAATGAGCTGCATTCGTCAGCCGAACGCGTAGCCCGAGATCGCCACGTCCATCGCCACGTCGCGGAACGCCAGCCGTCCAGGCTCGCCCTCCGCCGCGCCGGCGGCTACGAACAGCGGCGCAAGATGCTCTTCGCGCGGATGGGCTTCGCGGGCGTAGGGCCCATCGTTCCAACTTCGGATCGCCGCGCTGCGGGTCGCCGGATCGGCCATCGCCTTGGTCAGCCAGGCGTCGAACACCTCAGACTTGGCCGTGAAGGCCGGCGAGAAGCCGCGCATGTTATGCCAGCTCATGCCGGAGCCGACGATCAGCACGCCCTCATCCCGCAGCGGCGCCAATGCCCGGCCGGCGGCCAGGTGGGCCTCCGGGTCGAGGTCGTGACGCAGCGAGAGCTGCACGACCGGAATGTCGGCCTCGGGCGTCGCCAGCAGCAGGGGCACAAAGACCCCGTGGTCGTAGCCCCGCTCCGCATCTTCGGCAGTCGGGAAGCCCGCGCCGCCGAGGAGTTCGCGCACCCGCTTGGCCAGGGCCGGGGAGCCGGGGGCGTCGAAGCGCAGCCGGTAGGTCTCCTCCGGGAAGCCGTAGTAGTCGAACAGCATCGGCGGACGGGCCGCCGAGCCGACGGTGAACTGCGGCTCCTCCCAGTGGCCGGAGACCACCAGGATCGCCTTGGGCCGCTCCGGCAGGTCCGCGACCACGCCCTTCAGCCAGGCGGCGGTCCGGTTCCAGGTGTCGGCGGGCCCGCGGGTCCAGTCCATGAAGAAACAGGGCCCCGCGCCGTGCGGGATGAAAAGCGTGGGCAGGCTCACGACTAGGCCGCCTTCTGGTCCGCGGCCTGCGGCGAGATGGTTTCGATCCAGGCCGAGAACGCCTGGCCGTAAGCGCGCAGGAACTCGGTCGTCGCCTCGTTGATCAGCTCACCGCTCTCATCGAACAGGGAGAAGGCGTTGCCGACGTAGGCTTCGTTGGTCAGCAGCGGCACGTTCAGGAAGACCAGCGACTGGCGGAGGTGATGGTTGGCGCCGAAGCCACCGACGCCGCCGGGCGAGGTGCTGATCACCGCACCGGGCTTGCCGTTCCAGACGCTGGCGCCATAGGGGCGCGAGCCCACGTCGATGGCGTTCTTCAGGGCGCCGGGGACCGAGCGGTTGTACTCGGGCGTGACGAACAGCACGGCGTCGGCCGCGGCGACCTTCTGGCGGAAGGCGATCCACTCGGCGGTCGGCGTGGCTTCCAGGTCCTGGTTGAACAGCTGCAGGTCGCCGATCGGAATCTCAGTGAACTTGAGGTTTGGGGTGAGAGCCTCCAGCGCATGGGCCAGCTTGCGGCTGACGGAATCCTTGCGAAGGCTGCCGACGATAACGGCGACGCTGCGGGGTTGGGACATCTGAGTACTCCTGGGGTCTGACTTCGAACCCGTAGATGCGCCCTACCGGGTTCGTTGATAATCGCTGCTGTTTGCATAAGTATGTTTCCGAACAGGAAGCAATCGCCATGGACCGGTTCGACGAGATCAACGCTTTCGCGGCGGTAGCTGACGCCAAGAGCTTCACCCAGGGCGCGCGGCGGCTGGGGGTGTCGTCGGCGCAGGTGTCGAAGCTGGTGGCGCGGCTGGAGAATCGGCTGGGCGCGCGGCTGCTGAACCGCACGACGCGGGACGTGTCGCTGACCGATACCGGGCGCGCCTATCTGGAACGGGCCCGCGGGCTGCTGGAGGACTTCGAGACGCTGGAGAGTTCGGTCCGGGACCAGAGTGGGCCGCGGGGCACGCTGAAGATCTCCGCGCCGGTGTCGTTCGGGGCGATCCAGTTGACGCCGGCCCTGCTGGACTTCGCCGAGGCCTATCCAGAGGTGTCGCTGGACGTCAGTTCCACCGACCGGATGGTCAACCTGGTGGAAGAAGGCTTCGACGTCGGCGTCCGCATCGGCCAGCTCGCCGACTCCTCGGTGATCGCGCGCAAGCTGGCGGCCGTGCGCATGGTCACCTGCGCGTCGCCCGAGTACCTGGCCCGGGCGGGGACGCCCGCCGCGCCGCAGGACCTTGCCCGGCACGAGGCGATCATGGACAACAACGCCCGCGACCCCCGCGTCTGGACCTATGGCGCCCCGTCCGACCGCTATGAAGTCCGCGTGCATGGGCGGATGACGTTCGGCGGCGCCGACGCCTGCGTGGCCGCGGCGCGGCGCGGCATGGGAATCACGGTGACGCCGGCCTTTGCCGCGGCGGAGGACCTGCGGGCCCGCCGGCTGGTTCCGCTGCTCTGCGCCTACGAAGCGCCGCTGATCCATGTGCACGCCGTCTATCCGCACGCCCGCCACCTGGCGTCGAAGGTGCGCGCGTTCGTGGACTTCCTGGCGGAGCGCTATTCCGGCGAGCCCGAATGGCATCAGGGCTGGGGCGAGGCCCATCCCGCCGCGAAGACGGCGGGCGTCTAGCGGGCCTTCGCCGCGGCCCGTTCGGCGAGGAAACGGGCCATCGAGATACGCGGCTCGTCGGTCGTGAACGCGTCCTCGAAGGCATCGACCCCCGCGGCGACGGCGCTGCTGATGGGCAGATCCTCCCAGGCCTGGATCAGCGCCTTCTGGATCGCCACCGCGCGGGGCTCGGCCTCCAGCAGCTTGTCCAGCAGGGCGGCCACGGCGGCGGCCAGTTCGCCGGGCGGATGAGCGTCCTCGAGGAAACCCCAGGAGAGTGCGTCGGCGGCGCTGAAGGTCTCGCCGGTCATCAGGATGCGGCGCGTGCGCCCCCAACCGATCAGCCCCGGCAGCAGGGCCGCCTCGACCACCGAGGGGATGCCCAGTCTGACCTCCGGCATGCCGAAGATCGCGGTGTCGGCGGCCAGCCGCATGTCGCAGGCCGCGGCGACCTCCAGGCCGGCGCCCAGGCAGAAGCCGTTGATCGCTGCGATCACCGGCACGGGCAGGTCGCGGATAGCCTGGCAACAGCCGTGGACCTTCAGGATGAACGCGCGGACCTCGGCCGGCGTGGCGACCGCCGCCATCTCGTCGATGTTGGCGCCGCCGATGAAGGCTTTGTCGCCGGCCCCGGTCAGGACGACAGCGCGCAGCTCGGGGTCGGCGGCCAGGCGGTGCAAGGTCGCCACGAACTCAGCCATCACCTCGGACGACAGGCTGTTGAGCTTCTTCTGATTGTCGACCGTTACAAAGGCGACGCGGCCTCGCGCATGTGCCTCGGTACGGACCGTTACGTATCCGGTCATGGCTTCGGCAAGGCGTCGAGCCAGGTGACGACCAGGCCGGCCAGCGCGATGCGGTGATCGGAGAACGGGTGGTCGGTCGGCACGGTGATGTCGGTGACGTGGCCGCCGGCCTTGGCGACGGCCTGGGCGATGGCGTGGCTATCCTTGCCCCCGGACTTCTCGGCGCCGATGACCAGCATCGGCCTGGCGGTCAGGCGCGGCGCCCAGTCCAGCACGTTCCAGTCCTTGCCGTGGACGACGATCTCGTCGGCGATGGCCTTGGGGCTGGTTCCGGCCAGGGCGTTGCCGAGGTCGTCGAAGGCTTGGCCGGCCGCCACGGCGCGCGCCTTGCCGTTCAGCTTGGCGAAGTCGGCGGCGTCGGAACCGATGTTCCAGGCGTCGATCAGGATCACCCCGGCCAGTTTCGGGTTGTCGCGGGCCGCCGACGCTGCGGCGAACCCGCCCATGCTGTGGCCGGCCAGTACGATACGCCTGCGGTCGATGCCGTACTTGGCGGCGTTGCCCGGGTCCTCGACGAAGGCCTCGGCGGCCTTGGCGTCCTCGATCACGTGCAGCAGGGTGAAGACCCCGGGACTGCCCCACGAGCCCCGGTAGTGCAGCGTCAGCACGTTCCAGCCGGCGCGCCGCGCGGCCTGGGCCAGGTCGAGGTTCTGCTCGTTGCCGGGGAAGCCGTGGAACAGGATCATGGTCGGGTGCGGCCCCGCCCCGCCGGCCAGCATGAAAAGCGCGTTCATGCCGAGGCCGGCGCTCGGCACCAGGGCCTGCTCCTGGTGCGGTGGATGGGCGGCGCCGGGCGCCGGATCGGTGATCACCGCCGCCGGGATCGGCTGGGCCAGGACCGGCGAGGCCACAACCAGGGCGAACGCCGCCGCCGCCATCCACGCACGACGCATCGAAAACCTCGCCTTCAGAGCCACTGTCGCGGCCACGCTAGGGGAGGGCGCTGGCTCCGGCAATTGGCGCATTCCGCTTGATTTTCGCGAGCGCCGCCGCTCGTTAGGCTGATGAGCAGGGGCGCTAGCGTGATCGTGGCGGGGGCGGGCGCGCTGGGGCTCAGCTGCGCGCTGGCGTTGGCCGACGCCGGCTGTTCGGTGACGGTCTGCGATCCAGAGGAGACCCCCCGCGCCTCGGCGGTCGCCGCCGGGATGCTGGCGCCGGTGTTCGAAGCCGTGCTGGACGACAGTGGCGAGGCGGCCTTCAAGCACCTGATCGCCGCCCGCAACCTGTGGCCGGGATTGGAAGCCCGCGCCGGCGTGGCGCTGGATCGTTCGGGCGCCATTGCGGTGGGCGAGGCGGCGTGGTTGGCCGATGTCGCCCGGGGCTTGGCCAAGCTCGGCGTGCGATCCACGGAGCTGTCCCGCACGACCATCGAGGGCCTCGCCCCGGCGCTCGCGCCCGCCTTCGACCACGCCCTGCTGGTGCGCGAAGACTGGCGGCTGGAACCGCGCCAGGCGCTGGCGGCCCTGCGCCGCGCGGCGGAGGCGGCCGGGGTTCTGTTCCGACGCGAGGCGGTCACGGGCGTGGGCGACGCCGATGCGCTGGTGATCGCCACCGGCCCGGATCAGCGGCTGGCCGAGGTAGCCCCCGAACTTGCCCGGCTCGCCCCGATCCGCGGCCAGATCCTGCGGTTCATGGATGTGCGCGGCGCGGGCGTCAGCCTGCGCACGGAAGCCGCCTATGCGGTTCCGGCCTCCGACGGCCTGGCGATCGGGGCGACCATGGAGCCCGGCGTGGCCGAGGCGAAGGTCGATCCGTCGGCGCTCGGTCCGCTCGTCGCGGCTGCCGGGCGGCTTTATCCCGACTTGGCGGAGGCCACCTTCGGCGTCTCGGCCGGGGTGCGCGCGGCGACGGCGGACGGCCTGCCGATGGTCGGGCCCTCGTCAGCGGTGAAGGTGATACTGGCGACCGGCGCACGGCGCAACGGCTGGCTGCTGGCGCCGCTGGTCGCGCAGATGGTGACGGCTTGCGTCATGGGCCGTGATCCTGGCCCCTATGCCGCAAGGTTCGACCCTCAACGCCTTCAGGACGGGAGGTTCGGCACGCCATGAACGGGTTTTGGTTCACCGACGAGCAGCAGGCGATCCGCGACGCGGTGCTGAAGCTCTGCGCCCGCTTCGACGCCGACTATTGGCGCGAGACCGACGAGACCGGCGAGTTCCCCGAGGCCTTCGTGGCGGCCATGGCCGAAGCCGGGTGGCTGGGCGCGGCCATGCCCGTGGAGTTGGGCGGCTCCGGCCTGGGAGTCACCGAGGCGGCGATCGCCATGCAGGCAGTGGCCGAAAGCGGGGCGGGGTTCACGGGGGCCAGCGCGCTGCACCTGAACATCTTCGGCCCCATGCCGTTGGTGAAGTTCGGAACGCCTGAGCAGAAGCAGAAGCTGATCCCGCGGCTGATCTCCGGCGAGGACCGCATGTGCTTCGGCGTCACCGAGCCCGACGCCGGCCTCGACACCACCAGCCTGACGACCAAGGCCACCCGCACCAACTCAGGCTACGTCATCCGTGGACGGAAGATGTGGACCACCATGGCGCAACGGGCGACCAAGATGCTGATCGTCGCCCGGACCACGCCGAAGGCCGAGGTCAAGAAGGCCACAGACGGGATCAGCCTGTTCTACGTCGACTTCGACCGCGCCAAGATCCAGGCGACGCCGATCCCCAAGATGGGCCGCAAGGCCATCGAGTCGAACTCGGTATTCATCGACGACCTGGAGGTCCCGGCCGACGCCCTGGTGGGCGAGGAGGGCCGCGGTTTCTACTATCTGCTGGAGGGCCTGAACCCTGAGCGCGTGCTGATCGGCGCCGAGGCTGTGGGCCTGGGCCGCGCTGCGCTGAAGCGGGCCGCCGGCTACGCCAAGGCGCGGGTGGTGTTCGGCCGGCCGATCGGCCAGAACCAGGGCATCGCCCACCCGCTGGCCCGCTGCTGGGCCGAGTTGGAGGCAGCCAACCTGATGGCCTTCAAGGCCGCCGCCCTCTACGACGCCGGGCGCGAATGCGGGGCCGAGGCCAACGCGGCGAAATACCTGGGCGGCGAGGCGGGCTTCCGGGCCTGCGAGACCGCCGTCCTGACCCACGGCGGCATGGGCTACGCCAAGGAATATGACGTCGAGCGCTACTTCCGCGAGGCGATGATCCCGCGCATCGCCCCGGTCAGCCGCGAGATGATCTTCAACTTCCTCGCCGAGCGGGTGCTCGGCCTGCCGAAGAGCTACTAGCTCTGGGGTCAGTCGAGGCTGAAGCGGATCGGGATGTTGACCGTGCCGCCGTCCACCGCCTGGCCGTCCATGGTCGGCGGGCTCATGCGAAAGTAGCGGGCGAGCTTCTGGGCCGCGGCGCCGAAGCCGGCGGCCGGCGGGCTCTCCGAGACGATCTTGCAGTCGCGCACGCTGCCGTTGGCGGCCACCGCGCAGGTCATGGTCGCCACCCCGGCGATCTCGCGGCGCATGGCGCTCTCCGGATAGGCGCCGGCCATCTCTGCCCCGGTGGGCTTGCGCAGCCAGCTCGGATTGCCGATCACGTGCGAGACCGGTGGCCTGGGCGGATCGGCGCTAGCCACCGTGTAGGTCTCGGGCGGCGCGACAATCTTCGGCGGATCCAGCGGCGGGTCGATGTGCAGGGGCGCGATCGGCGGCAGGTCGATGACCGGCGGGATGTGGATCGGTGGCGGATCGTGCGGCCGGTCTGGCGTGGCCTCAGGCGGCTTCGGCGGGGTGAACGTCGTCACCACTATCGGTCGATCGGGAATCTCCACAGGCGGCGGTGGTGGATTGAAGCGGGCGTAGGCCAGGTAGGCCAGCAGCCCGGCATGGAAGGCGAGGGACACGCCGATCGCCACGCGCACCTGCGCCGGCATCGGCCGTGTGGGGGGATCATAGGCGAAGGGGACGGCGTGCTGGACGACCATGGGATGCTCCCTGACGTTGTGGCAGCGATAGATATTACACGTGTGATATATGACGCCCGTAAATTGAACTGGTCAAGGTCACTTCGGCGATCCTGACGTGCGGATGACCGGCTCGGTTCCAGTGCGGTTCATGGGTCGGCGTGCAACCTTCGTACATCGCATTGGGAACGGTGCAGCTTGTAGAGGGGTTCTAACACCCATGACCTATCGCACACTCCTGCTGACCGCCGCGGCGACCGCCGTCCTTGGGCTCACCGCCTGTGACCAGAAGACCGCCGGCCCCGCCGCGGGCCCCGCGACAGGCGCGCCGATCGCCAGCCTGCCGCTGGCTGAGGCGCCGCCGCCGCCAAACGTGGCCGCGCCCGCCCCCTACGCCAACGCCCTGCCGGCCGCCGCCCCGATCCGCCGCTTGGCGCGCACCTCGCGGCCGCGCTACGCCTATGTCGACCGAGCCTACCGGATGGCCGACAGCTTCGGCGACAGCCCGCCCGACTACACCGTCGACTACCAGGGTTCGCGGCCTTACGTCTGGCGCTCCGGCCGCGGCGAATACCGCGTCGTCGAGCAAACCCCCGGCGGCAATCGCGAATACTACTACCGCGGCGACAGCGACTATCCATTCCTGGTCCGCGACCCGCAGTACGCCTATGCCTACGACCAGGGCCAGCTGGCCGAGGTCTACTACGCCGACGGCCGGCCCTACGATAACTACGCCCCCTCGGAAGCTGACATCGCCGCGCGCTACCTCTCCCGCGCCCGCCAACTCTATTCCGCCGCGGTGCACGATCGGCGTCAGGCCGCCTACGCCAGCGACTGGAGCGCCCGCCGGGATAACCTCTTTGCCTCGCGCCAGCAGTGGCAGGCCGAGCAGCAGCGCAATGACGACTGGCGCCGCTGGCGTGACGAGCAGGCTCGCGATCAACAGGCTCAGCAGCAGGACGCTGCCTGGCGTCAGGAGCGCGACCAGCGCCAGGCCTACGCCGCCCGCACCGCCGCGATGATCGCCGCCGCGGCTCTGGCCGCGCAGCACGGCGGCCCGCAGCCGGATTACCGCCGCGACTTCGCGAACGGCGATCGCAGCCGGTTCGACCAGCAGCAGCGTCAACAGGCCGACGCGGACCGCGCGGCCCGCGATCAGCAGGCCCAGTTAGATCTCGCCCGTCGCAACGAGGAGACGGCGCGTCAGCTCCAGCCGATGCGTCAGCAGCAGGGCCAACAGCAGGCTACAGCTGATCTGGCGCGTCGAAACGAGGAGGCCGCGCGCCAGCTCCAAGCCATGCGCCAGCAGCAGGCCCAACAGCAGGCGACGGTCGACCTGGCGCGCCGCAACGAGGAGACCGCGCGTCAACTCCAGGCGGCTCGCCAGCAACAGGCTACAGCCGACTTGGCTCACCGAAACGAGGAGACCGCGCGCCAACTCCAGGCGGCTCGCCAGCAGCAGGCTCAGCAACAGGCTTCGGCCGACTTGGCTCGCCGAAACGAGGAGACAGCCCGCCAACTCCAGGCGGCTCGCCAGCAGCAGGCTCAGCAACAGGCTTCGGCCGATCTGGCGCGTCGCAACGAGGAGACGGCGCGCCAACTCCAGGCCGCCCGCCAACAGCAGGCCCAACAACAGGCCACGGCTGATCTGGCCCACCGCAACGAGGAGGCCGCGCGCCAACTCCAGGCGATGCGCCAGCAGCAGAAGGCTCAGGCCGACGCTGCCAACCACGCCAAGGCCGAGGCCGATCGCCAGCAGGTCGCCGCGCGGGCCGCGCATGATCAGCAGGCTCAGGCTGAACGCGCTCAGCACGAGCAACAGGCCCAGGCCGCTCAGGCCGCTCGCGCGGCGCATGAACAACAGGCCCAGGCCGAGCGCGCTCAGCATGAGCAGCAAGCGCAAGCGGCTCTGGCCGCCCGCGCCGCCCATGAGCAGCAGGCCCAGGCCGCCAAAGCGGCCCACGAGCAGCAGCAGGCCCAGGCCGCGACCCAACACGCCCAGGCCGCCGCCGCCAAGGAGGCCCAGCGCAAGGAGAAGGAAAAGGAAAAGCCCAAGCCCGGCCAACCCGAACAATAGGGCTCTGTAAGACTTCCCCGGCCCGCCGACTACCTTGGCAAAGCGGGACGGGGACGCCAGGGTGGACGCAAGCCATCAGGATGAGCGCTATGCCGCCGCCGAGTTCGGCGCGGCGATCAAGCGGCCGGCGCGCGCCTACGAGGCCGACACCGACCCGCGCGGCGACCGCCAGCCACGACCAACTAGAATGCGGCGCTTAATCATGGTTAGCGCGGCATTAACCACGATGGTTCAGGAGTCCTCGCATGGCCATCGAGGGCATCAGGAGTGTAGTCGAGTCGGCGATCCAGCGGGCCAGCCAGGCCACAGGCGTGGATTTCTCATTCCTGATGAGGACCGCGCACCGCGAGAGCGGCATGAACCCGTCCGCCAAGGCCGGGACTTCATCGGCCGTAGGTCTGTTCCAGTTCGTCGAGCAGACCTGGCTCTCCACCCTCAAGCAGCACGGCGCCAAGTACGGCTATGCCCGCTACGCCGACCTGATCAATAAGGGTTCTGACGGCCACTATCATGTGCCGGGCGGAGCTGAGGCGCGCCGTACGGTGATGGACCTGCGGCTCGACCCGCACGCTGCCTCGCTGATGGCCGGCGAGATGACCTCGGATTCCGCAGCCTATCTGAAGGGCCGCACGGGCCGCTCCCCCACCGCGGGTGAACTCTACGCCGCCCACTTTCTGGGACCCCAGGGCTCAGCCAAGCTGATCGAAGCCGCTCAAACCCGCCCCGGCGTCACGGCGGCCCAGCTGTTCCCCGACGCGGCTCACGCCAACAAGGCGATCTTCTATCGCGATGGACGCGCCGCCACCGTCGGCGAGGTCTACGCCAACCTGACCAAGGCCGCGGGTTCGAGTTCGACCCCTGTCGCCCATTCGCCGGACGCGGCGCCGGTCAACAACGACGGCGGGTTCATACACTACGCCTCGGCCCGCTCGCTCGACCGTCAGCAGACCCAGCAGGAACTGATCTCGCTGATCCTGCGCGGAACCCAGCCCGCCGATCAGGCGGGCGTCGGCAGCCGGCTCACCGGGTCGCTGTTCACGTCGGAAATGCTCAAGGTCCTGTCGGAAAGCCGCAGCAAGAGCTAGGCGGCGGCCTCCGCAGCGAACATCGCGTCGATCTCGGCGTCCCCGTAGCCCAATTCCGCCAGGACCTCGCGCGTGTGCTCGCCCAGGCGCGGGGCGCGCGGACGGGGCTTCGACGGCTCGCCGGGGAAGACGGCGGGGCTGGCGGGGGAGCGGTAGGTTCCGCCCTTGCCGTCCTCGACTTCCACGAAGCCGCCGGCCGCCGCGATCTGCGGATCGGCGTCCACTTCGGCCGGCGTCTGGAATCGCGCCCAGACGAGGTCGGCCGCGTCGAGCCGGCGCGCGATCTCGTCGAAAGGCAGTTCCGCGAACGCGGCCTCCAGCTCGGCGGCGAGTTCGCGGGCGTTGGCGCGGCGCTCCTTGCCGGTGGCGAAGCGCGGGTCGTCGACGAGGTCCGGGCGCCCGGCGACCTCCAGGAATTTCTGCCAGCCGCCGGAGCCGCCGCGCGGATTGTGCACGAACCAGCGGCCGTCGGAGCTGCGGAAGTGGTTGGCGACCGCGTTGATCGGATTCTCCCGCGGGCGGATCGAGGCCACACGGCCGAGCTTGAGCTGCACCGCCAGGTCCGACCCCCAGAGATAGACGCCGGTAGCCAGCAGCGAGGTCTGCACCATGCGGCCGACGCCAGTCTTCTCGCGCTCGTAGAGGGCCGCCAGGATCGCCGAGACTGTGGCCAGCGACGTGCAGTGGTCGCCCATGCCAGACGTGCGCATGAAGGGCTCCGTGCCCTTGGGCGCCGTCATGTAGCCGATGCCCGAACGCGCCCAGAAGGCGGTGACGTCGAAGCCGGGCAGGTGGGCATCGGGGCCGTCCAGGCCGTAGCCGGTGATCACGGCGTAGACCAGACGCGGGTTGACCGCGCGCAGGGTGGCCTCGTCCAGCCCGTACTTTCGGAGCGACACAGGCCGGGTGTTGGTGAGGAAGACGTCGGCGGTCTCCGCCAGCTTGGCCAGCGCGTCGCGGCCCGCCGGCTTGGTGATGTCCAGCACGATCCCGCGCTTGCCGCGGTTGTCGAGCTCGAAGGTCGGGTTCGCGCCGATGTCATTCTTCAGGTCGGCAAACACGTGGCGCATGTTGTCGCCCTCGCGCCGTTCGACCTTGATCACCTCGGCGCCCCAGTCGCCCAGGATGGCCGCCGCGCCGGGCCCGGCGATGTAGGCGGTGAAATCGACGACCTTCAGGCCCTTGAGCAGCACGTGGCGTTCCCCGGTTTCGTCTTGGCCATCTTCTTTGCCGCAGGCCGCCCAAAGAGGGAACCGGCGAGGGAAGAATTCTTAATCCACAGATTCGCGTCCTAACCGGCCGTTAAGCATGACCGTGGACAGTCGGACTCATGGGAGTTGGGGCGGATTGCGGGTCCGGCGCGGATCAGGTCGCCTCGAGGCGGGAATCAGGGCGGCCATGTCGACGACGCGCTCCGCGCTGACGGAAGAAGATATCCGCACGCTGGTGAAGGGTGCGACCGCCGATGAGCGGGCCGCCAGCGCCTACAAGCTCTGCAAGATCATCGATTCCGAGCCGCTGAGCGACGAGGACCAGGTCAACGCCGGCGAGATCCTGCGGGTCATGGCCGCCGACGCCGCCGAGATGGTGCGCCGCGCGCTGGCCGTCACCTTGAAAGCCTCGACCCAGATGCCGCGCGATGTGGCCCTGCGGCTGGCCCGAGACGTCGAGAGCGTCTCGCTGCCGGTGCTGTCCTTCTCCCCGTCCTTCAGCGACCAGGACCTGGCGCGGATCGTGCGGCTGGGCGGCCCGGTGCGCCAGCTGGCCATCGCACGCCGGCCGATGCTGGCGCGGCCGGTCACCGACGCCATCGCCGAGCACGGCTCGGCGCGCGCCGTCACCGCCGCTTGCGCCAATGACAACGCCGACTTCGCGGACAGCGCCCTGCAGCAGGTGATCAGCCGCTTCGAGGCCCACGAGCAGGTGCTATCGGCCATCGCCTACCGCAACGTGCTGCCGCTCTCGGTCAGCGAGAAGCTGGTGACCCTGGTCTCTGACAAGTTGCGCGACCACCTGATCACCCACCATTCCGTGGCGCCGGAGACCGCGCTGGAGATCGCCATCGGCACGGCCGAGCGGGCGACCATCGACCTGGTGGACCAGGCCGGACACACCGCCGACGTGAAGGGCTTCGTCACCCACCTCGCGGCCACCGACAAGCTCAGCCCCTCGCTGCTGCTGCGCGCCCTGGCCCACGGCCACATGACCTTCTTCGAGTGGGGCGTGGCCGAGCTGGCCGGTGTGCCGCACCACCGCACCTGGCTGATGATCCATGACGCCGGTCCGCTGGGCCTGCGCGCCATCTATGAGCGGGCCGGGTTGCCGGCGCGGCTGTTCCCCGCCTTCCGCGCGGCGGTCGACACCTATCACTCCATGGAATTCGACGGCGGGGCCCGCGACCTGGAGCGCTTTCAGCAGCACATGCTCGAACGCTTCCTCACCCAGCCGCAGACCGCCGCCCGCGACGACGTCGACTACCTGCTCGAAAAGATGGACGAGCTCTCCGGCGAGCGCCGCACCGAGGTTGGGGCTGTGCAGATCGCCTGACACCCGGCTTGCGCCTGGACCGTCAGCGTCCCAAGCTTGGCGAATGAGTGAAACGTCCAAAGCCGAGATCAAACCGGCCGCCACCATCCTGCTGCTGCGCGACGACCCGAGCTTCGAAGTGCTGATGGTCAAGCGCCATCACCAGATCGACTTCACTTCCGGCGCCCTGGTGTTTCCGGGCGGCAAAAGCCACGCTGGCGACCACGATGCGGCCTGGGCCGATCACGTCATCGGCTGGGACGACTATGACGCCGACCAGCGAGCGCTGCGCA
>JBBQTP010000095.1:0-15914 GCA_038213205.1 Caulobacterales bacterium
GGGCTTTGTCGACCGCCATCGGGTGTTCTGGCGCACGCCGACCGGCACGCTCGGCCTCTCGCTGCCGATCGACGGCCAGCCCGCCACCTGCGCCAACGGCGGCACCATCGGCTTCGCCTGCGCCTCAACCGAACAGGCCGACGCCTGGCACGCGGCCGGCCTCGCCAACGGCGGGACCTCCATCGAGGACCCGCCCGGCGTGCGCGAAGGCGGCATGGGCAAGATGTACCTCGCCTACCTGCGCGACCCCGACGGCAACAAGCTCTGCGGCCTGCACCGCATGAGCTGACCCAGCGTCACGCCTCCCCTGGCCTTGCCAACGCCGCCGAACGATAGGCCAATTGCGGCAACGAAAAGCGACAGGGGAGGCTGACGATGGCGGCGTATCTGAGAGGCGGCCTCACTCGCCGGGGCATGATGGTCACCGCCGCCGGCGCGGCCGCCGCGGGCCTGGCCCAGCCGGCGTTCGCCACCGCGCGCAAGCTCGCCCCCAGCGACAAGGTCAACATCGCGGTGATCGGGGCCGGCGGCCAGGGCGCGGCCAACATGGCCAAGCTCACCGGCCAGAACATCGTCGCCACCGCCGATGTCGACTACGACCACGTCTACCGCGCCCTGCTCAACGAGCACTTCACCCTGATCCCCGAGCGGATCCCGCTGAAGGCCGCCTACGACAAGGCCACCCGGTACAAGGACTACCGGGTGATGTTCGACACCCAGAAGGACATCGACGCCGTCCTGATCGCCACGCCGGACCACCACCACGCTGTCGCCGCCCGCATGGCCATGGAGCGCGGCCTGCACGTCTATGTGCAGAAGCCGCTGACCTACTCCGTCGAGGAGAGCCGTAAGCTGGGCGCCATGGCCGCCGCAGACCCCAAGCTGGTCACCCAGATGGGCAACCAGGGCCACTCCGGCGACGATGGCCGGCGCGTCATCGAGCTGATCCGCGGCGGGGTCATCGGCCCGGTGAAGGAGGTCCACGTCTGGACCAACCGTCCGGTCTGGCCGCAGGGCATCGCCAAGCCCGCGCCCACGCCCACCCCCGCCGGCCTCGACTGGCCCACCTGGCTGGGCCCGGCCAACGTCGACTGGGGCTACAACGAGGCCTACGCCCACTTCAACTGGCGCGGCTGGGTGCCGTTCGGCTCCGGCCCGCTGGGCGACATGGGCGCGCACCTGATCGACTTCCCGTTCTGGGCGCTGAACCCCGGCCTGCCGACCCGCATCGAGACCCGCCACTCCCGCTGGGCCGGCAACGCCAGCCTGTGGTCGACGCGCCGCCCGCCCGAGGTCACCAGCTTCCCGCTGGCCAGCGTCACTCACTACGAGTTCGGCCATGCGCCCGGCGCCAAGGAGCGCGGCGGCGGCCCGCTCAAGATGACCTGGTACGACGGCGGCATCCTGCCGGAGACCCCGGCCGGCTTCCCCGCCAACCTGAAGATGAGCCCCGACGGCGGCGTGCTGTTCGTCGGCGCCAAGGGCATGCTGATGCACGAAACCTACGGAGAGAAACCCGTGCTGATCGGCGAGGGCCTCGACGAGAAGGCCAGGAAGATCGCGCCGTCCCTCCCGCGCATCGCCGATGGCGGCATGGCCGCCCACGAGATGAACTGGATCCGCGCCATCCGCGGCGAGGAGAAGATCTCCTGCCCGTTCGAATACGCCACCCGCCTCAACGAGACGATGATCCTCGGCATCGTGGCGCTGAAGGCCGACCAGGCCATCGAATACGACGGCGTGGCCGGCAAGGTCACCAACGTCGCCGCCGCCAACCAGTACCTCGCCCGCCAGTATCGGAAGGGGTGGGAGCTGTGACCGCGTTCCGCTCATCCCCGCGCAGGCGGGGACCCAGGCTTTTTGCGTTTGTTCCGGCGCTA
Source organism: Caulobacterales bacterium (assembly GCA_038213205.1). GTDB lineage: Bacteria > Pseudomonadota > Alphaproteobacteria > Caulobacterales > Caulobacteraceae > Phenylobacterium. The sequence continues at coordinate 1,881 of JBBQTP010000095.1, forward strand.
CTCACCCTCACCGCGACAACCGCGCTGGCCCAGGCCGTCCCGTCGCCCGACCCCAGCGCCAAGCCGCAGGACACCGAGGTCTGGACCCCGGTCCCGGCCATCGTGACGCCCGGTGCGACCCCGGCCGCGGCCCCCTCCGACGCCATCGTGCTGTTCGACGGCAAGTCGCTCGCAGAGTGGGTCAATACCCGCGACAAGCAGCCCGCCGGCTGGAGCGTGGCGAACGGCGTCATCACGGTCGAGAAGAAGGCCGGCAACATCGAGACCAAGCGCAGCTTCAGGAACTACCAGCTGCACCTCGAATGGCGCATCCCCAAGGACGTCACCGGCTCCGGCCAGGGCCGCGGCAACTCCGGCGTCTTCCTGGCGTCCACCGGCGGGACCGACTTCGGCTACGAGCTGCAGATCCTCGACAGCTACAAGAACGTCACCTACGCCAACGGCCAGGCCGGCAGCCTCTACAAGCAATATGCGCCGCTGGTGAACGCCGCGCGTCCGCCCGGCGAATGGCAGGCCTACGACATCGTCTGGACCGCGCCGACCTTTACAGCCGACGGCAAGGTCATCTCGCCCGCCAAGCTCACCGCTTTCCACAACGGCGTGCTGATCCAGAACGCCGCGGTGCTCACCGGCGAGACCCTCTACATCGGCAAGCCCTACTATCGTCCGTACACGTCAGCCCCGATCAAGCTGCAGGCCCACGGCGACCCCAGCCCCCCGCTCAACTTCCGCAACATCTGGGTCCGCGAGCTGCCTTAGGGCGCCCAAAAAAAATCCGCTCATCCCCGCGCAGGCGGGGACCCAGGCTTTTTCCGTCCCTGCGATCGACTGGCCAGTCCACGGCGCCTCAAGCCCGCAACAAAAACACCTGGATCCCCGCCTTCGCGGGGAAGAGCGGAGTTGCCTACATCGCCGTCCTGAGCGTCAGCAGCTCCGGGAACAGCTTCCGGTCCAGCGCCTTGACCAGGTAGTTCACCCCGTCCGACCCGCCGGTGCCGCGCTTGAAGCCGATGATCCGCTCCACGGTCTTCATGTGGGTGAACCGCCACTGCTGCAGGCGGTACTCCAGGTCGACCAGCTTCTCGCCCAGCTCGTAGAGGTCCCAGTAATCGGCCGTGTTGCGGTAGATCGACAGCCACGCCGCCTCCACCGCCGGGCTGGCCTCGTAAGGCTCCGACCAGTCCCGCTCCACCCGCTCGGCCGGAATGTCGAACCCCCGCCTGGCCAACAGCCGCAGCGCCTGGTCATAGAGGCTGGGCGCCCGCAGGATCGCCTCCAGGTCGCCGCGCCGCTGCGTGCCCGCCTCATGCATCGCCAGCATCTTGACGTCCTTGGCGCCCAGCAGAAATTCCAGCTGCCGGTACTGGAACGACTGGAACCCCGAACTTGCCCCCAGGCTCTCGCGGAAGTTGGCGTAGTCGAACGGCGTCATGGTCGCCAGGATCTCCCACGCCTGGATCATGTGCGCCTGGATACGCGCCACCCGCGACAGGGTCTTGAACGCGCCCCGCAGGTCGTCGCCGGCGATGTCCGCCGAGGCCGCGCGGATCTCATGCACCGACAGCTTCAGCCACAGCTCCGTCGCCTGATGGATGACGATGAACAACAGCTCGTCATGCTCGCCCGTCACCGTCTCCTGCGCGCTCAGCAGGGCGTCAAGCTGGAGATAATCGCCGTAATCCATGGTTGCGGGCTTAGGCCGAGCGGCCCCGAACCACAACCGTCGGTTCGGGGCCAGTCGCTCCACAAGGGAATCACATAGCAAAGCTTGCGGCCGGCTGTTAGGGCTTCAGTAACCAGATGAAAGAGTTTGAAATGTCAGTTGTGAAGACCTTGCTCGGCGCTGTCGCCGCCACCGCGATCATGGCCTCCGGCGCCCACGCCACGACCATCGCGTTCGAGAATTTCGAGAGCTACAGCCCCACCGTCCACGGCGACGGGGTCTATGATCTCAACTTCAACAGCTTCACTCACGGCTTCCACCCTACCGACGGCACCGTCGACCTGATCGGCACGCCGAACCCTTTTAACCTGTCGGGCTCGTCGAACTACATCGACCTGGACGGCTCGACCAATGACGGCGCGATCTTCCGCTCCAACGCCTTCAACTTCGTCACGGGCGACAAGATCACCCTGTCGTTCGACTTGGCCGGCAATAAGCGCGGCGGCACGGATCAGTGGGACTTCGGGTTCCAGACCGAAGCCGGCAACATCGCCTTCAACAGCATCATCCGCACCGGCCCGCTGGACCTGGGTCCGGGCGGCTCGGCCTTCGGCCCGGCGATCGGCGCGGGTGACAACGCCCTTGCCTCCAACTCGGGCTGGACCCACTATTCGCTGAGCTTCATCGCCGGCAATTCCGGGTCCGCCACCGCCTACGTCGCCACCACCAGCGCCGACAACATCGGCCCGCTGGTCGATAACATCCGCCTCTCCAGCGGCGCCGTTCCTGAGCCCTCCACCTGGGCCCTGATGATCGGCGGCTTCGGCCTCGCCGGCGCCGCGCTCCGTCGTCGCCGGGCCGTCACGGCCTAAGACTTCGACCAAAGACCACAAAAGCCGCCGGCTAACCCCGGCGGCTTTTCCTTGCCCAAGACCCTCTCCCAGCGCTCAGCGCGATTGAGGGCTCTGAGCGAAGCCCAAGATCCTCCCCCAGGCCATCGGCCGATTGAGGGGGAGGTGGATCCGAGCGCAGCGAGGAGGCGGAGGGGGTTGCAGCCCACTCTCGTGGACCCGAGGCCTCCTCGCCTCACTCCCGCTGCCGCGCCGGCGCAGGGTCCTTAAACCGCGATCCCTCAACAGCCTTCGTCGGCAGGCTCTCGCTGACCTGAGGCGCTCTGCAAGCCACCGGCCCCAAGGCGCCCCGCCACGCAAACCCCAATGAAATCCGTGAGCCGGCCCTTATCGCGGGGCCGTCCTAACGATGCCCTCAGGTGGACGGTGGCTCGTAACCCGGTTCGTAGCGGATCTTGCCGTGGGCCGCGCTGCGCAGACCATCGAGATAGTCTTTCGCCGCCGCCTCTGCGGCCTTGTTGGTAAGATAGTTGCGAGCGGTCGCGACCGCGCCGGCCCCGGTGAGCGGACTCGGCCGGATGTCGCGGATCTGGTTGATGGTGACGCCGCGGCCGTTGTTCACCTGAAAGACGCCATCCTTCGGCATCGACAGCAGGTTCTCCAGGATCTTGGGATCGGCGGCCCCGCTGTCCACGAGATCAAGGCGGCGCTCATAGGCGACGCCGGCCTTGTCGAGAACCGCCTGGTAGGCCTCGAGTGTGCGGGGCTGCGGCGAGGGCAGGGCCGGCATCGAACTCATCACCACGACCTGGTCGACGACGAGGAACTTGCGGTCGCGAAAGGCTCGCGGGTTGTCGGCGATAAACTTGTCGATCACCGCCTGGCTGGGCGGCTGTACCTCGGCCATGACCTTCTTGGCCTCGGCCGCCGCCTTGACGCCTTCGGTCGCCCACACGCTATCGCGCTGGACGCTGGGCGTCGTGTCGAGCTTGTCGGCTTCCGCGGCGCGGGCCATCAGGCTGCGCGACACGATGTTGTCGAGCGCGGCCTTGTGCAGAGCGACCTCGGCCTGTGGGTTGGTGGGCTTCGGTTCGCCGGCTTCCACGGCCTTCAAGTCGGCGAGGGTTATGGTCTTGCCATCGATGGAAGCCACCGGCTGGGCATCGGGACCCGTGGCTTTCTCGGTCTTGGCGGTGCAGGCGCTCAGCGCGGCGCAGGCGGCGAGCGCCGCAAGATAGTGCGTGGCTTTCAGCATTCGCGTCCCCAGGCTGGTGTCTTCGCCCTCCATCCTAGCAAGCCGGCTAGGGAGCGGGGCAAAAAGAAACGCCGCCGACCAGGGGCCGGCGGCGTTGTCTCGTTGGCCGTCGGGTCGGGCCTAGGCCGCGACGGTTGCGTCGCGACGGCGGCGCATCATCGCACCGAGGCCGAAGAAGCCCATGAGCATCATCGCCCAAGTGGCCGGCTCCGGCACGCCGCCATTGCCGTGCACGGTCGCTTCGCCGGACACCAGGAAGGTCTCCAGGAAGATGTTGTCATCGTTTGAGGGGTTGAGCGTGTGGATGTTGATTGAGGTGTCCCCGTTCTTGATGAAGGGCGTGAGGTTGTAGCGCTCGTGGTCGAGCAAATAATTTGTCTGCGGGGTCCCCGGCGAAGCGACCGTGAAGGGGTCGTTGTCGCTGCCTACCGTGATCAGGTTGCCGTTGGAGACGCCCCCGTCGACGCTGTCGTCGTTGTTGCCCGCAACGGTGGTCATCAGCTGGCCGTTGACCGAAATATTCGACGCCTGATCGCAGCAGCTGAAGCCGTCCCCAATTCGCATTTCGGCCTGGAAGCCGGACGCTGCCGGGTTGAGGGCTGAGCTGAAGCTCAGCGAGCTGTTGTCGCCAGTCGACTGAGAGAAGCCGTCCAGGATGGCGACTGTCGAGACGGCGAGCGCCGCGTTCGAATAGACAACCACCAGGGCCTCGCCGTCCTGGGTGCTGCTCCCCTCGGTGACGCCGAAGTTGTAGGCGCCGCCAAGACCGCCGTTGATGACGCCGGCGACGATGCTGGTGACGTCGGCGCGCGATGCCTGAAGCGAGCAGCAGCTGCTCGAGTTGACCCCGAGCGTGGTGTAGCTGACTGCGTTCCCGTTTAGCGTACCGGTCGGAGTCGAGGTGTTTGAGAACAACGACGTATAGAGGTACGCCGCCAGGACGGTTGAACCGAGCGGTACGTTGGCGGTGAGGTTACCGCTGTTGGTGGTCGAACCAAAGCCCGCCGTGGAAAGGCCGTTGTTCCCCGTGAAGACGTGGAAAACGTTGAGCGAGGCGTTCGCCCCACCGGCTGACAATAGAGCCCCGGCCGCGGCAGCAGCAATGAGCAAATTCTTCGTAGCACGCTTCATAGTTCAGCTCCCGCAAGGAGGCACACCTAAACGCATGCCCCATCCAAATCCTTCGCTGAGGTTAAGATCGTTGTTATGCGATGGGAAGCGGGTTCGCCGCAGGGGCGAGTTATAGAACGCGATTCAGCGAATACGTTAGGTGGGCGCGTTTACTACTTATGCGGTTGCAAGCCCAAAGCCATTGCTTCGCGAAAGCTTGACCCACTGGCCGGGTCCGTGAGGCTTGTCGCACAATGAGGGGCCCGCGCTGTAGGGTCCGCCGGCTCGGTCTGCGCCGTCGCGTCGTGCAGGCCGTGTCGCGCGCGCGACACGGCAGGCTCTGGCCGGCCCCGCAGATGTCCGGCCCCGGCGCGAAGTATCGGGTCTCCAGCCGGTTTGCCGGATCGCGCCATTCGCCGGACTGCCGGCCGTTCAGCGTGCCTGCACGAACTCGGCCGACGGCTGCGGCGCGCCGTGCGTTTTTCGGCGATTTGTCTTGACTCAGGCCGCCGGTTGTTCTACTTTTGTTCTCAACGATCGATGTAGTCGAAATGGCGGAGCGGCATGCAGCGACCCTGGCGAGGGTCGCCGAGGCGGCCGAACGCCTGGCGATGATGCACCTCGATCGTGCGCTCTCCTGCGACGACCCAAAGATCGAGGCCCAGGCCACCGCGGCCTTCCACAGGGCTACCCGGGCGCTGCGCCAATCCCTCGCCCTGGAAGCCAAGCTGGTTCGCGACGCTGAGCGCGCCGGGCGCGAGGCTGCGGCTCGCGAGCGCGTCGAACTTGGCCGTCGGAGCGACCATCGCAAGGCGCGGATCCGCGCGGCGGGAACCTATCTGATCTGGAACGAGGCCGAAAACGCCGCCGAGGCCGAAAGGCTCGACGGCGAGCTCGACGATCTCATCGACATCGAAGCCCTCACCGAGGGGTTCACCGGGGCCGACCTTGACGCCCAGGTCAGCCGCCTCTGCGCCGAGCTCGGCGTGACCCCGAGCAAGCCCGAGACTCCTGCCGAAGCCCCCGCCCCGCGGCCGGCGCCGCCCTTCCCGCCGGACCTGCTGGGCGAAGTCGTAGCGCGGTCACCCTAATCGCGCTCTAGCTCGCGGCCGCGCGCCGTGAGATGCAAGACCCCTGACAAGATCGAAACCCCAGGGGAACCGCCCGTGCTTCACACCCTCCGCACCTCGCGCGCCGCGTCTGCGATCGTGCTGGCGCTTGCCCTCATTCCCGGCGCGGCTTCCTGGGGCCAGGCCGCACCCGCGCCCCCACCTTCCTTCCCGCCCGGCCCGGACTACGCCGGCGTCTACGGATCGCCGGAAGAGAACGCCCGCGTCAGCGGTCTCTGCGGCGCCAACCGCAACGCCAAGGACGGCTATCACCTGCCCCCCGCCGTCGCCGGCCAGACCAAGGCCCCGATCGTCAAGGTCAGCGCCAACTTCACCGTCGAGAAGGTCGCCGAGCTCGACCGCTCGATGGCGATCACCTTCCTGCCGAACGGCAAGATGCTGATCCCGCAGCGCGCCGGCGGCATGCGCACCATCGACGCCAAGGGCGTGGTCTCTGACCCGCTGAAGGGCACGCCGGCCATCCAGCAGTCGGGTCTCAGCGCCGCTTCCAACGTCGTGCTCGACAAGGATTTCGCCAAGAACCGCACCCTCTACTACGGCTACACCGCGCCTTCCGAAGGCGCCGGCAAGCCGCTGATTGGCAAGATCGTCAAGGCCAGGCTCTCCGCCGACGACACCGCGCTGGAAGACCTCAAAACCATCTACGAACAGCCCGACCTGGTGCCGCGCCGCATCGTCCAGGGCCGCGACGGCACGCTGCTGATCCCCTCGGCCGAGGTGGCCTCCGGCGGCCCCAATCCGCAGTCGATGCAGAACCCGCGCGGCAAGATCCTGCGCATCGCCACCGACGGATCGATCCCGAAGAACAATCCCTTCCTCGCCAACAAGGACGCCAACCCGGCCTTCTATGCGCTGGGCTTCCGCGACATCCAGGGCGAGGCGCTGGACCCCAAAACCGGCGAGCTCTGGGTCGCCGAGAACACGCCGCAGGGCGGCGACGAGCTCAACCGCATCAAGTCCGGCGGCAACTACGGCTTCCCGGTGATCAGCTACGGTCGCGAGAACGGCGGCGGCCTGATCAACGGCGGCAAGACCGTCCAGGCCGGCATGGAACAGCCGGTCTACTACTGGAACCCCTCGATCGCGCCTTCCGGCATGACCTTCTATGACGGCAAGGCCTTCCCGGCCTGGAAGGGCAGCGTCTTCATCGGCGCCATGTCCGGCCGCCAGCTGGTTCGCCTGTCGCTGAAGGCCGGCAAGGTGGTCGGCGAGGAGAAGCTGCTCACCGACCGCTGCAAGCGCACCAAGGACGTCAGTGAAGGCCCCGACGGCCTGATCTACGTCGTCACCGACGAGAAGCCGAGCGAGATCCTGCGCCTTGTGCCGAAGAAGCCGGGCGTACTCTGAGTACGCCGCCCTAACCCGGAGCCCGTCATGAAGTACGACATCGCCGGCACGGTCATGCAGACCGTGCAGATCGACCTCAACCCCGGCGAGGCGATCTACAGCCAGACCCACGCCATGGCCTGGATGAACGACGGCATCGCCATGAACACCCACACCGGCGGCGGCCTGTTCCAGGGGCTGAAGCGGGCGATGGGCGGCGGCAGCTTCTTCATCACCGAATACGCCGCGGCGCGCGGGCCGGGCCACGTGGCGTTCGCACCGCGCTTCCCGGGCACGATCATCGCCAAGACGCTCAGCCCCGGCCAGTCGCTGATCTGCCGCAAGGAGACCTTCCTCTGCGCCGAGATGAGCGTGACGCTGGAGATCGCGTTGCAACAGCGCCTCGGCGCCGGTTTCTTCGCCGGCGAGGGCTTCATTCTGCAGCGGGTGACCGGGCCTGGCACCGTCTTCCTCGACCTCTCCGGCGAGGTGGTCGAGAAGGACTTGGCGCCGGGCGAGCGGCTGTTGGTCCACGCCGGCCACATCGGCATCCAGGACCCCACCGTCTCCACCGACATTCAGATGATCGGCGGCTTCCGCAACATGCTGTTCGGCGGTGAGGGCTTCTTCCTGGCGACGCTGACCGGGCCGGGCCACATCTGGCTGCAATCCATGCCGATCCTCAACCTGGCCGAGGAGATCGCCCGCTACCTGCCCGGCAGCGACAACGGATCCGGCCGTGGCGGCGGCATGGGCATTGCGCCCGCGATCGGCGGCGCGGCCATCGTCGGCGGCATACTGGGCTCCATCTTCGGCAATGAGTAAGGCGGCGCCGTGCGCCGACATGCACGCCGCTGCATCTGACCGCGCGGTGCCGATTGCCGGATTAAGTGGGCTCCCGGCGCCCTACGGACGGTGTCAGCGCACGCGAGCGTGTCATCGAGATAAGGGCGTACCCCGTGAAAAAGCTTATCGTCGCCGCCGTGCTCGCCACGGCGATTGCCCTGCCCGCGGGCGCCGCCGAACTGGTCACCAACGGCGGCTTCGAGCAGGGCCTCTTCAACTGGACCTTCTCGCCCGACCTGGTCAGCATCATCAGCACGCCGTCGAGCATCCACTCCGGCGCGAACGCGGCCTACATCAACGCCCTGTCCGACGACACCGCCCTGCTCAGCACGAACGTCGCCACCACCGTGGGCGATGTCTACACCTTGTCCTACTGGTTCTCCTTCGCGACGACCGAGCCGGCGGATTCGCTGCTGCAGGTCTTCTGGGAAGGCAATCTGGTCCAGGAGTTCGCGAACAATCCCACCCAGCCCTTCTTCAAGGTCTCCCAGCCCTACCTCGCGACGACGACCAGCAGCGACCTCACGTTCATCGCCTACAGCAACCTGGGCATCACGCTGATCGACGACGTCTCGGTGAAACTGGCGGGTCGCCGCGGCGGCGACGGAGATGCGGTGCCGGAACCCGCGGCCTGGAGCCTGATGCTGGTTGGCTTCGGCGGCCTCGGCGCGATGCTTCGCCGTCGGCGCGCGCAGGCGCCGGCGGTCCTCTCCGCCTAGCGCCGAGACGAGGCTTGCGGGGAACGAAGGCCGAGGCCATACGCTGGGCTCAAGCATGAAGTCGCTCCCCAACATCCTGACGTCGATGCGCCTGGTCCTGGCGCTGTTCATGTTCCTTGCGCTGGCCGCGGCGGCCGGCGCGGTGCCCGGCCTCTCCGACCATCTGGAGCCACAGACCCAGTTCGCCCTGCAGCGCTGGGCGGTCTACGCGTTCGCCATCGCCGCAGTGACCGACTTCTTCGACGGCTGGCTGGCCCGCAAGCTGGACGCCGAGAGCATCTGGGGCGCGATCCTCGATCCGATCGGCGACAAGGTTCTGGTCTGCGGCGCGGTGCTCGGCCTGATGGCGCTGGGGCCGCAGCCGATGGTGCTGCTGCCGGCCGGCCTGATCCTGTTCCGCGAGTTCACGGTCAGTGCGCTGCGCGAAGTCGGCGCCAGCAAGGGCGTGAAACTGCCGGTGACGATGCTCGCCAAGTGGAAGACCACCCTGCAGATGGTCGCGCTGACCGGCGAGCTGGTGGTCGCGGCCTGGGGAGCCTTCCCGTTCCTGTCCCAGAACCCGGCCATTGAAGGTCCGGTCGCCATCGCCGTCCACAGCCTGTTCTGGCTCGCCACGATCGTCACCCTGATCACCGGCGCCCAGTACTGGGAACAGACCCGCAAGGCGCTGCAGGGCTGACAGCATGAAATCTCGCCGCCCTGCTTGCGCATTTCCTCTCGATCTTATACTTAGGCATATGCTTAAGTGTGGAGACCCGACATGAGCCTGACCCTCTACGACCACCCGCTGTCATCCTACTGCTGGAAGGCGCTGATCGCGCTCTACGACACCGGCGTGGACTTCGAGCCGCGCGTGGTGAACCTCGGCGACCCCGCCGACCGCGCGGCGTTCCAGGCGGTCTGGCCGCTGGCCAAGTTCCCGGTCCTGCGCGACGACGCTCGCGGCCACACGGTGCCGGAGTCGAGCGTCATCATCGACTATTTGGCGCAGCATTATCCGGCTGCCCGCAGCCTGGTCCCCGCCGACCCGGACGCCGCGCGGCAGGTGCGCCTGCTCGACCGGCTGATCGACAGCTACATTCACAATCCATTCCAGCAGATCGTCGCCGAGCGGATGCGGCCCGAAGGTTCGAAAGACCCGTTCGGCGCCGAGCAGAACCGCGCCAAGGTGCGCGAAGGCCTGGAACTCGTGGCGCCGATGATCGTCGGGCCGTGGGCCATGGGCGAGACCTTCACGCTCGCCGACTGCGCCGCGCTCCCGGCGCTCTACTACGCCGACTACGCGGTCTCGCTCGACGCGTGGCCGTCCCTGCGCGCCTACCTCGAACGCCTTAAGACGCGGCCCAGCGTGCAGCGCGTGCTGGCTGAGGCCGAGCCGTTCTTCCAGTACTTCCCGCTGAAGGACGGCTGAGTGTCCAACCTCGACCTGACCTTTCAGGCGCTGGCCGACCCGACGCGGCGGGCCATGGTCGAGCGGCTGGCCAAGGGGCCCTGCTCGGTGAGCGAGCTCGCTCAGCCGTTCGCCATGTCGCTGCCGGCGGTCTACCAGCATCTGCAGATGCTCGAGGCGAGCGGGCTGGTCGCCTCCGAAAAGATCGGCCGGGTCCGCACCTGCCGCATGGAGCCGGCTGCCATGAGCCTGGCCGAGACCTGGATCAATCGGCGCCGCACCGACTGGGAATCGCGCCTCGACCGCCTGGGCGTGCACCTCAAGCGCTTTCCGGAAGAAGAACCCAAATGACCGCTATGCAAGATACCGGGCGCAGCATCGTCCATGGCGTCTTCAACATCGAGCGGACCTATCCCGATGTGGCGCCGCAACGGGTGTTCGACGCCTTCGCCACGGCGGCCGGCAAGCAGGCCTGGTTCTTCGGCCCGGGCGATTGGCGGATCGTGCAGCGCGAATTCGACTTCCGGCCCGGCGGCCGCGAGCGGGTGAAGGGCCGGCGGAGCTCGGGCGACGAGAGCTTGTTCGACGCGGTCTACTTCGACATCGTGCCGGGCGAGCGGATCGTCTACGCCTACGACATGTGGCATGAGGGCCGGAAGCTGTCGGTCTCGCTGGCGACGCTGGAGTTTCATGCGGTGGCCGGCGGGACGCGGTTGAGATTGTGCGAGCAAGGCGCCTTCCTCGATGGCTACGACGACGCCGGCCGCCGCGAACACGGCACCATCGAACTGATCGACCGGATGGAGACCACGCTGCGGTCTTAGCGGTAGCATGCGGCCCAGAAGTCCTTGTGCAGTTGGGGCGGGTCGGGGCCGTCGAAGACCCGAGGCGTCAGGATGATGCTCGTCAGGTGCTTGGCCGCGTCCATGTAGAGCGAGGTTCCAAAGCCGCCGCTCCAGCCGAAGGCCCCCGGCTGTAGGCCGTCGCCGGAAGGCCAGGCGAGGACCGACATGCCGTAGCCCCAGCCGTGGCCCTTGCAGAGGATTTCCTCACCGCCCTTGGCCTGCTCGACGCTCAGGTGGTTGGTGGTCATGGCCTTGACCGAGCTGGGGCTGAGGAGCCGCCCGCCGCCGGACAGCAGCATGCGGGCGAAGGCCGCGAGGTCGTCGACGGTCGAACAGAGGCCGGAGTCCCCCTCGGGAAATTGCGGGGGGTGCGCGTAGCGGCTGTGCGCCGGGTCGTCGAAGAGCTCGAGCTTCCCGGCGTTGGGCATGTAGGCCGTGCAGAGCCGGCCAAGCTTCTCTGCCGGCACGAAGAATCCGGTGTCCTTCATGCACAAGGGCTCGGTGATCCGTTCACGGACGAAAGTGGCGAACGGCTGGCCGGCGGCGCGGGCGATCAGCACGCCCTGGACGTCGGAGCCGGTGGTGTAAAGCCACTGCTGGCCTGGCTGGGCCATCAGGGGCAGGGTCCCGAGACGGCGCATCCACTCGTCCGGCCCGAAGGGCTGCTCGGGGTTCGGCATGCCGAAGCCGCAGATCCCGAGGTCGGCGATCGCCTTGCTGATCGGCAGGTTCGGATCGAACTGAATACCCCAGCCGAGACGGAAGGTCAGGAGATCCTCGACGGTGATCGCCCGGTTGGTGGGTACGGTGTCGGTGAGCGGTCCGTCTATGCGCTTCAGCACCCGGCGGTTGGCCAGTTCCGGCAGCAGCCGGTCAACCGGCTCGTCGAGTTTCAGCTTGCCCTCCTCGATCAGCATCATCACGGCCGCGGCGGTCACCAGCTTGGTCATCGACGCGATGCGGAAAATGGTGTCACGAGCGATGGGCGGCCCGCCGATCGACATTGCGCCCGCCGTGACGACCTCGGTCTGGTCACCGCGTGAGACGAGCGCCACGAGGCCCGGCGTGAAGCCGCTGTCCACGTGTTGCTGCAGGGTGATCTTCAGGCTGGTCATGGTGTTCCTCCACGCCCCCAAGGACGCGCCGGGCCCAGGCGTTCCGACATCGCTCAGGCGGCGGTCGGGACCTTGAAGAACGGGGCGGGGGTCAGGATCTGGTTCTCCTGCTTGAGGACCAGCGATCCGACCTCGGCGACGTAGGCCAACCATTCCTTGTCGGCCCACAGTTCGGCGCGGCGCTTGGCGCGCTCGTCCATGTTGTCGTAGGCCCAAAGGTGGACCACCTGGTTGAGCTCGCCGACCTCGACGGCGTAGTAGCCGACCAGGTTGCCGAGGATTCGCTTCTGCACGGCCAGGCCCTTCTCGCCGTAGAGCTTGAAGTAGCGGCCCGTGGCGCCCAGGGCCAAGGTGTAGGTGCGCATCTCAACGATCATCGTGCGGTTCTCCGGATCAGCATTCGGCAAGGTTGACGGCGAGGCCGCCCAGCGAGGTTTCCTTGTAGATCGCACTCATGTCCTCGCCGGTGCGCTTCATGGTGGCGATCACCTTGTCGAGGCTGACGGTGTGCTGGCCGTCGCCGAGCAGGGCGAGGCGGCAGGCGTCGATGGCCTTCACCGCGCCCATGGCGTTGCGCTCGATGCAGGGGATCTGCACGAGGCCGCCGATCGGGTCGCAGGTCAGGCCCAGGTTGTGCTCCATGGCGATCTCGGCGGCGTTCTCGACCTGGGCGTTGGAGGCGCCGAGCGCGGCGGCCATTCCGGCCGCGGCCATCGAGCAGGCGACGCCCACCTCGCCCTGGCAGCCGACCTCGGCGCCGGAGATCGAGGCGTTCTTCTTGTAGAGCGCGCCGATCGCGGCGGCGGTCAGCAGGAAGGTCCGCCGCCCGTCGGGCGTGCCCTGGTGGAAGCGGTCGTAGTAGCGCAGCACCGCGGGCAGGAGGCCGGCCGCGCCGTTGGTCGGCGCGGTCACGACGCGGCCACCGGCGGCGTTCTCCTCGTTCACGGCGAGCGCCCAGAGATTCACCCAGTCGAGCGCGGCCAGCGGGTCGGCGAGGCGCTTGTCGGCGTCGCTCATCAGCGATTGATGGACCTGGTAGGCGCGGCGTTGCACGTTCAAGCCGCCGGGCAGGACTCCGTCGGTCTTCATGCCGCGGTCGATGCAGGCGTACATGGCGGTGGCGATCTCATCGAGGCCGGCGTCGATGTCGGCCTGGCTGCGCCGGGCGCGTTCGTTGGCGCGCATCAGCTCAGCGATGGTCAGGCCGGCCTTCGACGCCAGGTCGAGCAGTTCCGCGCCGGAATCGAACGGGTAGGGGACGTCGACCAGGGCGGCGCCCTCCGGCGGGGTGTTGAGGCCCATCTCGTCCTCGTCGCGGACGAAGCCACCGCCGATGGAGAAGTAGGTGCGCTCGACAACCAGGCCGCCGGCGGCGTCGAACGCGGCGAACTTCACCGCGTTGGGATGCTGCGGCAGCCGCGTGCGGCCTTCCCACTTGAGGTCGCGGGCTTCGTCGAAGGCGATGCCGTGTTTGCCCGCCAGGTTGAGCCATTGGTTGGCGCGCACGTCGGTGACTACCTTGTCGGCCTGGTCAGGATCCAGGCTGCGCGGCTGGAAGCCGGAGAGCCCCAGGATCACAGCCCGGTCGGTGGCGTGGCCGCGGCCGGTCAGCGCCAGGGACGCGTAGAGGGTCGCCTCCACGCGCGCGGTCGCGTCGATGCGCGCGCCCAGCCGCTCCAGGAAGCGGCCCGCGGCGGTCATCGGGCCCATGGTGTGCGAGCTTGAGGGGCCGATCCCCAGCTTGAAGAGGTCGAAGGCGCTGACGTTCATGGGGGTGTTCTAGC